>CALIJH010000167.1 GCA_938017765.1 uncultured Leptotrichia sp.
TTTTATTTTAGATGAACAAAAAAATTCTCTTAATAGAATTTATAAAAATAGTATTAGTAGTATCATTTAAAAAATAATATGAAGAACAAAAAAATAGAAAAATATATATTTATTAAAAAATTATGATTAACTCCGAAAGGAGAGGAAACTTGATTTTTTTATTAATTTATGTTATAGTACAAATACCTTGAGGTAGACCCCAAAAGGGTACTCGTATAGAAGTTTAAAATTTGTGAACAAAAAAGACTGGAAAACTCCAGTCTTTTTTGTTATAATTTTATCGGCTTCACAAAGCCGTAAACTTTTATACGAGGAGGTACTGCTATGTTTAAAATGGTAGTTGTACTGATTTTTTTATTTATCAGTTATAACCTGTTTTAATCATCAGACCTCAACCCTTAGGGGTATTTTTATCTTTTTACTTTATAAGTAAGTTTTTCACCGTCTGTATCTATTAAAACTACACTATTCTCAGGTATTTCATTAGATAAAATCATTTTTGAGAGATTAGTTTCTATATCTTTCTGAACAAATCTTTTCAGCGGTCTTGCTCCGTAAGCAGGGTCATAAGCTTCATCTACAATAAAATCAAGGGCTTTGTCGGTAAATTCTATTTTTATAAACTGGTCTTTAAGTTTTTTGTTTATATCTTCAAGAATCAGACTTATGATATTTTTTACACTGTCTTTTCCTAATGACTTAAATACTATAATGTCATCAATTCTGTTTAGAAATTCAGGTTTAAATCTATGTCTCATTTCTTCAAGTACAGCCTCTTTTGTGGTATCTGAAAGTTGCGGGTCTTGAAGAATAATCTCGCTTCCTATGTTGGAAGTCATTATAACTATAGTGTTTTTGAAGTCCACAACTTTACCTTTCCCGTCTGTCAGTCTACCGTCGTCAAGCAGTTGAAGCAGAACATTGAATACATCGGGATGGGCTTTTTCTATTTCATCAAATAGTATAACAGAATAAGGTTTTCTTCTGACAGCTTCTGTCAATTGTCCGCCTTCTTCATATCCTACATATCCCGGAGGTGCTCCTATCAGTCTTGTAACGCTGAATTTATCCATATATTCACTCATATCTATTCTGACAATATTATTTTCATCGTCAAACAGATTGTGGGCAAGGGTTTTTGTGAGATAAGTTTTTCCGACACCTGTAGGTCCTAAAAATATAAATGAACCGATAGGTCTGTTAGGGTCTTTCAATCCTGCACGGGATCTTATTATAGTATCGCTTATGGTTTCAATGGCTTCATCTTGTCCAATTACACGGTTTTTCATATGTTCGGCAAGGTTCAATATCTTTTCTTTTTCTCCCTGCAACAGTTTGGAAACAGGTATCCCTGTCCATTTTCCTACAATTTCCGCAATTTCTTCACTGTCTATTTCCTGTTTTAATAATTTGTTGGAATTACCTGTGTTACGATCTTTCCATTTTTCTTCCTCAATTTCTCTCTCTTTTTCAAGAGGTGCCAGTTTTCCGTATTGGAGTTCGGCTAATTTATTGAAATCTGCTCTTCTCTGGGCTTCCTGAATTTCAAGTTTGACTCTTTCTATTTCCTCATTAATCTTTGTAAGCCTTCCTGCTTCCTGTTTTTCGCTTTCCCATTGGGATTTTAATGTTTTTTCTTCCTCTTTCAGTTCAGCTATCTCTTTTTCCAGAGATTCCAGTCTATCCATTGAAGCCTTGTCTTTTTCTTTTGTCAATGCCACTTTTTCAATCTCGAGCTGCATAAGACGTCTTGTTACTTCGTCAAGCTCTGTAGGCATTGAGTTGATTTCAGTTTTTACTTTTGCTGCCGCTTCGTCAATAAGGTCGATAGCCTTATCAGGTAGAAATCTGTCATTTATATATCTGTCGCTCATTGTAGCGGCTGTAACTATTGCGTTATCAGTAATTCTAATTCCGTGAAATATTTCAAATTTTTCTTTTAGACCACGTAATATCGAAATAGTATCCTCTACGGTAGGTTCATTAACTAAAATAGGCTGAAATCTTCTTTCAAGAGCTGCATCTTTTTCAATGTATTTTCTGTATTCATCAAGAGTAGTAGCACCGATAACTTTGACTTCTCCACGGGCAAGCATAGGTTTCAGGAGATTTCCTGCGTCCATAGAACCTTCACTTTTTCCTGCTCCTACGATGTTATGGACTTCATCTATAAATAATATTATTCTTCCGTCACTCTTTTCGAGTTCATCGAGTACGGCTTTCAGTCTTTCTTCAAATTCTCCCCTGTATTTTGCTCCCGATATGAGTGCCCCCATATCAAGTGAAAATATAGTTTTATCTTTCAGATTTTCAGGTACGTCCCCTTTCAGTATTCTCTGGGCAATGCCTTCCGCAATGGCGGTTTTACCTACACCCGGTTCACCGATGAGGATAGGATTATTTTTATTTCTTCTCGATAAAATCTGAATAGCACGTCTTATTTCCTGATCTCTGCCGATTATCGGGTCGATTTTACCTTTTCTCGCCAGTTCTACAAGGTCTTTACCGTATTTATCCAGAGCTTCATAAGAATTTTCAGGATTGTCGGACATAATTTTTCTGCCGCCTCTTATTTCATTCAGTACATTTTCAAACTGATTTTTTATAATTCCGTTTTCCTTTAAAAAATTGTTGTTGTCATAGCTTGCCAAAAATAGGTGTTCTGTACTTATATAGGCGTCTCCCATTTTTTTTGCATAATCTTCGGCACCTACAAGAACTCTGTTCATTTCCGCATTGGGTCTTGGGTCTATACTTCCTCCCTCTATTTTAGGCATTCTGTCTAATTTGTCTTCGAGCTTTTTTGTCAGTTCAATAGTGTTTATCCCCATTTTTTTGAGTATATTGGGAATAAGTCCGTTCATCTGCCCAATCAGTGCAAGTAGTAAATGTTCTACTTTTATATCGGAACTTTTGTATCTAATCGCAAAATTATGAGCTTCGGAAATGGCTTCCATACTCTTTTGAGTAAATTTTTCTTCCATATTTATCATTCTCCTTATTTTTCAGATTTTTTATTTAATATGCTTTATATAGTTAGTAAATTAGTAAAAATATTCATATTGTTAAAAATATTTGTATTATATATTAGAAGTATTATTTTTATTCCAACTTACTATAAAATATTTTTGCATAAAATTTTATTTCTCTTTTTGTTAGCACTCTATACATATGATTGCTAGCAAAAATAATATATCATATTTTTATTAATGTGTCAATGGTTTTTTTGAAAAAAACTATATTTTTTTGAAAGTAGTGATAAAGCTCAGATAGAACCGCATATTTGTTGTATAAAAATTAAAAATATAAAATTATCAAATAATCTGAATTATATATGAAAATAAAATCTCTCATTTTTCTTTAATCTTCATTTGCTAATATATACAAAATGAAACTTCATAAGAAATTTTATGAAAAATAGAAATTATAGTTTATACAGGGAGATGATATTTTTATGAAAAAATATTTGAATTTAAAAGTTTTAATAACATCTGCTATATTGATACTTTGTGCGATGTGTATGGCAGTTTCATCAGGAAAGTCGACAAAATCGGGTAGGGGAGTATATGCAGGAGTTGATCACAGCGGATTCGATCAGGTGATTTATCTGAGAGACGATGGCACATATACAGAAGAATTAGGTAAGGCTGACTGGAAAACAAGAGTAGACGGAACATATACAATAAGCGGAAATAAGCTGATTACAACAGATAAAAAAGGAATAAAGGACGAATATGAATATACAACGGCAGATAAAAATGCTATGTTGGCACCGGGTAGTTTCTATATGTTTAAGGCACAGATACCAAAAAATAAAATCCCTGACGGCGTGTACAGCTTCTATGTAGGAACTGTATCAGGAAGTGCAGGAATAGGAGTCAGCGGAGCAGGAGGAAACGGATATATAAAATTTGAAGGAAACAGATTTATAGAATATTCAGGTTCATTTTCTTCGATGTCCACTTCTTCAGCAGAAGGAGGTTCCAGCAGTTCAAATAAAGCTTCGGGAACATATACTATAAATAATGGTGATTTGACATTAAAATATAATAACGGTACAGTAAAAAGACACAGCTTTTTCTATGTTCCGCCAACTTCAAGCGGAAAAGGAGCAATGGTAGTTCTCGACGGAAGCATTTATTATGCTGATTAATAATATTGAACGAAAGTTTATAATATAAATAAGTTTTCAGTTAGAATAAAGAAAGAGAATTGCGGCAATCTGTAAGAAAATAGCGGTTATTGGTTTTAGTTATTTGGATTTAACATTATCGGAATATCGGCTCAATCTATTTATCTTCGGGTAAATATGAATATTAAAAAGTCGGTATTTTTTATTTTGAATTTAGAATTCTAAATTCAAAGAGTAATATTTTTAATAGTATATATATTAGCGTATACATTTAAGTATGTATTTAAAAGTATTTGTATAAATATTAAAGCATAAATACACCTTGATGATACAATACAAATATGCTACAATTCATCTAAATAAAAGGAAATAATTAAAGATAAAATACATAAAAATAGGCGGAGGAATAAAATAATTATGAAAATATTGCATATATTGGCACAGTTACCTGTAAAGACAGGAAGTGGAGTTTATTTCACAAATGTCATTGACGGATTGAAAGAATATCGGGATATAGAGCAGGCATGTGTTTATGCTACGACAGCCGATTACGATATAAATATACTGGACAGGAAAAATCAATATGAAGTAGTTTTTGAAAGTGAAAATCTCCCCTTTTCTATAGTAGGAATGAGTGATATTATGCCTTATCCCAATACGCTTTATCATAATATGACCGACGAAATGTTCGGGCAATGGAAAAAGGAATTTCTGAAACAGTTAAATCTTGCAAAAAATAATTTTAATCCCGATGTAATATTGACTCATCATCTTTGGATACTGTCATCAATGACAAGGGAGATTTTTCCCGATAAAAAAGTAGTTGCAGTATGCCATAATACTGATATAAGGCAGGCAAGGCAAAATGAAAGCCTGAAAAAAAGGCATATACACTCCCTGAAAGATGTGGATAATGTGCTGGCTCTAAGTAATAGACAGTTCAAGGATATAGAGGAAGTATTTGGAATATCGGAAGAAAAAATAATAGACATAGGGGCGGGATATAATGAAAAAATATTCTATCCGCCTGAACATTATCCTGAAAAAGAAAAAGTGGAATTAGTATACGCAGGAAAGTTTGATGATTCCAAAGGGTTTTATGAACTGATAAAGGCATTTAGAAAAATAGAGGAAAATGACGACAGCGTTACGATAGATTTGATAGGTAACATAACCGAACAGAATAGAGAAAGAATAAAAAAAGAAGTGGGAAATTCCAAAAATATTAATGTCTATAATGCTGTATCCCAGAAAGAATTAGCGGACATTATGCGGACAAAGGATATTTTTATACTGCCTTCATATTTTGAAGGGTTGGGACTTATAGCTGTAGAAGCACTCGGGAGCGGTCTTAGAGTAGTTGCTACAAAGATAGACGGGCTTATAGAGCTGCTCGGAAAAGAGCTGAATGTTGATGAGATTATCGAATATGTCGATATGCCCACGATTTACGATACTGATAAAGCTGTGGAAGAAGAAAAACCTGCATTTGTATTGAGATTGGCAGATAAAATAGAAAATATGATAAAAAGAACAAGGGAAAAAAGAGAAATAGACAAGGCGTTGATTGAAAAAATTCAGAAAAAATCATGGAAATCAAAAATAGAAGATATAAAAGATGTTTTGTGTAAAGATAATAACAGTTGCCACCAAACAAATATGAAAAAAGATATGGATAAATAAAGAAAGAAAATCTCTATTTAACTTCTCCTTTTTATCGATATAAAACTGATTTATTGACATAAGACTAAGATAAAAGTAGTAAATATAGAGATAAATGTCAGGAAAAAGTAAATAGAAAGAAATAGAGAAATATTTCTTATCATAATTTTATATTTTGATAATCAAATAATTTTTCTTTACAAATAAAAAAATAAAAGATATAATTTGTTTGATTAAAAATATATTTTAGGAGGCTTCGGAATGAAAAAAATGAAAAAAATTGCACTTTTGGCATTAGTAACAGCGTTAGTAATAACAGGGTGCGGAAAAAAGGAAAACAAGGAGGACGGAAAAAACGGAACAACAGCACAGGCAGAACAGAATAATGGGGCAGTAGATTTGAGCAAGGAAACGGCGGAATATAAAAAATTTGTTGAAGAGCAGATTGATATGCTTCTGAAAGATACTGAAAATTTTGCTCAATTATTGAAAAACGGAAAACTTGAAGAAGCTAAAAAAGTATATCCGTTAATACGTATGGCTTATGAAAGATCAGAGCCTATTGCTGAAAGTTTTGGAGAATCCGACATTAAGATAGATTACCGTTTAGTGGACTTTAAAGAGGAATTTAATACTGAAGAGGGTTGGAAAGGTTTCCATAGAATTGAAAAAATATTATGGGAGCAAAATACTACAAAGGGTACTGAAAAGTATGCTGATGAGCTTGTAAATGACATCAAGGAGTTGAAAGCCAAAATAGCGACTATAGAAGTAACTCCTGACATAATGCTTACAGGAGCTATAGATTTATTAAATGAAGTTTCCACTCAAAAAATCACAGGAGAGGAAGAAGTATTCTCCCATACTGATTTATATGATTTTAGAGCAAATATTGAGGGAGCACAGAAAATATTTGAACTATTTAGGTCAAAATTAGAAAAAAAAGACAGCAAACTTGTAGCAACTTTAGATTCAGAGTTTAAAGCTGTAAACGGACTGCTTGACAAATATATGACAGATGATAAAAACTATAAACTGTACACTGACTTGACAAAGGAGGACACAAAAGCACTTGCGGAAGCTGTAACCAAGCTTGGAGAACCTTTATCCCAAATGGGAATAATACTGGATGTAAAAGAAGGTAAGTAATATGAGTGATGATAACAAAGAAAAAAAATGGTTTGATAAAAAAATATCCCGTCGTGATTTTTTAAAAAAAGCGGGAATAGCCGGAGCAGGAGTTGCAGTAGGGGCGACAGGTGTCGGTGCCATTATGTCAAGCCTATTCGGCAATGTTGCCGAACAGTTTGAGGGGAAAGACGAAATTTCCTTTTATGGAAAACATCAATCGGGAATATCCACTCCCGTACAGAAAAATGTATACTTTGCAGTACTGGAGTTACATTCCGAAAATAAGGAAGAAGTCAAGGAAATGTTCAAGGAATGGACAGATTATACTGAAAAAATGATGAAAGGGGAGCTTATAGCTCCCGAATTGAAAAATCATCTGTTGCCTCCTGTCGATACTGGGGAAACGGTAGGATTAAATCCTTATCGTTTGACTGTAACTTTCGGAATAAGTCCGACATTTTTGGATAAACTGAAACTGGACAGTAAAAAAATTGAAGAATTTAAAGATTTGCCCCATTTCCCGAGAGACCAGATAAAAGAACGTTATAAAGGCGGAGATATATGTATTCAGGCTTGCGCCGATGACGCACAGGTGGCTTTTCATGCGGTGAGAAATCTTGTTCGTAAAGGACGTACACTCATTACACTGAAGTGGAGCCAGTCAGGATTTTTGCCTATAGGGAATGGAAAAGAAACTCCGAGAAATCTATTCGGATTTAAGGACGGGACTGAAAATCCGAAAAATGAAAATGATTTTAATAATATAGTATGGTATGATAAGGATAACTGGCTGAAAGACGGAACATATATGGTGGTGAGACGTATCCAAATGCACCTTGAAACATGGGACCGTACTAATTTGCAGGAACAGGAAAATACATTCGGAAGATATAAAGAAAGCGGTGCTCCTTTCGGAGAAAAAGATGAATTTGCCGTGATTGATATAAATAAAAAAGGACCTGACGGAAATCCCGTACTTCCCATTGACTCCCATGTGTTTTTAGCAAAAAAGGCTGAAACGAAAATCTGTCGCCGTGCTTTTTCCTATTCTGACGGAATTAATGAAATAAGCGGTCAGTTTGACGCAGGACTGCTGTTTATATGTTTTCAGAAAAATCCTGAACAGTTTATCAAAATCCAGAACAGTCTCGGAAACGAAGATAAGCTGAATGAGTATATTACTCACATAGGTACAGGGATTTTTGCATGTTTCGGAGGGATAAGGAAAGGGGAATATATTGGCCAAAAATTATTTGAATAAATTCAGAATTACGTTATTAGTGTGTTTTGTTTTCTTCTGTGCTAATATTATTGCAAAAGAGAGTTACAGTGAAATTTATGTAAAAATAACCGATGCAACTACTGCCCTTAGAAACAATGATAAAAAAGAAGCAGAAAAAATTGCAAAAGAAATAAAAGAAAAATTTAGGACTGTAAAAAATGCCAATTCTCCCCAAGGGTCAAAAGTACAGGAACTTCTGAATAAAGGAGATGTAACTGAAGATAATCTGAAAGAGATTACAAAAGCACTTCTGGCATTTGAAAAGGAACAGAATCCTGTTGACGAAACTCAGGTGAAAAAAGATTTTAAAGCGAAAGTGTTTCCTGCTCTTGATACTCTGGAAAAAGTTATTCGGAGTAAAGACGTGGAAGCTATGAAAAAGGAATATCTGAAATATAACGGCGTTTGGACAAGAAATGAAGCAGTAATTAGGGATAGAGACACCGTTTATTACGGAAAAGTCGAAACTGCCATGGCTTTCCTGCGAAGCTCCATGGAAATGGAACCTTTCAACTACGACAATGTCATAAGCTCATTTAATGACCTGAAAACCGTTATTCAGGAATTTCTCGACGGAAAGAAAGTCGAAAATGCTTCTTCTGAAAACATTACTTTAAAACAGGCTGTAGATTTGCTGAAAGAGGGACTTGACGCATTTAAGTCAGGAGATAACGGTACGGGGCAGTCAAAAGTAAAAAAATTTATACAAGTCTGGCCTACTGTAGAGGGAGATGTAAGTACACGTAACGGTGCCCTTTATACAAAAGTTGAGACACAGACACCCGTAATAATGGTAAAAGGCGGAGAAAAGCAGTATCAGGAGCAGTTGCAGGGATTGATAGACGAACTGTCCCAAATTGACACAAAAGCCGAATATACTTTTTTGGATGCGATGTTTATACTGCTTCGTGAAGGAGTGGAAGCATTGCTGATAGTATTGGCACTGGTGAGCGGACTGAAAGCTGCAAATCAGAAACGTGGACTGAAATGGGTATACGCAGGAGCAGTAGCGGGAATTCTTGCGAGTATCGTTATTGCCGTTATTCTTCAAAAAGTGTTTCCGGCTGTGTCTTCGGGGACAAACCGTGAGATACTTGAGGGATTTGTAGGTATATTTGCAGTAGCAATGATGATAGGAATAGGAGTATGGCTGCATAGCAGGTCTTCTTTGAAAGCTTGGAAAGACTATATGGAAAGAAAAATGAATATCGTAGTAAGTACGGGAAGTTTTATTTCGATGTTTGTATTGAGTTTTCTTGCCGTATTCAGGGAAGGTGCCGAAACAATACTGTTTTATGTAGGAATTTTACCTTTAATATCGGTGCAGAACCTCATCATAGGTATTTTGAGTGCCATCGTAATACTTATCATAATTGCATTGGTTCTTATATATGCTTCTTCGAAAATAAAAGTACACAGAGTATTTTTTATACTCACATGGACTATCTATTTTCTTGCGTTTAAAATGTTGGGAACAAGTATTCATATGTTGCAGGTTGTGGGGGTTGTCCGTTTACATCTGATAAAATTTATACCTACGGTGGAAATATTAGGTATTTACGCGAACTGGGAAGTGTTTATAAGTCAGGTTATTTTTATAATCCTGATTGCATCAATAACACTGAAAAGAAAAAAATAATAAAAATAAAATGATTTTGTCTACTTTTGTCCGTATAATGACAGTAGCCATAGCAAAAAAATAAAAAAGAAAAAAAGAAAGGATGTGTCCATGTCGGAAGATAAAGCTCAAACATTAATAGAGCATATCGGAGAATTCAGGAAAAGGCTTATAATAACAATAATATTTTTTCTGATTGCATTTTCAGTAAGTCTGATATTCTGTGCAGATATTTATAAAATGCTGACATATCCTTTTTCAAAAAAACTTGTCGTGTTAGGGCCTAACGATATTCTTGAGATATATATTACACTGGCAGGGATATGTGCTTTCAGTTTTACACTGCCTTTCGCGAGTTATCAGCTGTGGGCGTTTGTAAAACCGGGACTGAAAGAAAAAGAAGCTAAAATGGTGCTTTCATATATTCCCGCAATATTTATTCTGTTTGTTTCGGGACTTGCTTTCGGCTTTTTTACGGTAACACCTGCACTTTTGAAAGTACTGCTTTCTATCGGGGAAGACCTGTTTAGTGTGCAGGTTACTGCACAAAGTTATCTGAAATTTGTAATACATACTTCATTGCCTATTGCATTTGTTTTTGAACTGCCTGTTATAGCGGCTTTTCTGACATCATTACATATTTTGACCCCTGCTTATCTGGTAAAGAACAGAAGATACGGATACTTTATATTGCTTGTACTGGCAGTCATTCTGACTCCTGCCGATTTCATAAGTGATTTGGCAATGACAGTACCGTTAATTCTGATTTATGAAGTAAGCGTCGTGGTCAGTAAATATATTTATAGGAAAAGGAGAGGATAGTAAATGGGAATTTTTAGAGATATTGGGACACCCGGACTGATAGTCATAATACTGGGAGCATTACTTATTTTTGGACCTAAACGTCTGCCGGAACTGGGAGAAGCTGTAGGAAAAATGCTTAAAGAATTTAAAAAATCAATGTCTGATATAACAGATGAAAACGATACTAAAAAAAATGATGACAAAGAAAAACAGTAAAAAAGAAATAATACTAAGAAAAATAATAAAAAAAAGATGTAAATAACGGAAAAAAATATTCAGGAGAAAAATCAAAAAAATAAATTGAATATGTAACTTTAGTTACATATTTTTTTTATGAATATGATATAATTGGATATACAAAATAATTGAATATATAATTTTTTGATAGATTAAAGATAAAGTTTATAAAAAAAGAAAAAAGAAAAAAGAAAAAAAAGAAAGAAAATAGAAAAAGAAAGGCAGCATATCAATAATATTGAACTAAAATTCTGAATATTCTTTATCTATAACTATAGAATAAAAAGAAAACAAATCAAAAATATCGAATTAAAATATAATTGAGATATAAGAAAGGAGAAATATTATGAATAAATTTTTCGGCTTAAATGATACATTGTATCAAATTGTGGAAAAATATCCCGAAACACTCGAATTTTTTATAGCTAACGGATTTGAGCAGCTAAAAAATAAACAGATGTTTGAGTCAATGGCAAAAAATATAAAACTCAATATGGCTTTAAAAATAAAGAAAATCAATCCTGAATTGTTTGAAGAAAAATTAGTTGCATTTTTGCAGAAAGACAGCGAAACTGATATCTCCCTTGAGGGGAAAAAGGAAAATGCCACGGGAGATATACTTATAGAGGGAGTTTTACCCTGTCCTATCAGGATACCTCTGCTGGAAGGCATAAAAAAATGGGCTGAAACGAGAAATAAAGAAGTAGATTATAAGATAGATTATGAATTGCAGTCGGCAAATCTGGGCTTGGACTGGGTTGTGGATAAAGTGAAAACAGGAAACCCTGATAAAGTCTCGGATATACTCTTATCGGCAGGGTTTGAGTTGTTTTTTGACAAGGAGCTTATGGGGCAGTTTATGGAAAAAGGAATATTTGAAACATATTTAAATGATATGAACAAAGATTTCTGTAATGAAGAAATTGACTTAAGAGACCCTAAAAAACAGTATGCCATAATGGGAGTAGTCCCTGCTGTGTTCCTTATAAATAAAACAGTTCTTGGAGACAGAAAGCCACCTGAAGTATGGGAAGATATATTGAGCGAAGAACTGGAAGATTCGGTAGCTTTACCGATGAATGACCTCGACTTGTTCAATGCTCTCATTATCAATATATACAAAGACTACGGTTCTGAAGGTATTCAGAAACTTGCAAGGTCTTACAAGAAAAATCTTCATCCGGCACAAATGGTGAAAGCCAAAGGGAGAAGTGGAGACGCACCTGCCGTAAGTATAATTCCGTATTTCTTTACACAGATGCTAATGGGAGCGACCGACCTCGAAGCCGTATGGCCGAAAGACGGGGCGTTACTCAGTCCTATATTTATGATTACAAAAAAGTCCAAAAAAGATAAAATTCAGCCTTTTATAGATTTCTTTATGTCCGAAGAAATAGGGACACTGTTTTCCGCTAACGGAAAATTTCCGTCGACAAATCCCAATGTGGACAATCATCTGAAAGAAGACCAGAAATTTAAATGGATTGGCTGGGATTTCATTCATAGCAATGACGTCGGAGGATTAGTCAGAAAATGCGAAGATGAATTTAACGAAGCCATTATGAAATTATAATAAAATAACTGTGATGAAGATAAAGATCTGAATTATAGTTATAACAATATCAAAGAATATCAAGGTGTATGATAAGATATGATAAGACAAAAAAAATGATTATTCAGGAGGAAATATGAATTTAATAATAGTTTCAGGACCACCCTCATCAGGAAAAACAAGTGTAATATTGAAAACTGTTGACGCCCTGAAGAAACAGGGAATGTCAGTGGGAGTAGTAAAATTTGACTGCTTGTATACAGATGACGATATATTGTATGAAAAAGCAGGAATACCTGTAAAAAAAGGTATTTCGGGAGCATTATGTCCTGACCATTTTTTTGTATCGAATATAGAAGAAGTAGTACAGTGGGGCAGAAGTTTGGGACTTTCCATGCTTATAACCGAATCGGCGGGTCTTTGTAATCGTTGTTCGCCATATATAAAGGATATAAAAGGGATATGTGTAATCGACAATCTGTCGGGCATAAATACACCTAAAAAAATAGGACCTATGCTGAAAGCCGCAGATATAGTTATTATTACTAAAGGAGATATTGTTTCGCAGGCTGAAAGGGAAGTATTTGCCTCAAGGGTAAATTCTGTAAATCCCGGTGCTATAACAATGCACGTAAACGGGCTTACAGGACAGGGAGCCTATGAATTAAGCACACTGCTTTATGAAAAGGAAAAAGAAATAGAAACTGTTCAGGGGAAAAAACTCAGATTTCCTATGCCGTCGGCTCTATGTTCCTATTGTCTTGGGGAAACGAGAATAGGAGAAAAATATCAAATGGGAAATGTCAGAAAAATGAATTTAGGCGGTAATAACGATGAATAAAAAACTTGTAGATGAACTGAAAATGTCCGAATTACTGGACAAGTATCCTTTTACGGAAAATTTTTTCAGTGAAAATGTTATCGACATAAAAGGTCATGAAAATGAGACATTCAGTGAGTTCTTAGATAAATTTGCCGAAGAAGAAATAGAAGATATGGCATTGGATACAGAAAAAATAAAAGAGGGGTTAATCGAATATATCGAACAGATGAAGCTGTTTCTTGGAATGGAAGAAGAGAGCGGTGTCGAAGTTCTGACAATAATTGCGGGAAAAGATAAAACGGGTAATCCTGAAGGTTTTGAAAGACTTGATATAAACAAATCGGAAATAATATCTATAGTAGGGCCTACAGGCTCTGGAAAATCAAGACTGCTCGCAGATATAGAATGGACGGCTCAAAAAGATACGCCGACACAGAGAGAAATACTTATTAACGGGGAGCTGCCTGACAAAAAATGGAGATATTCATCAAACAATAAGCTTGTCGCCCAGTTATCCCAAAATATGAATTTTGTCATGGATTTATCCGTGAGGGATTTTTTGGAATTGCATGCTAAAAGCAGAATGATAGATGATATTCAGGGAGTAACTGATAAAATCATAGAAGAAGCAAATAAACTTGCAGGAGAGCAGTTTAATCTCGATACGCCGATTACAGCCCTCAGTGGGGGACAGTCAAGGGCATTGATGATAGCAGACACTGCAATACTAAGTTCTTCGCCTATAGTCCTGATAGATGAGATTGAAAATGCGGGAATTGACAGAAAGAAAGCCCTCGATTTACTCGTTTCATCAGATAAGATTGTACTTATGGCGACTCATGACCCCACATTGGCATTGATAGCCGATAAAAGAATTATAATCAAAAATGGAGGTATTTCAAAAATAATAAAAACAAGCCCTAAAGAAAAGAAAATTTTGTCAAAGCTTGAAGAAATGGATAATATTATCCAAAAAATGAGAACAGATTTAAGAAATGGGGAAATATTGACAGATAATAAATAACCTAACTAAATAAATTAGGTTAAAAATAAATATAAAGTCCAAGAATAATTGTGAAACATAGTAAAAAATGAATTAACCAAAAGATTAAAAAAACGGAATAATCTAAGAATAAATATGGAATTATATTAAAAGTCAAGTTGTTTAAGAAATAAGGGAATATAATTTAATATAATGAAAAAATAAAATAATGAAAAAATAAAATAATGAAAAATAAAATTATTTATATCTCATCTTTAAACATTATAACAAATACCGATAACAGTATAATACAGCAAACTAAAAGAGCTTTTTCCTTGAATATTTCGGAAAAAAATGAACCTGTAACAGCACCAATCATAAAAAAAAGTATAAGACCGTAATAAGTCAGAAATTTATGCTTTGCATCTCTGTTCTTAGTTGACAGATAGTTATAGAGATTTTCCGTCCCGCTTCTCAGGTTTCCTGTACACATTGTTGTAGCGGAAAGGTTGCCTCGTGTTTTTCTGAATCCCTGTACCTGCAAGGAGCAGACAAATGATATTGCAATATTTACAAAAACATTCAGCTCTCCTTTAGGAATAAAAGAAGAGATGAATAAAACTGCAACTTCTATAAGGATAACAATCTGTCTCCAATGAATTTTGTTATGCTTGAATTTCTTTTTGATAATCTCGGCAATCAGAATGCCCACTGCAAAAGCAAATATAGGTAAAAAGTAAAATAAAGCGTCTCTCCATCTTTTTTCGACTAACCTCAAAGCAAAAAAGACCATATTTCCTGTTTGAGCGTTGGCGAGAACTTTTCCTCTCATAATAAAAGTGTAAGCGTCAGTAAAGCCGCCTACAAGACAAAGCAGTAATGCCAGTCTGAAAGTATCCGAAGTCTGTTTTTTTGATTTTATGTTTTCTTTCATTATTTATATCTCTCCATTTATTTTGTTATTTTTTGGTCTGACTATTATTCCAAAATTCTTAAAGTAATCATTATTACATCTAATTGTAACAGAAAACAGTATATTTTTAAAGAGCATAAATAAAATATTCCATAGTATAAAAAAATTAAATGAAAAAAACATATCTGATATTATTGACATTCTTGCAAGTAAAAGATATAATATACTTGTAATCAGAAATAAAAAATTCTGGTCTATTCGTTACCGACGATACAATTTTTGGGCTTTACTCTTTCTTAATGGGGTCAGACTTTTGTATTTTGAATCAGGCACATCACGGCGGTTCTATACTTTGCACGGATTCTGTACAATTTACAAATATGACTACCACCTGTACCAACTACAGGCGACCAAAAATTCAGTCGAAACGGTAGATTGGATTTTTTTAATTTGTTAGATTTTTTATATATATAATTTAAATTCTGGATAAAATAAAAATTTTTTTGAAAAAAGTTAAAAAAGTATATTTGATAAGAATACTGATTTTTATAAAAGTGAAAGAAATATTTTTAGTTAGTAAAAAAAGTTTGTAAAAAAATCTCAAAAATATTTTGAAATTTAAAAAAAACAAGGTATATATTTAATGTACTTATTTTTGAAAAAGATTTTATCTTTTTTGTCTTTTCATAGCGTTACAAAAAGAGTGGAACCCCAACCACTCTTTTTTCTATTCATTTTATACTATATTGTAATTTCAAAAAATTTTATAAATGGAATTGAATAAAATTGATAATTATAAATCCTGCATTGCTGTGTATTATAATTTCGAAAAATCTACCTGATATTTATTGTTTTTAATTTTTTTCAAAATACCTCTATCGCATAATGTCGAGATTTCCCTCGAAAGGGAGGGTCTTGTAATTTCAAATTTTTTTGAAAGTTCGGATATATTGGGCTGAAATGAGATAATCCCGTCTTTTTGATTTTCCCTTATATAGCTGAGGATTTTGTCATTTATAGTTTTATTGACAAAATTAAACCATATTCTTTTGGATAAAAGCTGACTTTTATTGGATATTTCATCGAGGAAATTTAAAAGAATTCTCTTATCCTCCTGCATAATTTCCACAAAATCTTTTTTATTCAGAAATAAATATTTGGATTTTTCAACGGAAATGAGGTCTACAGGGAAAACTTTAGTATCTCCGAATATAAATGCGGGAGCTATAATTTCGTAAGTTTTTATAAAGTCAATAGTGATAGTTTCTCCCCCTGATTTCTGCATTTCCCCTTTGGCAGAGCCTTCGAGGATAATGATGATATTTTCAATATTATCTCCTCTGAAAAATACCGTTTCATTTTTTTTATAATTTCTGATATGATAATTTATTTTTTTTAGTACGGCTTCTGTTTCATTTATGTCAAATCCTTTAAATAAGGAAACTTTTGATATTATTTTATAAAGTTCGTGGGGTTTCATAAAGACCTCCCTGTATAAAATTATTTTATGTATTTTATAAATATTTCAGTAATTATGAGAATAAATACCGAAGGCAGCATATTTGCCACTTTTATATTTTTTTTCAGAACAATGTTGATACCTAAAGCACAAATCATTATTCCGCCTAAAAAGTCTAAATCCGATATTGCTTCAGGAGTCAGAAAAGATTTTATCTGCTGGGCAAAAAGATAAAATATTCCCTGATATATAAGTACCGAAAAAGCTGAAAAAATTACTCCTATACCATAAGTGGAAGCAAATATTATAGCTGTAATTCCGTCCAGTACGGATTTTATGTTCAATATTTTATTATCACCGGCAAGACCGCTGTTTATAGGACCTATTATAGCCATTGCTCCTACACAATACAGAATAGTAGTCATAGAAAGACCTTTGGCAAAATTGGAATCCTTTTCTTTATTTTCAATTGGATTTAAAAGATTATCATTTTTATAAGAAATAGACGAAATTTTGGAAAATTTATTTTCTACGAAAATACTTAATTTTTTAATTTGAAAATCTATGTCAATAATTTGCCCAATAATTGAGCCGACCATAAAGTATATAAGAATTTTGATTTCCCTGTCGGAATTAAATGTAGCTTTTATACCTGAAATAATAATAAATAAACCTATACAGTCCATTATAGTATTTCTGATATTTTCTTTAAACCTTTTTCCTATAACAAGCCCAAGCAGACTGCCTACTATAATAACTGCAAAATTAGTAATGATTCCCATTGTTTTCCTTTCAAAATTTAAATTTAACCTGTAGAATTATATCACAAATAAGTATAAAATTACAGTATATAAAAACTGATTTTACTGTAATTTCAAAGAAAATTTCTGATTTCAAAAATTTTAGGATTTATAACAGAAGGAAAATAATATCAATAAAATAATAAAAAAATAAAATAGTAAAAATAAAATGGTAGAAAAATAAAATAGAAATATAATTTATCAGATTAATCAGTTTTATATTTTCTGAAAAAATAAACTCAAAAAATTACTTGAAAATAATGTGGAAATATGGTAATATATTTCGTATATTGAATAAGGATATTCCGCTTTTATTGTTAATGCTGATACATAATATCAGTAAAGATAGAAAGAATATCGCGTAAAGAAGGGAGTGGATTTCTTGAAAGAGAAATTAATCGAACTGGTAGAAAAAGAATACTTAAAATCTGACATACCTCAATTTAAATCAGGAGACACAATAGCTGTCTATTATAAAGTAAAAGAGGGAAATAAAGAAAGAATACAGGTATTCGAAGGTGTAGTTATAAGAGTATCCGGTGGCGGAATGGCTAAAAACTTCACTGTAAGAAAAGTATCTTCGGGAGTAGGTGTAGAAAGAATAATACCTATAAATTCTCCGTTAATTGAAAAAATAGAAGTTAAGAGAATAGGAAAAGTAAGAAGAGCAAGATTATATTACTTGAGAAACTTATCAGGAAAAGCTGCTAGAATTAAAGAAATTAGAAAGTAGCTAAGAGCTAGCATTTGCTAGCTTTTTCTGTTTACAGATATAGATTACGGAATAAATATAAGTACGAATAATAATTTAGAAATAGAAATTAGAAACAGAAATTAGAAATAGAAAGGAAAAAAATATGAATATATTATTATGGGGAATATTTTATATAATAACTTCAATAATTCTTTTATATTTTTTCTTAAGAGAAAAACAGGTAGTGAATTTTATAAGAAAAAAAGAAGACGATATACTGAAAAATATTCCCATAGGAGATGAGGGAGAAGGAAAAAGAATAAAACTCGGAAATATTATAACAGTTTTAGGGATAGCCGTTTCCGTTATTTTCTTTTTTATAGTGGATAAGGAACCCGATTATGTAATTAAGCTTAAAATCTGGGGAATATACGGAATGTTTATCCTGAATATGATATTTTTGGTTATGAGGGAACAGCATGAATGGATATTTCTTTCAAATCTGATAATGCTTTTTTTAGGAAAATTGATGTTCAATATTTTAGATACAAATTTTTATATATATCTATTTGCGACTATGATACTGTCATTTCCGTTGATTTTCCTTTATAGAAAACCTTCAAAAGAAAGAATTTTGGAGTCAACCGTAAGAAATGATTCAAAACCCGGAGAATTTACAAAAGCACTGGAAAAAATTCAAAAAGAAACAGGGATGAGTCAGGAAGATGCTAAAAAAGAGCTGATAGAAATAGAAAAAAGAAAACAGAGTACATTGGGAAGAGCTTTTGCAAGAATGGATACGGCGATAACTGCTGTAGTTCTCGTTCTTCTGATACAGGCATTTTATCTGGGGAATTATGTAATACCTACGGGTTCTATGGAGCCTACAATAAAAGTAAAAGACAGAGTGTTTGCCAATATGATAAAATACAAGTTTTCCAATCCGAAAGTTGGTGATATTGTAGCATTCAAAGAGCCTGTAACTGATAAAATAATGTATACTAAAAGAATAGTGGGAGTTGCAGGACAGACGTTGCAAATTAAAGATATTTCCGTTATGACTTTGACAGACCCCTCGACAGATAGTTCCGAAGAAACCAATGCAGGCAGAATTTATTTAGATGACAAACTGTCCGAAGTTTTAAACAGACCTTACAGTATAGAAGCTCTTTTGAAAGACAATAAAATATATATACCGAAAAAAGGGGATAAAGTCAAACTGGATAAAATTATAGCGATATCAAAATTGGCGGGTTATGCCACTAATTCCGATAAAGATAATTTTTATATAGTTCAAACAAACTGGGAAGGCTATAAACAAGGTCAGGATTATGAAGAAATGACCGCAGAGCAGTTTTTGAGTAGAATAAATACAAAAAAAGACTTTAAAAACATTATAGGAAATTCTTCAGGGGAATATAATGAAAATGACCCTAAAACAAATACATATTATACATTCACATTAAAAGTCGAAGGAAGAGATGAACTCGTTTTACCGATACAGGATTTTAAATATAACGATGAAATGTTTATGAAACTCTTAAACGGAGAAACAGTAACTCTTGATAAAAATTATTATATGGCAATGGGAGATAATACTACAAACAGTTTGGACTCGAGATTTTTCGGATATGTTGCCGAAGACAGGATAAAAGGAAATCTTCTTTTGAGATGGTGGCCTTTAAACAGAGTAGGATTGATGTAGCAATGGCTTAAATAAAATTAGGATAACATAATATCAGCTGTTACAAATTATTTTTAATATAAGACAGGCTTTTTTGGAAATTTTTGTATTTTAGAGATTACAGAAATTAGAGATTATAGAAAAGAATAATAAAAAATAATAATGAAAAAAGATATATACGAACTTTCCATTAATAATATTGATGAAAGTAAAATAAAAGAATTAGTCAAAATTCATAATGAAAATTTTAAGAATAAAGTTGAAGGAAGCTATTTTAAAGATATTTTAGAAAATAACCTTTATACGGTTTATTGTACTAACTGTATTATAGAAAATATGGTAAGAAATATCGAAGAAAATATGATTACGGAAAAAGAGGAGAAAATATCGGGATATATTATTTATTATGATACTTTTTCCTGTTTTGATTTATTTGAAATTGCAGTGGATAAAGAATTTCAGAATAGAGGCATAGGAAATAGACTGTTAGTAAATTCGATGTCGGCATTGTTTGACAATGAAAAATATGAAAACAGGACAAAAGAAGAAAAATCAATTCTTCTGGAAGTCAATGAAAATAACTTCAGCGCTATAAAATTGTATAGAAAAAATAATTTTAAAGAAATATCTGTCAGAAAAAATTATTATGGCACAGGACAGAATGCTCTCATAATGATAAAGTCAAATGATTAAAAATTTATATTTTCCGACAGATAAAATATAGTGAAATCAAAAAGAGTAAGCCCAATGCTTATAATAAATAAAATTTACAGGAATAAAAAATATAATGAAATCAGAAATAAATTTTAATACTAAATCATTCGATTTTGCAACCATTTAATTTTGCAACATCGTCATAAAGTAAAACAAATATCAGAAATAGGAGGTAAAGATTTTATCTGAAATTTATTTTTAAATTTTGGGAAAATCATAACAGAATATGGAAAAAGAACTGAATAAAACTTATTCACCGAAAGAAATAGAAGAAAAATGGTATAAAATATGGGAAGAAAAAGGATATTTCAATGCCCAGCATAATGATGAAAAACCGGGATATTCCATAGTCATTCCCCCTCCTAATGTAACAGGGATACTGCACATGGGACATATGCTTGACAATGCAATTCAGGACACAATTATAAGATATAAGAGAATGAGCGGATTTGATGCTTTATGGGTTCCGGGTACAGATCATGCGGGAATTGCTACGCAGAATAAAGTGGAAAGAATGCTGCTTGAGCAGGGGACTACTAAAGAAGAGATAGGAAGAGAAGAATTTCTCAAAAAAACGTGGGAATGGAAAGAAAAACATGGAGGGCTTATAACTAAACAGCTAAGAAGGCTCGGAGTTTCTTTGGACTGGTCAAGGGAAAGATTTACAATGGACGAGGGGCTTTCCCGAGCGGTAAAGGAAGTGTTTATAAAACTGTACAATGACGGGCTTATTTACAGAGGGGAATATATAGTAAACTGGTGTCCTCACGACAAGACGGCTCTTGCTGATGATGAAGTAAATCATATTGATAAAAATGGAAAAATATGGGAAATAAAATATAAAATAAAAGATAGCGATGATTATGTGATAATCGCTACTACAAGACCCGAAACAATGCTTGGAGATACAGGAATAGCTGTAAACCCTAAAGATGAAAGATATAGCCATTTAATAGGAAAAACTGTAATATTGCCGTTAATGGACAGAGAAATCCCTGTAGTTGCCGATGATTATGTGGATATGGAATTTGGAACAGGAGTAGTAAAAATGACTCCGTCTCACGACCCTAATGACTTTGAAGTTGCTAAAAGAACGGGGTTACAATTTTTAAACATATTTACGGAAGATGCCAAAGTAAATGAAAACGGCGGAAAATATTGCGGGCTGGATAGATTTGAAGCAAGAAAAGCAATACTGAAAGACCTTGAAGAACAGGGATATCTCGCAGGAGTAAAAGAACATAAAAATTCGGTAGGGCATTGCTATAGATGTGATACGATAATCGAACCGAGAGTTTCCACACAGTGGTTTGTAAAAATGAAACCCCTTGCAGAAAGAGCATTGGAAGTAGTTAAAAACGGAAAAATACAAATAACGCCGAAAAGGTGGGAAAAAGTATACTATAACTGGCTTGAAAATATAAGGGACTGGACTATTTCAAGACAGATATGGTGGGGACACAGAATACCTGCATATTATGCGGAAGACGGTACAGTTTTTGTAGCAAGGGATATGGAAGAAGCGAGAGCGCAGGCAAAAGAAAAATTTGGAAAAGAAGTTGATTTAAGGGAAGAAACTGATGTTCTTGATACATGGTTTTCATCCGCTCTGTGGCCTTTTTCCACAATGGGTTGGCCTGAAAAAACAAAAGACCTTGAAAAATTCTTCCCTACAAATACATTAGTAACGGGTGCCGATATATTGTTTTTCTGGGTTGCAAGAATGATAATGATGAGTCTGTATATAAATGACGAAATTCCTTTCAGTTATGTGTATCTGCATGGCTTGATAAGGGACGAACAGGGCAGAAAAATGAGTAAATCATTGGGAAACTCTCCCGACCCGTTAAATCTCATAGATAAATACGGAGCAGATGCCATAAGATATAGCTTTCTCTACAATACATCACAGGGACAGGATATACATTTTTCTGAAAAATTATTGGAAATGGGTTCCACTTTTGCCAATAAAATATGGAATGTTTCAAAATTTGTATTGTCAAATCTTGAGGACTTTGACAAGGAAACCTCTGTTACGGATTTGGAATTTAAATTAGAAGATATGTGGATACTTTCCAAATTACAGAAAGCAGCTAAAAATATAAATGGATATATGGATAATTATGAGCTGGACAATGCGGCAAAAGCAGTTTATGAATTTTTCAGGGGGGAATTCTGCGATTGGTATGTGGAAATAGCCAAAACGAGAGTATACGGAGGCGAAGGAACTGATAAAATTACTGCCCAGTGGGTATTGAGACACATTTTGGACAGCGGACTTAAAATGCTTCATCCGTTTATGCCTTTTATTACAGAAGAAATATGGCAGAAACTAAGTTTTGATGAAGAAACAATAATGTTATCAAAATTTCCTGTAGAGGATAAATTACTTATAAATGAAGAAGCTGAAAAAGAGTTTGATTATCTGAAAGAAGTCATTACCGCAATCAGAAATATAAGAGGCGAAGCAAATGTATCTCCGTCCAAAAAAATTGAAATTATATTCAGGACTGTTTCCGAAAATGAAAAGAAAATATTGGCAGATAATCCGAAAATACTCGATAAACTTGCTAATGTCGAAAAATATGATTTTACACCTAATGTTGAAATTCCTGAACTGGTAGGATTTAGACTGGTTGAAACGACTGAAATATATATACCTTTAGCTGACCTTATAGACAAGAAAAAAGAAATAGAAAAACTTGAAAAAGATATAGAAAAAACTCAGAAAGAACTGGACAAAGTTTTAGGAAAACTATCCAATGAAGCATTTCTGGCTAAAGCTCCGCAGGCTGTAGTGGATAAGGAAAATGCCATAAAAGAGGAACTGGAAACAAAAATAGCTAAATTCAGGGAAAGCATAAATCTATATAAATAACTTAAAAAAAATCAAAAAATGTAGTATAATATATTATCAACATAAAAATACAGATATACTCTGTTAGGAGTGTTAGGAGTGTTAGGAGGTAAAAAATGAAAAAATTAATTATAGCTATATTATTAGGATTAACTTTAATGTCGTGTTCTGCGGGAATTGGCGCCAGTGTTGGTAAAGGCGGAATTAGAGGTAATGTAGGTGTTACTTTTAATTAAAAAAAATAAAATTTTAAAATAATATTCTCAAAATTTTTAGAGAGGAGGGAGTGCAATGGGAGCGATCTTCTGGGCAATTTTGACATCAGTTTTTGCTTTACTGGAAATTATTATTCCCGGACTTGTAACAATATGGTTAGCCTTGGCAGCTCTTGTTGTAACAGCATTAGCAGGGTTTATTAATAATTCCTATATTGAAGCTTTTATATTTTCAGTATTATCATTGATTTTTATTTTGTTTACAAGACCTGTTTTACAAAATTATCTTAAAAAAAGAAGAAAAAATGATTTCAGCTCGGCAATGACAGGCTCGGAAATAAAAATAGAAAAAGTCATAAATACTGATAAGCCAAGAAAAGAATATGAAGTAAGATTTAAAGGTTCTATATGGACAGGCATCAGTGAAGATTTTTTTAAAGTTGGAGATGTAGTAATAATAAAAGATTTTAAAGGGAATAAAATAGTATTGGAAAGAAAATAAAAATTTTAAAAAAGATAAATGGCAAATAAAAATCGAAATAATAAATTTGGGAGGAAATTTATGGAATTTTTATTAGTACCTTTTGTTATAGTAATTATAACAATGGCATTGATTATAGTATTTAAATCTATAAAAATAGTACCTGAATCAAGAGTTTATATAATTGAAAAATTAGGAAAATACGACCAGTCATTGGAATCGGGTCTGAACTTTATAAATCCGTTTTTTGACAGGGTATCAAGAGTAGTTTCATTGAAAGAGCAGGTCGTGGATTTTCCTCCACAGCCTGTAATTACAAAAGATAATGCAACTATGCAGATTGATACGATAATATATTTTCAGATAACAGACCCTAAATTATACACTTATGGGATAGAAAGACCTATTTCAGCCATAGAAAATCTTACTGCTACAACATTGAGAAATATAATAGGGGATATGACTGTCGACCAGACATTGACTTCAAGGGATGTAATCAATACAAATATGCGGGTTGAACTGGATGAGGCTACTGACCCTTGGGGAATTAAAGTAAACAGAGTAGAATTGAAGAGTATAATCCCTCCAGCTGATATAAGGTCAGCAATGGAAAAGGAAATGAAGGCTGAAAGGGAAAAAAGAGCCAACATTCTCGAAGCACAGGCAAAAAGAGAATCCGCAATATTAGTGGCTGAAGGGGAAAAACAGGCTGCAATACTTCGGGCAGAAGCAAAAAAAGAACAGCAGATAAAAGAAGCGGAAGGGGAAGCGGCAGCTATACTGTCTATTCAGAAAGCGAAAGCGGAAGCTTTAAGACTGCTGAAAGAAGCAGGTCCTACAGCAGAAGTAATTTCATTGAAAGGAATGGAGACTTTTGAGAAAGTTGCTGACGGAAAAGCTACTAAAATTATAATTCCAAGCAATATGCAAAATTTGGCAAGTATGGTAACAGGATTTGCCGAACTGAATGAAAAATACGATAATAATGTTTCTAAGGAAAAATAATATTTAAATAATTAAGAGAATAAAAGTTAAAAAAAATTAGAAAAATAGCCTTATTTTAAGGCTGTTTTTTTTTGCTGTTTCTAAAAAAAACTTTGTATATCAATAATTACATTAGGTTGAAATGATAATTAAAAAATAATAAAATTTTTAAAAATAGATTTTTTTTATCAATATGGAGTAGACATAAAAATGAAAACGAGGTATATTTTATAAAAGAATATTAAATATTGTTTTATTTAGTATTAATATAATGGGCTATTTTTAAATTTTTGGCGAAAAAAGGAGAAAAAAATGAAAAATATATTTTAACAGAACTATTTATTCACTAAAAATTAAATTTTCAAGCATAAAAGGAGGAAAAAGTATATGATCAGTAATTTAGAAAAATTGAAAAAGGAGCTGAAATCTTTTGCAAAGAGGACAAAGGACTTTAAATACACGGATTCCGTATTGATATTGTTTCTTTTAGTAGGGGTTATAAGTCTTGTAGAAACGACTAATCTTTTCGCTGCCGGAGACAGTATAGGAGAGCAGAGAAAACAACTCAACAGTTCTATCAGCAATATGAAACAGTCAATCAGAAAAGCACGGACAGAAAATAACAAACTTCTCAGTTCTGCCACAATAGAGCTTATCCAATTAATGGAACAGGGAGATCATGTTGTAAAATCGCCTTGGAGTTCGTGGCAGTTTGGACAGAATTTTGAATATAATAATTGGCGTGGAACTTTTAAAGGGCGTGGAGACAAAACGGAAAAATATCCTTACGAAGGTTTATTTAAAAGGGGAAATTCCATATTTGAAAGATATGCTTCCCCTATCAGCCCAAACTATGACAGACTCTCGGCAATTTCATCATTAAATAAAACGGATATATATTCGGCTTCATCGAATAATAGAGAAGGGATAGAGCCGGGTTATGGACTTGTGCGTATTCGTCAGGCGCAGGAGCCAATTGTTGCAATTAATGTAGATGCTTCGATAAGACCAAAAGTGGTAGATGTGAGTATTCCAAATTTGGGAATACAGGCACCTTCATTAAATGCATTGAACGTACCTAACTTAATTCCGCCTTCACTTAACATACCTACACCTGACCCGATTGTAGTACCTGACAAGACACCTAACATTGTGATAAATCCAACATTGGATTACCGTTTTGCCGGGCGTAATATAGATGGTTTAGGATGGCCTCACAGAAGAGAAGCTAATGGACAAGGTAAACATTTCTGGTCCGGATGGAATCCGGATACAAATCAGAAAGATAGAAGATCAGTATGGAAACATTCTTTAATTGGTGGGACACCTGATCCTATAAGAGTTCCAAACTTGATGTATGTAAATGCGGTAAACAGAAATCCGGGTTCAAGATGGAGAGCTTGGGATGCTACAATTGATATAGCCGGAGACCCTAGCTGGGGAGGAAGCGGACCAAATGATGCCAGAGGAACTATAGGAATCCATACAGTATGGGACGGAAGTATTGAAAACATACATGCAACTCTTCATGGATATTCAGCTTTTATTGCAACAGAAGGGTGGCATAGTGGAAAAGTAGATATAATTAATACAACTGTAGATGTTCAGGGAGAATACAATACAGTATTTCATAATTATCCGGGAGCATACTATACAATAGGAATAAATAATAATGATTATCAGTCTTATCATCAAAGAGGGAAATATAGCGGAGATTTGAGAATAAATATAAATGCCAATAATAACTATATTTATACTGTTATGGGAGTTCAGGGAGCATATAAATATGACAATCTCTCAGACTATGTTATAAATGGTAATGGTAATATTGTTTATTTAGGAATAGGATATGTTCCAAATCTTGATACCCTTAGAAATGGAGAAACAGGATTTCAAACTGGTAGGCCGATGATATCGGATTTGCGTCATGACGAAAACTTGACTCCTGTTATTCAGTTAGGAACACAAACAGGGGCGATACGTGTAAATGGTAATGGAAATGTTGGATTAATGTTTGAAAACTTGTATAGAAATTTCCATACCGGAGATAATTTGCCATACAATTCGCTTCATGATTTCCGTGATTATGTTGAAGTAGAGCAAAATGGTTGGGCGAAAAGTGTAATAGGTATTTATCAAGGGGAAATTGAAATGGGAATGAAAATAGGAGAAACTTCTGAATCTAAAGGAAATGTAGGAATAATTTCAAGATCCGGTCAAAGGTCGTACATAATTCCAAGCTATGATTTGGGGGCACCTGATGATTATCTGAAACAAAAGTCTATAGATATAGCTTTTAATACAAAAGGAGTAACTTCACAGGGAATTCCGCTACTTGATGACGACCCGATACATAACCTTGAAATAGCAAAGGCTGAAATTTATTATGGTAAATATTCAACAGACGGAATATCTATTATAGCAGACAGAGGAACGGTAATAGATGTGGCAAGACCTGATAAAGCTAAAACTCCGTATGTTCCTGATACAGATCCTAATGATGGCATTGATGACTCAAGAGCTGAACAACGTCAACCATACAAGGATGTAACTCCTTCAACTTCAATAAATGATTCAGCAGGAACAGTAATAAGTTCTGTAGATGATACAGTAAACCAAGCAGCGACAGGAACAATTATCGCTTATTCAAAAGGTGTTTGGAATAATGAATTTATGAACTCGAATATGTATAGCGATCCTATTGTAGATCTTTATGGTAAACCGAGTGAAGTTAATCTTTATGCGCCTGTAAGGCTGTCAGGAAGATCAGGATTTACGCCTTCCGGTCAGGTAAATCCGTCAATTGCATTGTTTACCGAAGAATCCGGAATAATTAATGCTAAAGAAAAAGTTACTGCAATGGGATACGGATCAATAGTTGCGTATGCAATGAACTATGGGGTTATAAATGCTGAAAAAGAAATTGTGGCTAAAGATGAATGGGCAGCAACAGATGACGCAACAAAGCCTTATCTATATAATAATGTAGGGGCTTATGCCGGCTCTCTCGGTACAGTAAATGTAACTGGAAATGTAGATGTTCACGGTATAGGAGCTATGGCTTCAGGAGCGTATGCCGTCGTAAATCTTAACGGAACGGGAAATACAATCAGAACAGGAACAAAAGGTGGATTGGTCGCAACTCAAGGTGGAATAGTAAACTTTAAGGGTGGTACAATTACACACGCTGAAAATGAAGAAGATGACCACGATTCAAGTACGCCAATGTTTGCTGATGCGACATCACACATAAACTTTACAGGACCTACAACAATTAACATTGCAAACGGTATCCTTATGCCGGGAACAACAGCCGATTATGAGGCAACAACTCCTAACGTTACAAAATATAACGGAATGAACAATGTAACAATAAACTTGACAGGAGATGACGTTGTATTGCGTTCAAATAACGGACATGCACCTTTCCATTGGACCGGAGGTTCAATTATTGGAATAATAAAGAATGATATGAAACTTGCAGCATTTAATGACAACGGGCATGTTCTTAAAATTTACTATATAAACGGACAGACATTTATAGATACTGATGTCAACTTGGATGACAATACAAATGACTTTAACCGTATCAAAATGTCAAGAGAGCTTGTAACAATAAGTTCGGGAGTAGTAATAGGATCTTCTCAAGGAAAAGGGCTTGCAATGGGATCTAACAGCTCTGCGACGTCAGTTAATGATTCAGGGTATATAAATAAAGGCTCTTTAAACATTACTGGAGGAAATATTAACACAACAGCTGGACTTAATACAAGTTACGGATTTATGGACAATCAGGGAATGGTTTATCTTGATAGCGGAATAGGTCTTTATGGAGTAAATGGAAGTAAATTCCTAAATAACACTAACGGAACAATCTATACTACCGGACAGGGAGTTGGAATGGCAGCGTTCGCTTCTGCTACATCGGGACTTCAAGACTACGGAACAGATAAAAAAATTAAAAACAGTGCATTAGGACTTCCAAATGGATTGACTGCCTCTGACAAAGTTCTTGATATGGAAAATAAAGGTATAATAGAAATAGATGGAGCACAGTCGGTAGGTATCTTTGGACAGACAAACGAAGTTGCCGCAACAAGAAGAACGCCGGCAACTCCAGCAGGACTTCTTACAGCACAAAACGGACTTATCACAAATACAGGTAGAATAATAATGAACGGAGACGAGTCTGTAGGTATCCTTGCCAAGAGAGTAACTGTAAATTTAGGCGGAACCGGAAGTTCGGATATTATTGTAGGAAATAAGGGTATTGGAGTATATACAGAAAAAACTCCTGTAAATATCGTATCTGCTACAGGAATTGAAGTGAAGGACAAAGGAGTCGGAGTATTCGTTAAAAATGACGGAAGTACAATTTCAGGTTCGCCGCTTGAAATCAAATATACAGGTGCCGCTAATGAATCAGCAGCAGGAATATTCTATGAAGGCGGGACAAACCATACAAATACAGTAGATGTAAATATGGTAAACAGAACAAGTGATAACGGAATTGTAGGAATATTCATAAATAACAGCGGAACACTTACAAATAACGCAACAATAAAAGACTTGAGCGGAAAAGGTTACGGAATCTACTCCCAAGGAGGAGATGTAGTTAATAACGGAACGCTCGTAATGGGAGAAGCCGGAAAAGGTATTTTAAGTACAGGCGGAAATGTAACACTTGCACCCGGCTCAACAATCACATTAGGGCAAAATAATGCAATCGGTGTATATGCATTAGGTTCAGGAAGTACGGTTACAGCACAAAATGGAGCAAATATGACAATTGGAGACGGTTCATACGGATTCGTAAATAAAGGGAACGGAAATACGATAACAAGTAACGTGGCTTCACAAAGTCTACCAACTAACGCTGTATATGTTTATTCAGCTGACGGAGCGGGAACTGTAACAAATAATACACAGTTAGTTTCGACAGGTTCGGCTAACTATGGTATCTATGCAGCAGGAAACATTGTAAATGATGCAGACATCAACTTCTCAAATGGAATTGGAAACGTAGGTATTTACAGTATAAATGGCGGTACTGCGGTAAATAAAATTGGAAGAAAAATAACAGTAGGAGCTTCAAACCCGGATCCTAGGGAAAATCAATACGCAATCGGTATGGCGGCAGGATATGTAGGAGATTCGCAAATCGGTCCATATACAGGAAATATAACAAACTACGGTACAATTGATGTAAATGGTGAACTTGGTATCGGAATGTATGGAGCAACAGCTGGAACAACAGTAATAAATAACGGAACAATAAACCTTAATGCAAGCAATACTACCGGAATGTACCTTGACAAAGGGGCATACGGTATAAACAACGGTATCATTAAATCTAATGGAACGGGACTTAAAAAAGTAATCGGAGTAGTTGTAAAATCAGGTTCGACTATTGAAAACAATGGAGTAATTGACATTGACGCTAAACAAGCGGTAGGATTGCTGACAAAAAGAGATGAAAGCGGAAACAATCCCGGAATTATAAGAAACTATGGAACATTGCACATAAGAGGGGTAGGCGCAACAGATGTCTATGAAACGCCTGCAAGGGAAGATATTGGCAAAAATATGGCAGGAGTAAACATTCATGCACCGGCAGGGTCATCAGTAGCAACAATAACAGTAAACGGAGTACCTGTAGTACCTGAAATTGCAACAACAACAGCTGAAGAATATACACCTATGGAAGTATCAACAATAGGAATGTATATTGATACGTCAAACAAGAGATTTACAACACCGGTTACAGGGCTAAGATCGCTTGACAACCTTACAAATGCAGATTTGATAATCGGTACAGAAGCTGCTCGAAATACAACGAGCAAATATATCCAAATTTCTGAAAGAATATTGAAGCCGTATAACGATATGATAATTGCAAATCCTCAAATAGAAAAATGGAATATTTATGCAGGATCGCTTACTTGGATGGCAAGTATATCTCAAAATCAGACTGACGGAACTATCCAGAATGCATACTTGGCTAAGGTACCATATACTGCGTGGGCAGGAGATAGAAGACTGTCAGGCATCAGTTCAGGTGATGAAGAGAGTAAAGCACCTAATACATTCAACTTTTTGAATGGTCTGGAACAAAGATACGGAGTGGAAGCAATAGGGACAGGAGAAAATAATCTGTTTCAAAAATTAAACAATATAGGAAACAACGAAGAAGTGTTATTCTTCCAAGCAATAGATGAAATGATGGGACATCAGTATGCAAACGTGCAGCAGAGAATAAGCAGTACAGGAAAAGCCCTTGACAAAGAGATAAATAAACTGGGAAGAGAATGGGATACATCTTCGAAGAAATCAAACAAGATAACAACATTCGGTATAAGGGACGAGTATAAGACAAATACAGCGGGAGTAATAAACTATACAAATAACGGATACGGAGTGGCTTATATAAATGAAAATGAAACGTTAAAACTTGGAAACAGCTCGGGCTGGTATGCAGGAGTAATACATAACAGTTTTAAATTTAAAGATATAGGAAAATCAAAAGAGAATACAACGATGCTGAAACTGGGAGTATATAAGACAAAAGCCTTTGATAATAACGGAAGTCTGCAATGGACGATATCGGGAGAAGGATTTGTAAGTAGAAGTGAAATGGAAAGAAAATATCTTGTAGTAGATGAAGTTTTTAAAGCGAAGTCAGACTATACGTCATACGGAGTGGCAATGAAAAATGAAATCAGTAAAGAATTTAGAACGAGTGAAAATACAAGCATAAGACCGTATGGAAGTATAAAGTTTGAATACGGAAAGACAGGAAAGATAA
>CALIJH010000168.1 GCA_938017765.1 uncultured Leptotrichia sp.
TTTCCTATATAGAAGGAGATGATGACGGTTATGCCAATCTAAACGGAATTTCAAATAATAATAACTTAAAAAAAATTGCCATAGTAGGTTTGATAATGGGGTTACCTCTAATAAGTTTTATAGCAATTATATTCTTTATTATACAACCTTATTTTTTACAGGCATATTTAAATAAAAATCTTGATTTGAAAGGAACTTATGAATATTCTTCCAGAATTTCCATAGATAATAGACTTAGAATAATTTTACCGGGAATACTCATTTTTATTCCAACGGTAATCATAGTATCCATAATTCTCGTAATATTTCAGCAAATGGGAGGACTTCAAATAGGAGGAATTATTGTAGGATTGCTGATTGCAATTTTATCACTTTTCTCCCGTATACTATTTTCTATAATTTATTTGAACGTAAAATATATGGATGAAGAAAACTCAGGCAGTTATGATAATAGAAATATAACTGACGAAAATGCCATTGATTATAATAAAGATAAATAAAAAATAAATCAGAACTGTTTTTAGAATTGAAAAATATAATTTATATATTGTTATAATTTTTTGTTCTAAAACAGTTCATTTTAATATTTTATAAGAGATAACAATTTTATAAAAATAATAATTGGAGATAAAAATGAATTTATTTGAGAATTTATATGAAGAGAAAAAACCTTTAGCTTTCAGATATAGACCTAAAGATTTGGAAGATTTTTACGGTCAGGAGAAACTTGTGGGCGAAAAAGGAATACTGAAAAAGATTATTGAAAAAGGAACTTTTATGAATTCAATATTCTGGGGGGCTCCCGGCACAGGAAAAACTACTCTCGCAGAAATTATCGCAAATAAAATGAATTATAATTATGAATATCTGAATGCCATAAAGTCTTCCGTTTCGGATATTAAAGAATTATCCGAAAGAGCAAAAAGAATATTTGGGATTGAGGGAAAACAGACATTACTTTTTTTTGACCATCCTCTTTGTGGATGAGGTACACCGGTGGAACCGTGCGCAGCAAGATGCACTGCTCCCGTGGGTTGAAAACGGTACCGTGATCTTTATCGGTGCAACAACCGAAAATCCCTATTATAGTCTGAATAATGCCTTACTCTCCAGATGTCTTGCTTTTGAGTTTAAGAAACTGAATGAAGAAGATTTGTTTAAAATTTTGCAAAATATAAATGAAAAAGAAAAATTTGATTTTTCCGAAGAAATTCTCAAATATATTTCCAAAATAATCGAGGGAGATGCAAGACAGGCAATAAATATACTCGAACTGCTTTCAAATACTGGTGTAAATTTTACTCTTGATGAAGTAAAAGAAGTGCTGAATACAAAAAAATCATATCATAAGACCGAAGACAAATATGACACTATTTCCGCAATGATAAAAAGTATAAGGGGGAGCGACCCTGATGCTGCAGTTTACTGGATAGCAAAAATGCTGTCGGGAGGAGAAGACCCAATGTATCTGGCAAGGAGACTCGTAATACTGTCATCGGAAGATATAGGACTGGCAAATCCGCAGGCTTTACCTATAGCGGTGGCAGGAATGCAGGCTGTAAAGGAGATAGGAATGCCCGAAGCGAGAATAATCTTATCCGAAGTGGCTATCTATCTTGCACTTTCTCCTAAGAGTAATTCTGCATATTTGGCGATAGATAATGCTATTGGACATATAGAAAATAATAAAATTCAGGATGTTCCTAAACATCTGACAAAATTAGGTGCCAAAGATTACAAATATCCACATTCTTATCCTGAACACTTTGTAGTACAGGACTATATGGCTGAAAAAATAAAATTTTATGAACACGGGGATAATAAATTTGAAAATATTGCAAACGAAAGAATGGAAAAACTGTGGAAAAATAAAAAATGAGAATATTTATTTGTAATATTTAAAACCGTTTTGCAAGTCTATTTAAAATTTTACAGTAAAAATATATAGTGAACATTGGAGAAAATAAATTGTTTTAAGTCTTTAAGCGAGTTTTTATTTTCTCGGGAATGAACAGATATTTCTATCAGCAAAATTTTTTTAGAGTAAGACAAAAGCGATTTTAAAGTCTGTAAATAAACGTTCTCATTATATTAATTATTTTATGACAATTTATTTTATAACGACGATTTTATTATTTTCAATTTTTATATCTTTTATCATCTGAAATTTCTCAATTTGTTTCAGGTCTATCAGCTCCTTTTTTTCGAGCTGACTGAAAGCAAAGTTTAAAGCAGTTCTTATAATAGGTTTTTTATCCATATCAATTTCTTTGTCTTCTTTTGTAACTTTTATAAGTTTAAAATCGTCAAGATAAAGTTTTGCGTCCATTAAATCGTATTTTATATCTGTTTCAAAAGTCATTGTTCCGCTTATTTTATCGTTAAGTGCGTCGTTCAGATATTCTACTTCTATTATCATTTTGTTATTTTCAAAATGGGTTTTAGGATTGTAAAGTTTTATTTTTCCGAAAGGATAAGATTTTTCCATAGGAAATTTGGACTTTACGGCAGTCTGCACCATTGAATCGGGTATCTGCACCTGATTCTGAAAATATAAATACGTTCCTCCGCCTACGCCTAAGACTATCAGGAACATCAGTAATCTGAAAAAATGTTTCATAATTCACCTCTTAAAATGTATGATATGGCTTAATATTAACATTAAAAACTTTTAATAAACTTAGAAAATGTATAAAAATAACGGTCTGGATAATATAAAATTTTGTAATATTTTTTTGTAAGAATTTACAAATATGTGATATAATAAATAGGTAAATATAAAGTTATTAAAACTAAAATTTTATTATTATATAAGTTCAAGTAATAAATTCAAATAATATAAATTTAAAAATATAGAAAAAGAGGATTTTTTACTCCGCCTCTATTATGTATATAATAAGTGTAATTTGTAAAATATGGAAGGTGAAGTTTATGAAAGAAGAATGGAAAAAAGAACTTGTCATAATAACAGGAATGAGCGGTGCAGGAAAGTCTGAAGCAATGGACTTTTTTGAAGATAGAGGTTATTTTTGTATTGATAATTTTCCTATAAATTTATTTCAATATCTGAACGAAATATTTATAAGCAGTGAAAAAAGGGATAAGGTCGCCGTAGCTATAGATATAAGAAATCAGGAATTTATGAGTCAGTTTAATAAACAGCTGAAACTTCTGAATGATCTCAAAATAGACTATACCATAATTTACCTTGATGCAAGGACATCTGTGCTTCTCAGCAGATACGAGCTTTCAAGAAGAAAACACCCTTTAAATCTCCATGATACTTTGCTGGAAAATATAGAAGAAGAAAGAAAACTTATCAAAAATTTTATGCTGAAAGCAGATATTGTAATTGATACAAGCTCAACTACAATAAAAGAATTTCAGGAGATTTTACAAAAAGAGTTTTCAGGAAAAATGAGTAAATTAAGCATAAATTTTACTTCTTTCGGTTTTAAATACGGAATACCTCTGGATATGCACCTTATGTTTGATTTGAGATTTTTGCCTAATCCTTATTATATAGAAAATTTAAAGAAAAAAACCGGAAATCATCCTGATGTGAGCAATTATGTAATGGAGCTGAATGAAAGTAAGGAATTTTATAAAATACTTTATGATATGCTTGTTTATCTGATTCCTAAATATGAAAAAGACGGGAAATCCCATTTGAGAATAGGAATAGGATGTTCAGGAGGTCAGCATCGTTCGGCAGCTTTTGTAAATAAACTTTATGAAGATTTATCGAAAAGATTTGATTATAAAATTACTAAATTTCATAGGGAAATAGGAGATGAACTTGAAATTAAATAATCTCTTTAAAAAAAAGAGGAAAAAATGGACAAAAAAAACCCGCCGATAGAATATAAAAATATACCTGACAGCCCCGGCGTTTATCTGATGAAAAATCAGAGCGGGAAAATAATATATGTAGGAAAAGCTAAAAATCTTAAAAACAGAGTGTCCTCATATTTTAAAAATATAAATTCACATAATGTGAAAACACTGGAGCTTGTCAAAAATATTGCAGATATAGAATTTTTTATATGTAATACCGAAGTAGAGGCTCTTATTCTTGAAAATAATCTTATAAAAATGCATAGACCTAAGTATAATATTTTGTTGAAAGATGAAAAAACTTATCCATATATAAAATTTACAAAAGAAAGATTTCCAAGAATTGAAATAGTAAGAAGTACAAAAAAATTAAATGAAAAAGCCGATTATTTTGGACCGTATCCTACGGGCATATTTTTTGCAGTAAAGACCCTGCTGAGGATATTCCCTGTTAGGGACTGTCATAGAAGTATGGATAAATATACGAGTCCATGCCTGAAATTTTATATGAATACATGTACGGCACCATGTAAATATAAAGATATTGAAGAAGAATATAATGAAAACGTGGAAAATTTTAAAAATTTTCTGAAAGGTCAGAGGACGGAAATATTTGAAATACTTGAAAGAAGAATGAAAAAGTTCAGTGATAATATGGAGTTTGAAAGAGCCATTGCCGAAAGAAATAAAATTGAGTCACTCAAGAAACTGCTGCAAACTCAGATTATAGAATACAGTAAAGAAATAGATGAAGATGTTTTTGTGTTTGAAGAAACAAATGACATTGTATTTTTATGTGTACTGAATATAAGAGAAGGAAAAGTCATAAGTAAAAATCATATAAAAATTTCCCTTGAAAGAAGCCATGAGGATAATTTATTTGAAAGACTTGTAACATCTTATTATGAAAAAAGAAATATTCCTAAAAATATGATATGTGATGTAGAATATGAGAAAAATGAAAATCTGATAAAACAGTGGGCTGAAATTGAAAAAAGAAAAGATATTAAATTACATTTTCCAAAAATAAACAGTAGACGGAGACAACTGTTAGAAATGGGATATTTGAACTTGAAAGAAGAAGTTGAAAAACACTTCAGACAAAAAAAAGTTATTCAGGAGGGGTTGCAAAAATTGAAAATCGAGTTACAATTAAAAAGACAGCCTTTGAGGATAGAATGTTTTGATATTTCAAATATTCAGGGGAAGGACGCTGTGGCTGCGATGACTGTGGCAATAAACGGGGAAGTTGAACCGAGAGAATACAGACATTTTAAAATAACAGTTAAAGATACTCCCGATGATTTTCTAATGATGAGAGAAGCTTTGACAAGAAGATATTCAAAATTATCACAGGAAGAATTTCCGGATTTGATACTTATAGACGGGGGTAAAGGTCAGCTGGGAATAGCTGTAGACGTACTCGAAAGTTTAGGAAAAATAGAACATACAGACATTATAAGTATCGCTAAAAGAGAAGAAGAAATTTTTAAAAGCTATGAAAGTGAACCGTATATATTTGAAAAAACCGATGAAACTCTTAAAATCTTACAGAGATTAAGGGATGAAGCCCATAGATTTGGAATAACTCATCACAGAAAACTCAGAAGTAAAAGAAATATAAAAAGTGCATTGGATAATATAGTCGGAATAGGACCGAAAAGAAAAAAAGAATTAATAAAAAAATTTGGCACAATAGCGAATATAAGAAATGCCGAAATAGAGGAATTGACTGAAATAGTACCTGAAAAAATTGCAGTTTCCATAAAAGAAATGTTATAGATTATTGGAAAAATATTTTGAAAATGAAAACTCAATTTTCTCTTTTAGAACAGTTCCGCATTAGTTAAGGAGGAAAACCTTGAAAAAGATATTATTAATTTTAATGATAAGTACAAGTATACTAAGTTTCGGTATATTTGATAAAATAAAATCGGAAATAAAGCTGAAAGAAGAAGAAACACCGAGATTTAAGGAAGTAAAAGTCATCATAAACGGAGAGGAGAAATCAAGAAAAGTAATTCCCGGAAGATATGAAATAAAACTGTTTGAAGTGAGCTATCCCACTGACATATTTGGGAAAAATAATTTTTATAATGAATTTAACAGAGTATTGGGAAAAATTGATAAAAACAAAAAATACTCCCTATTATTGGAAAAATGTTTTTATGACGACATGCAGAAAATAAAAACCGATGAAATGTCCGAAGAGGAAAAAGTACTGGAATTACCTGCTTCTTCCCTTGACGGATATAATATACAGGAGCTGACTCAGCTTTCGAAAGGTATGAATACAAGCCAGTATGCAGGGACAGATCAGGAATTTTTAAACAGACAGGTGTATGTACTTTACAGACTGCTGGATAGAAAAGGTTTTAATCCTGATAATGTGTATTCGGAACTGGATAAAGAATTTCTTGTTGCTGAATTGAAAGAAAAAAGGAAAGATATTGTAAAAAATTTTGAAACTTCCAAAATTGAATATTTTGTCAAAGAAAGTTATGACAACATAGATTTTAAAAAATTTCAGGATGATTCTGTCTATAAATTTGATAGGGATATTATAATTTCGGAAAAAATAGAAGATCAGGCTTTATTGCCTGAAATAAAGAAAAATCTGTACTTGGTTAATTTTCCTCCTGATATAATTAAAGATTTGGAAAAAAATAAACTGAAATTAAAAAGGGAAATTTTATTACTTGAAAATAATCAATTTCACGGATATACTTATAATGAAAATAATACCGTTGTTTTTATTGGAGGTAAAAAAGCAAAATATTATTACAATGATTATAAAATAAATGTAGTGCTTAAAAAAATAAATATTCTGGAATTATTAAAGACAAATTCCAATTACTATGTATCTGATTTTTTTAATTAGAATAATTATTGATTAGAACATCGTTTAATCAGAATATCAATTTGAAATATTATTAATTCGAACATTAATATAGATGACATTGAAAAACAGTTTTAAAATTTAAGTAGGAGGAAATATGAGTGACTATATTTTAGAAATGAAGAACATAAGAAAAGAATTTTTAGGCGGGAAAATAGTCGCTAATGATGATATTACCCTGAAAATAAAAAAGGGTGAGATTCATGCCATTGTAGGAGAAAACGGAGCAGGGAAATCCACACTTATGAAAATACTGAACGGTCTTTATTCACCTACATCGGGAGAGATTTATTATAAAGGTAAAAAAACCGATATAACAAGTCCTTCTGTAGCCGCAAATTTAGGGATAGGAATGGTTTATCAACATTTCATGCTCGTGGAACCTTTGACTGTTGCGGAAAATATGGTACTGGGCTTTGAGCCTGTAAAAAATGGAGTGCTTTTTGATTTGAATACGGCGAGAAAACAGGTAATGGAAGTGTCCCAGAAATATAATCTGAATATCAATCCCAATGCCAAAGTATCAGAATTGTCTGTCGGAATACAACAAAGAATAGAAATATTAAAGATATTGTTCAAAGGAGCGGAGCTTCTTATATTTGATGAGCCAAGTGCAGTATTGACACCGCAGGAAGTCATAGAGTTGTATGCTATAATGAGAAATCTTGTAAAAGAAGGAAAAACAATAATATTCATAACTCACAAATTACATGAAGTTCTTGAGTTATCGGATAATATAACTGTCATCAGAAAAGGGAAAGACGTAGGGAATCTGAAAACATCAGAAGCCACAAAAGAGAAAATAGCAAATATGATGGTAGGAAGAGTAGTTCTTTTTGAAGTGAAAAAACCTGATGTGAAATTGGGAGAAACAGCAGTAAAAGTAAACGATATGACAGTCAGAGGAGAAAACGGGATAGAAAAAGTGAAAGATGTTTCTTTTGAAATAAGAGAAGGAGAAGTTTTAGGAATTGCAGGAGTGGAAGGCAATGGGCAGACAGAACTGATAGAAGCCCTCGCAGGTCTTAGAAAAGTCGAAAGCGGAGCATATTCTATTTTAGGAGAAAATCTTGAAAATAAAACTCCTAAGACAGTAAAAGAAAAAGGGCTGTCACATATACCCGAAGATAGACATAAAAGAGCTACTATTGATGATTTTACCATAGAAGAAAATATGGCTCTGGGATTACAGGAAACATACAAAAAAGGTCTGTTAATGGATTATTCGCAAATTGAAAAGAAAACAAAAGAAAATATGGAAAAATATGATATCAGACCTTTAGACGGAAAAATTAAATTTGGAGGGCTTTCAGGAGGAAATCAGCAGAAAGTAGTAGTGGCAAGGGAACTGGAAAAAGAAAACAAATTTATAATAGCGGCTCAGCCTACAAGAGGAGTGGACATAGGGGCTATTGAAATGATACATAACACAATCTTAAATGAAAAAACAAAGAAAAAAGCTATACTCCTCGTTTCTGCCGAACTTTCGGAAATAATGGCGTTGAGCGACAGAATAGCGGTTATGTATTCGGGAAAAATTGTTGGAATGCTTGATAGAAAAGACGCGACAATGGAAAAATTAGGTATATTAATGGCAGGAGGAAAATTAGATGACTAAGAAGTTAAAAGAATTCTTACCGTCAATAATAGCGGTTCTTATTGCTTTGACTATCGGTGGAATAATAATGATAACAAAAGGGGTAAATCCTATACTTGCTTATTCGGATATGGCAAAAGCGGCATTCTACAGAAGTTCGCCTAAAGCTCCTTTTATGGGAGGACTTGCAAAAACTTTGTTTACATCAACTCCCCTTATATTTTCAGCTCTTGCGGCAATGGTTGCCTTTAAAGCAGGATTGTTTAATATAGGAGCACAGGGACAAATGATAGCCGGAGGACTTGCGGCAACATTTTGGGCAGTAACATTTAGAAATTATGTTATAGGTAATCTGCTTATAGTTCTTATTGTTGCAATGATAGCAGGATTTTTATGGGCAGGACTTGCAGGTTATCTGAAGTCAAAATTTGGTGTAAATGAAGTAATCAGTACAATTATGCTGAACTATATAATTATTGAATTTCAGAATTTTGTTCTGAATGGCCCTTTAAAAGATGCTAAAGCGGGAAATACACAATCAGAAAAGATATTCGATGGAGCAAAACTTCCTACTCTTTTCTTTAAAATTACTAAGCAGCGTTTAAATCTTGGATTTGTTATTGTAGTTATTTTAGTAATAGCGATTTACCTTTTCTTTAAATATTTTAGAACAGGTTATGACATAAAGGCTGTAGGAAATAGTGAAACTGTTGCGGAAAATGCAGGAATCAGTCCTAAGAAAATGATGTTTCTTGCAATGGGACTGGCAGGAATATGTGCCGGTCTAGGTGGAGCTGAAAGAGTTTTAGGAGGATCAGC
>CALIJH010000169.1 GCA_938017765.1 uncultured Leptotrichia sp.
ACCGTATGGAAGTATAAAGTTTGAATACGGAAAGACTGGAAAGATAAAAGAGAAGACGGGAGAAATAAGACTGGAAGTAAAAGACAACAGCTACTACTCAATAGTGCCTGAAGCGGGGATAGAGTTTGGATATAGACAGCCGTTTGCGAAAAAAGCTACATTCACAGCGACACTCGGTGTAGGATATGAGAGCGAGCTTGGAAAAGTGAATAACAGAAAGAATAAGGCAAAAGTAAGGTATACAGACGCAGACTGGTTTAACATAAGAGGAGAAAAAGAGGACAGAAAAGGGAACTTTAAGACAGACCTGAACATAGGAATAGAAAATACAAGATTTGGAGTAACGATAAATACAGGATATGACACTAAAGGTAAAAATGTAAGAGGTGGATTAGGTTTCAGACTGATATACTAATAAATTAATATAGATTCAAATAATTAGACATATTTAAATAGTAATATATTTAATAAAAACATATTGAAGTATATTTATGATTATAAAAAAAGGAGAAATTATTTATGAAAAAATCAAAGAAAAAAATATTGCTAATATTTTCGTTAATCGCTATTATTAGCTGTAGCGGTTCAGGTGGCGGAGGAGGAGGAAATACTTCAGCAAGCACACCGACAGCACCGTCAACAACGCCAGGAGGCTCAAATGGAGCAGGAGATTCAAACGGTTCAAATGGAACAGGAGGCTCAAATAGTTCACCTTCCCAACCGGGAGGAACAATACCAGGACCTGGAGCAGGGGTTCCAGATCCGTCGGATACAAGACCGCCAAGACCATTACCGCCAAGACCGTCAAGGCCTGAATCAAGACCTGCACCACCACCAGCCCCAGCCCCGTCAAGACCGGCACCGGTTCCAGCACCCCCGGCTCCAACACCACCAAGACCGGGAACTCCATTAAGACCTGGCGGATCAAGACCGGGAGTACCGTCAATAAGTACAGCGCCAAGATTGACAACAACAGACTGGTCAAGATTGCCTGATATATTAAATAGGAGAACATATGAGGTAACTGGAGAAGGTAACAATCAAGAGAGAACGAGAAGTACACATTATGATGTTGAAGAAAATAAAATTGGATTTGAGTTGGATAGTTATACTGGTTTAGAAGTAGTATCACCAACAACTATGAATGTAAAAACTGGAGGAATAGCATTTAAATCAGCTTCTTATATTGGTAATTATGATGATATCGTATATGCACTAAGAAATAACATAATGGGTACGGGTAATCAATTGAGATCACCTAATAATCTAACGGTTAATATGCAACCTAATTCATATTTGTTTATGTTTGATAGAGCTAATATCAATTTATCAGAATTACAACAGCTTAATAATTTAGATGCGGCATCAGAGCTTCCTGCTACCTCAAGACCAACTATTAATGGAACAGGGTATAAATCAATCATTCTTAGCGATTCATATTTTTCTATTGATCAAAATGTTAATTTAGACAGTACGAATGATATTTACTATAAAATATTTGAACATATAAGACCGGATATTAATGTTCAATCAGGGATAACTATTTCCGGAACAAGAGATAATCAGATTGGAATTCATACTGATAAGGGTGCTGTTAATAATGGAATAATTGATTTAAAAGGAAACAACAGTGTTGGAATATATGCTGATACCGATTCATATGCAAATAACGGTTTTAGCGGAAAAATCTCTGTGAAAAAAAATTCTACTGGAATTTATGTAAAAGATTCAAGTGCTGAAAATTCTGGAATCATTGATCTTGGTGAAAGTTCTATTGGAATATATTTAAATAGATCTTTTATAGATGACGTACGCTATTCAGCTCATTCTCGTGGGCAAATAAAGAGTACTTCAAATAATACTATAGGAATGGCTGCAAATATCAGAAGCCAAGTAAGAGATTCAACTAGTTATGTTGAACCTGCTTCTTATGAAAATTATGATTCTCCTCTTGGAAATTGGGCTCCAATAAAATTGACCGGTGATAAATCAATCGGTATGTTTGCAACTGGAGATGGAAAGTATCAACTTGTTAATAATAATACAATTGAGATGGGAATGTCTTTTGATAGAAATAACCCAAGCATTGGAATGTACAGTAATAATCCAAATGCCGCTCTAATAAATGATGGAGGAATTCGAATTGGTAAAAATTCTGTTGGAATGGCAGGAGTTGGAACTTTAGTAAATGAGACTAATGGAGAAATACAAATTCTTTCTGAGGGAGGTATAGGAATGTACCTCGGAAATAATGCAAAAGGGATTAATAAAGGACTTATAACTACATTTGGTAGCGCTCCAAGAGATGTAATTGGTGTATATGTCGGAAATGGAGCAGAATTTTCAAATGAAGGAACAATCCGTATTAACTCTGAAGGCGGAGCAGCCATTGTTGTCAATGGAGGAATTATAAGAAATTATGGAACTATAGAAGTTAGTGGCGGTGCCGTAAGAGAACGTAATGACAACACTAGAACCATAAACGTCCTTTCAAACAGAACGAGAGCGGCTGGAAGCGACCTTGGAGTATATGTAGACACGCAAGGAAGAACAAGACCGATTGAGGGGCTGTCTAACTTAAGATTAAACAGTGCAGACCTGTTAATTGGTCCAGAGGCCACAGAAAAGACAAATGCAACTGAAGTTACGGTTGACAACTCTGTGCTTGAGCCATTCAATAATTCAATCCGGACAAGTGGAATCCAAAACTGGAACGTGAAAACAGGCTCATTAGTCTGGGAAGCTGAATCAGAAATCAACAACAACAGGGTAGCAAAGGTTATCCTAAAGAAACAGTCCTATGCAAAATTTGCTGACAGCGAAATATCAGAGGGGGTAGCAAAAGGTCTGGATGAGAAATATACAGAAACTTCTGCCGACTCGAAGGACAAGCAGACATTCAATTATCTAAATACCCTAAGCGACAGAAAAGCCCTTGCAAAGACTTACCGTGAAATAAACGGAAGCCAGTACGTAAATGTTCAGCAAAGAATGGCACAGACAAGCGACATTCTTGACGGGAAGCTTTCAGATCTTCAAAAAGAAAATGCTGACAAGTCAGGACACCATGTGTCAACTTTCTTTAACAAGGATAAATACGAGTCAAGAAGTGAAGAAATAGCAGATACAAATAGTTCAGCCTATGGAGTGGCATATATGTTCAACAATGCCGACGCAAAACAGGGGATTTATGCAGGAACGGCAATCAACACATACAAATTTAAGGATAATGGAAAATCAAAAGAAAATGTAACAATGTTTAAACTGGGAGCTTACAAGACATTTGATTTGAACAATATAGAGTGGACTTTGAGCGGAGACGGATTTGTTTCCCAAAATGATATAAAGAGAAGATTTATAATCGGAAATGATATTTATGAAAACAGGGCTGATTATAATGCTTACGGATTTGCAGTCAGAAATGAGTTGGGCAAAACTTTCCGAATAGGTAAAAATGTAACAATCAAATCTTATGCTGCATTGAAACTTGGTTATGGAAGATTTTCAAAAATCCGTGAAAAAGACGGAACAATGGCAATAGAAATCAGTGGAAATGACTACTATTCGATAAAACCAATGGCAGGATTGGAGTTCGGATTTGCAGTTCCGGTATCATCAAGTGCAAGATTTACAGCTATCTTTGGACTCGGATATGAACATGAGTTAGGCAAGGTGGAGAATAATGTAAATGAAGCAAGATTTATTAACGGAACAAACAGCTGGAAATTAAGAAGTAAAAAAGAGGAAGTTAGAGGAAACTTTAAGACAGACATAAAAGCAGGATTTGAAGCAGGCAACTTCGGAGTGTACCTGACAGGGGGACACAATACGAAAGGTAAAAATTCACACGTAGGAGTTAATTTGGGAGTTTCATTTTAAGATAATAATTCAGAAAAATAGGGAGTTTAAACTCCCTATTTTTTAGAAAGAAACAACAAAAAATAGGGAAATTTAGCAGTATAAAATAGAATAAAAAAATAAAATAGAATAAAGAAAAAAGAAAAAACAAAAAACAAAAAACAAAGACTGTAATGATATAATCAATTGAAAAAATCAAGGAAAATCAGCTAAATCAGGAGGATAAAAAATATGAAAAGTCTAAAAGTCATAATGGGGGTATTGATGATTACTGCTTCTCTTGTCGGAATAGCAGCTGTAAAAAAAGCAGCTTCACAAAAGGCAGCCGTGAAAAAAACTGCTGTAAAAAATACTTCTGAAAAAAAAGGAGTTTCCGCAGCACAGTCTAATACTAAAAAGAACAATGCTAATAAAGAAGTTACAACGGGAACGGCAAATCCTGCTTCTGTCTATTGTGAAGAAAAAGGAGGAGAGTCAATACTTGTAAGAAGTAAAAAAGGAGACTTTGGAATATGCAGATTTAAGGACGGAACAGCAATGGAAGAGTGGGAATATTACAGAGAAAATAATTAAAAAGGATTAAATGATACAGGTAATAATTAAGAGTTTCATAAAATAATGGAACTCTTTTTATTTTATAGGAAAATATGCTATAATTATACAAAAATAATATATGTAGAAATAGAAAAAGAAAAATAAGATTTAAAAAATATATGTTAAAAATATGAAGATAATATAAAGAAATAAGGAAAAGATATAAAGTTATAAAAAATGTATATGACAGACTATTAAAAATTGTAAAAAAGCATATGCAATATTAACATAAAAAATAATATTAAAAAAAATTTAAAAAAATTACGAAAGGAAAGATGATATATGAAAATATTGGGAGTAATTCCTGCGAGATATGCATCTACAAGATTTGAGGGAAAACCTTTAAAAGATATAAATGGAAATACTATGATAGAATGGGTGTATAAAAGAGCTGAAAATGCAGATATTGACAAGCTTGTTGTAGCGACCGACGATGAAAGAATATTTAATACTGTAAAAAAATTTGGAGGGAATGCCGTTATGACATCCAAAGAACATGAAAACGGCACATCAAGAATAATAGAAGTAATAAATACTCCCGAATACAATGATTTCGACTTTATTATAAACATACAGGGAGATGAACCTCTTATAGACATCAAGTCCATTAATCTGCTGGCAGATAACTATAGAAAAGAAAAATCTGAAATTGTAACTTTAAAGAAAGAATTCAATAAAAATGAAAATATTGAAAATCCCAATATTGTAAAAGTAATAACGGATTTTAATGATAATGCGATATATTTCAGCAGGTCAGCAATTCCTTATGAGAGAAATTCCATGAAAAATTTTAAATATTATAAACATATCGGGATATACGGATATACTTCAAAATTTTTGAACGAGCTGAAAAGTCTGAAAGAGGGAATTTTAGAAAAGATAGAATCACTTGAACAGTTGAGATTTATAGAAAACGGATACAAAATAAAGGTACTTGAAACAGTTTCCGAAGTGATAGGTGTAGATACTGAAGAAGATTTAAAAGAAGTGATAAAATATATAAAGGAAAACGGAATTATATTATAATAGAATAATCCATTATAGAATAATCCGTTTTTCCGGCATATCGGAAATGGAAAATAGTCTGAAAGCTTAGGCATTACAGTTTTTTAAAATAGAAATCAAAATAGAAATTGATGTAAAATAACGATTGACAGAAAGCAAGGGAGAACATGAAAAGACAGATAAACAGAAGAGAAGAAATTTTAAAAAATATTCAAAAAATAGTAGTAAAAGTCGGGACATCTACTCTTACAAAAGAAGACGGGAATTTAAATATTGAAAAAATAAAGAAAATAGTTTCAGAGTTGAGTAATCTTTCAGATAAAGGTTATGATGTCGTATTAGTAACATCAGGAGCCGTAGGAGCAGGAATGGGCAGACTTAATATGACCGAGCGTCCAAAGACATTGTCTGAAAAGCAGGCTTTGGCTTCTGTAGGACAGGTAGCCCTGACACATCTGTATCAAATGCTTTTTCAGGAATATGGCAAAATTATAGGACAACTTCTGCTTACAAAAGGAGATTTTTCAGATAGAAGAAGATATCTGAATGCAAGAAATGTATGTAATACATTGCTAAAAAATAAAATAGTTCCGATTATAAATGAAAATGATGCCGTTGTTGCCAATGAAATAAAAGTCGGAGATAATGACACTCTTTCTGCATTGGTTTCAGGATTGATAGATGCTGATTTGCTGATTATTCTGTCAGATGTACAAGGGCTTTACAATAAAAATCCTCAGAAATACGAAGACGCTAACTTAATAGAAATTGTAGGAAAAATAGATGAAGACATAAGGAAAACGGCAGGAGGAGAGGGGTCAAAATTTGGAACGGGAGGAATGATTACTAAAATAATTGCTGCGGAAATGGCAACTAAAATTGGGACAAATATGGTAATAGCCAGTGGAGAAGACCCGCGAAATATAACAAGAATAGTGGAAAAAGAGAATATCGGGACATTATTTACTAAAAAACATAAAAAAATCAGTTCTAAAAAATACTGGCTCGCATACGGAACAAATAAAAAAGGCGTTCTGATTATTGATGAGGGTGCTGAAAAAGCTCTGTTTAAAGGAAAAAGCCTTTTGCCTGTCGGAATTAAGGAAATTGAGGGTGATTTCGAAAAAGGAACAGTGGTAAAAATAATGAACCTTAAAAATGAAACCGTTGCGACAGGGATTTCAAATTATTCATCTGATGAGATAGGGCTTATAAGAGGACATAAAAGTGAAAATATTGAAAAAATATTAGGACATAAGTATGATGATGTAGTAGTACATATTGATAATATGGTGATAATAAAAGGGTAAAAATACTTTGAAAAATTCTGAATTTATAAGAAAATAATGGGCAATAACTTTATATGTTAGGATGTATGTTAGAATAAAAAAGGAGAGGTTATAGAGAGTAAATTTCTGAGTAGAGAAAGAAAGGAACAGAAATTATGAATAAATATATGGAAGAGATAGGGAAAAAAGCAAAAGAAGCCTCAAAAAAACTCCTCACTACAGATACAAAAATAAAAAATAAAGCTTTAATGATGATAGCCGAAGAATTAATCAATAAAAAAGAAGAAATAAAAAAAGTGAACAAAATAGATTTGGAAAAAGGAAAAGAAAATGGACTTTCTTCCGCTCTGCTTGACAGACTTGAACTGACAGACAGCAGAATAGAAGCAATGGCTCATGGTTTAAAAGAAATAGCGACATTTACAGACCCGATAGGAGAAATACTGACAGGCTGGAAACATAAAAACGGTATGACTATTGCAAAAAAGAGAGTACCCCTCGGAGTAATAGGCATTATATATGAATCCAGACCGAATGTAACGGTAGATTCGGCAGGATTGGCAATAAAATCTTCCAATGCGGTGATTTTAAGAGGTTCGGCTAATGCTATAAATTCAAATATTTATTTGAGCAGATTGTTCAATAAAACAGGAATAAAAGTCGGATTGCCTGAAAACACAGTACAGTTAATAGAAAATACTGATAGGGAACTCGTAAATGAAATGGTGAAAATGAACCGATATATAGATGTGCTTATACCGAGAGGCGGAAAAGGCTTAAAAAAATTTATCATTGAAAATGCGACTATTCCCGTTATTGAGACAGGAGCAGGGGTGTGTCATGTATTTGTGGATGAAAGTGCAAAAATAGCCAATGCTCTCTCCATTATTCGGAATGCCAAAATTCAAAGACCAAGTACATGTAATTCGATAGAAACTGTATTAATTCATAAAAATATTGCTGTGAAAATATTGCCTGATTTAACGGATATGCTTTTAAAAGACGGTGTTGAACTCAGATATAGCAAAGAAGCCCTTGAGATTGTGAATAACAGGAATGATGTAAAACTTGCAAACGAAGAAGATTTTGGGGCGGAATATCTTGACATGATAATGTCATTAAAACTTGTAAATGATATAAATGAAGCCATAGAATATATAAATAGTCATAGTACACATCATTCTGATTCAATAATAACCGAAGTAATTGACAATGCTGAAAAATTTCTGAATGAAGTGGATTCAGCGGCAGTGTATCTGAATGCTTCTACAAGATTTTCAGACGGGGGAGAATTCGGCTATGGAGGAGAAATCGGCATTTCCACTCAGAAACTTCACGCGAGAGGGCCTATGGGCGTGAGAGAACTGACAACGACAAAATATATCATTAGAGGAAATGGACAAATTAGAGAATAAACTCATAGTTTACAAAATTTATAAATACAAAATTATCGGAATTTTTAAAAAATTCAAATATGGATAAAATAACAAGTTATAAGTATAATGAATATAGTTGTAAAAAAATCAAAATCAAAAATATAATAATAAAAATAATCTTTTATGGAAAGAGGAAATAATGAAAATAGGATTTATAGGAACAGGAAATATGGGAGGCGCTATAATAAAAGGAATAGTTACAGCAAAATTTATTTCAGGAAATGAAATAAATATATTTGACCCGAATAATGCAAAAGTCAGAGAATTAGTTGAAAAATATAATGCAAATTCTTTACAGGATGAAATCAGTACAGTTGAAAATAGTGACATTATAATCTTATGTGTAAAACCTAATATTTACAATTCTGTTTTGAAAAAAATAAAAGACAGTATAGCAAAAAATAAGATAATAGTAAGTATAGCAGCAGGAATAAACATTGACAGCATTGAAAATATCATAGGAAAAGATAAAAAAGTGGTGAGAACTATGCCGAATACACCTGCACAAGTGCTTCAGGGGATGACAGCCGTTACTTTTAACGGAAATATGGACAAAGAAGAAAAAGAAATAATTTTCAAGCTACTGAACAGTTTTGGAGAAACTGTGGAAATAGAAGAAAAGCATATGCACGCTTTTACAGGAATAAGCGGCTCTCTTCCTGCTTATGTTTATATATTCGCAGAAGCTCTTGCAGACGGAGGAGTTTTGGAGGGACTACCGAGAAATGAAGCTTATAAAATAGCAGCGCAGGCTATAAAAGGTTCTGCACAGATGATACTGGAAACAGGAAAACATCCCGCTGTATTGAAAGATGAAGTAACTTCTCCGTCAGGAACTACTATAGAAGCAATCAGAACTCTGGAAAATGGTAATTTTAGAGGAACAATAATAAATGCAGTAAATGCATGTGTAAGAAAATCAAAAGAAATAAGCGAATAAAAAAAGGCTTCTCTGTAAATTAAATAGTGAATTTTCTT
>CALIJH010000170.1 GCA_938017765.1 uncultured Leptotrichia sp.
TCCATCAAAAAAATAGTAAATTTCTTTGCTAACTCCAAGTTCTTCATTACCTGCCCCTTCCAGATGAAATTTTATAGTCCGTGACTTTATTGTTGAAATAATATTCAGACTTCGTGCAAGCAAAATAAAATAGACGTCTTTCGGAGGTTCTTCAAGAATCTTAAGCAGTGCATTCGAAGATTCTTTCCTTAAGTTTTCTATTCCACAGAGAATAAAAATCTTTTTAGGAGAACTGTAAGCTGATTCAATTGCATCATAAATCAGCTCTCTTACTTCATCTATTTTTATATTTTCATTTTTTCTATTTATAACTTCAATATCAGGATATTGAAAATTTTCTATTCTTTTGATTATACTCCCATATTCTTCAGAATTTTTATCTATTCTTAAAGTCATTATTATTTTGGAAAATTCCAGTGCATAAAAAAGCAAGTCAACTCTTTTATCTCCATAAAAGAGGTAACTGGCACTTTTTTTATCCTGCTCTGCTTCATTTTTTAATTTTTCCAATATTTCACTGCTTTTCATAATTTTTAGCTTTCTCTCATCTGTAACGTTCTCAATAATTTCTTATTGTCAAAAGCCATTCCTCCGCCTAAAACTACTGAAATCAAAGGATTTTCAGCTAAATAGACTTTTATTCCTATTTCTTTCTCCATTAATTCTACAAAGTTTTTTATCAATGAGCCTCCGCCTGTCATTACTATTCCGTTATCAAGTATATCGGCAGCTAATTCGGGAGGACATTTTTCCAATACTTCCTTGGAAGAATTTACTATCTGATAAAGGGAATCTTCTATCGCTTCATATATTTCATTTGAATTTACCTCTACCGTATTAGGTATTCCAAGTTCCAGATCTCTCCCTTTTATAGTCATTATTTCAGGTTCAGGCAGTCTTATTGCTGTTCCAAGCTCTTTTTTTATTTTTTCGGCTGTTCTTTCTCCTACCAGTAAATTATATTTTCTTTTTATGTATTTTACAATGTCTTCGTCAAATTTATTTCCCGCTGTTTTTATGGATTTACTGGATATTACTTCATCAAGAGACAATATGGCTATATCTGTTGAGCCTCCGCCTATATCTACTACCATATTCCCCTCAGGCTGTGAAATATCTATCCCCGAACCGATTATTGCAGCTCTTCCCTCTTCTATAATATACGTTTTTTTAGCTCCCTTTACCGAATCAAAAAGGGCTTTTCTTTCAACACTTGTAACATTTATAGGTACACATATCATTATTTCAGGTTTAAATAACGCATTTCCGTAGATTTTCTGTAAAAAATAACTTATCATTTCTTTTGTAGAATCTATATCGGCAATAACTCCGTCTTGCAGAGGTTTTATCGCTTCTATGCTGTCAGGTGTTTTCCCGAGCATTTCCCTTGCTTCTCTCCCTATTGCTATTATTTTCCCCGTCTTTCTGTCCCTTGCCACAACGGAAGGCTCATTTAACACTATTTTTCTTTTCTGTTTATCATAAATCAGTATATTTGCCGTCCCTAAATCAATCGAGATACTTTTATTGACTCTGAACATTTTAAATATATTTGCCATTATTCCTCCTTAAATTTTGTATCTTTAATCATTAAATATCTTTTATAAATATCCTTCTCATTTCTATATTGTTTAATTATAAAAAACTGTTATAAAATTTCAAAAGTTGCTGTTCCGTCTTTATTATCCTTGATTTCCACTCCCATTTTTTTCAACTCATCACGGATTTCATCAGATAATTTAAAGTTTTTTTCTTTTCTTGCTTCTGCCCTTATTTTCAGAAGAAACTCTATCAGATTTTTTGACAGTCCCTCATTATCATTACTTTGTCCGTCCACTAATAACACTCCTAAAACATCTTCTATCTTTGTCTTTAGATTTCTATGAGATAATTCCAACGCATTATATAGTAACTCGCTGTTATTCTTTCTTTCATCTTCCGACATTTTTTCGACAATATCGGAAAATCTGTTTGTTTCTCTTATCTGGTCAAATATTGTGGCTAATGCCTGAGGAGTATTCATATCTTCGTCCATTGCTCCGATAAATTTTATATCAAAATCTTTTATTTTTTCTTTAAAAATTTTAATAATTTCATTTATTTCATTGGGAACTGTTTTATTATCTATATCATTATCAACATTTGAGCTGGCGGAAAAATCGGAAATAATTTTCTCTGCATTTCCATTACTTAAAATTTCTGTCATTTTTTCAAATCTTTTCATGGAAGAAGTTATATTCTGCAAGGTTTTCTTAGTAGTTTCGATATCTTCATAAGAAAAATTTACAGGCTTTCTGTAATGGGTACTCAATATAAATAATCTTATCACATTTCCCGAAAATTTCCCTAATATTTCCCTTAGTAAAAAGAAATTTCCTGTGGATTTTGACATTTTATCCCCATTTACCTGAATAAAACCGTTATGAAGCCAGTATTTTGCAAAATGACCATGATAAGCACATTTACTCTGGGCGATTTCATTTTCATGATGAGGAAAAATCAAGTCTTGTCCGCCCCCGTGTATATCAAAAGAATTTCCCAGATATTTTTTTGACATGGCACTGCATTCTATATGCCAGCCCGGACGACCCTGTCCCCACGGAGAATCCCAGTAAGGTTCTCCGTCTTTTTTCTTTTTCCAGAGAGCAAAATCGAGGGGATCATTTTTTATTTCCATAACATCTACTCTTGCTCCTATTTCAAGTTCATCTATTTTTTGATTGGAAAGTTTTCCGTAATCTTCATATTTTTTGACATTAAAAAATACGTTTCCTTCTATTTCATAGGCATATCCGTTTTTTATAAGTTCTTTTATAGTTTCTATAATTTCGCTCATATTTTCAGTAACTTTAGGCCTTTTTATATCTTTCAGTATATTCAAAGGTTCTATATCTTCAAAAAATCCTTGGATATATTTTTCGCTCACTTCTTGCGAGCTTATACCTTCTTCATTTGCTCTTTTTATTATTTTATCGTCCACATCGGTAAAATTCTGAACATAAGTAACATCATATCCCCTATATCTGAAATATCTTGCCAGCACATCAAAAACAACTATAGGTCTCGCATTTCCCAAATGTATGTAGTTGTAAACCGTAGGTCCACACACATACATTTTTACTTTTCCCGCTTCTATAGGTTCAAATTCTTCTATTTTATTGGACATTGTGTTGTAAAGTTTCATTTTCTCTCCTTTCCCTTTAAATCCTTTTTTTGTAAAAAAACAAAACAAAAATATCTGTATTATCTATATTTTAACAATTTTATTATAATAGTGCCGAATATCATTTCAGCACTGCTACTGTACAGCCAATTCCTCCTTCATTTTGATTGGCGTCCTTAAATTCCGCTACATATTTTGAAGTTTTTAAAAATTCCTGTATTTTTTTTCTCAGTATCATTGTCCCTTTCCCGTGGATAATATAGACCTCATGATATCCTGTAAGCATTGCTCTGTCCAGATATACTTCCAATTCGGCTATTGCCTCATCGGCATTTTTTCCTCGCAAATCTATCTCACCTCTTACCTGTGTCGATTTGAGTGAAGCAAAGCTCTTGAACCTGTTCGATTTCTTTTTCTGTATTTTCACAATATCATCAAAAGAAACTACCATTTTCAGTATTCCCGCCTGCACCTGCACACTGTCCGTTTCAGGGATTATTCTCAGTATTTTTCCATTTTGATTTAAAGTTTTTACTAAAACTTCTTCACCTTCCTGAATATCAATATTTTTAGCTACTATTTTTCTTTCTTTTACATTCTGTTTTTTATCCGCAATAAAAGACTCTCTCAACATATTCAGGCTTCTTTGGGCATTTTTCGCTTCCTCTTTCTTCACTTCGTCCTGACTTATCCTGTCTATCAGATTTTTAGCTTTAGACTGTACTTCTTTCAGATAACTGTCGGCTTCTTCATAAGCTCTTTTAATGATTTCATTTTTTTGATTTTCAACTTCGGTTATTTTCAGCTCATACGAATTTTTCTGTATTTCCAATTCTTTTTTTGTGTTTTCCAGCTCAAATTTTAATACTTCGAGTTCATCGTTCTTTTCTTTGATAGATTTAAGCATTTCTTCCACTTTCTGATTATCCTCACTTATATACCCTCTTGCAGTATTTATTATTTCTTTACTTATACCGTATTTTCCTGCGATTATAAGGGCATTACTTTCCCCCGGAATTCCTTCAAGCAACCTGTACGTAGGAGAAAGCGTTTCCACATCAAATTCCATTGAAGCACTTTTTATGCCCGTAGTGTTGAATGCATACGCTTTCACTTCACTGTAATGAGTTGTAATTATTGATTTTATATTTTTTCCGTTCAGATAGTCTATTATCGCCATAGCAAACGCCGCTCCCTCCATAGGGTCGGTACCGCTCCCCAGCTCGTCCATAAGTACAAGGGATTTACTGTTTGCTTCTTCCATAATTTCCTTTATTTTTTTCACATGCCCTGAAAATGATGATAAATTCTGTTCTATACTTTGCTCGTCTCCGATATCCGCAAGGACACTGCCGAAATGACCTATTTCAGTTTTTTCGTCAGCAGGTACGGGAATTCCTGACAGTGCCATTAAAGTGAGCAGTCCTGCAACTTTCAATGTAACTGTCTTTCCTCCTGTATTCGGCCCTGTAATGAGCATTATATTTTCATTATTTCCCAATTCAAAGTTTATAGGAACAACAGCATTTTCATCTATTAACGGATGCCTTGCTTCTATTAGTTTCAGATACTCCTTATTTATAATTTTAGGCACCGTACATTTTTTATTTATAGAGTATATCGTTTTGGCATTCAGATAATCCAGTCTTTCAAGGATTTCCTTTATTTGTATTATTTCTTCCTTTTTAGTTCTTATTAATTCTGTCAGCCTCAACAGTATTTTCCTTATTTCTTCCCTTTCTCTCGCTTCGTATTCCCTAAGTTTGTTATTTAGCGATACCACATTTAAAGGCTCGATATACACAGTACTGCCTGTTGCTGACCTGTCATGCTCTATTCCTTTGACAAGTCCTTTAAAGTCTGTTTTCACAGCTATTACATATCTGTCATTTCTTTGAGTAATTATTCTTTCCTGAATAGCTTTCTGAGTTTCCTTATTGTTCATAAGGTCATCAAATTTTTCCTTTATATTAGCATTTATATTCTGTTTCTGTCTCCTTACATCTCTCAGTCCTATGGATGCGTCATCTTTCAAATTTCCGTCATCGTTTATGGCATCTCCGATAAACTGCTCTATATCCTTTACTTCTTCAATATCCGCAAACAATGCCCATATCGTCTTGTATTTGTCCCTTGTGTTTTTTGCCCTGCTTTTGGAAATCCTGAAAATAGACAGATTTTTCTTTAAGTTAGCCAAATCTTCAGCATTCAGATAAGAGCCTATAAGCTCGATAGTATTCATATATCTTTGTATATCTGACAGCCCTGTAAGCTCAAATCCGTCATCGAACTTGTAAAAATCTATCAAGTCGGTCATCAGCATAAGCTCCCTGTCGAGAGCCGATTTATCCTTTATTATATCCGTATCTATAAATTTTTCCTTTGTTTTTTCAAGTTTTGATAAATTTATCAGTTCATTTATTATTTTATAAAATTCTAAAACATCGTATTTCTTTTCCATTTTTTCCCTCTTTTATATTTAATTTTAAGTTTTTCAATTTACTTTTACCTTTATTATATCAAAAAATCGAGAAAATATAAAATATATCTTTTTTCTGCAATATGTGATAAAATATTTTCAGTAAATTTTTATACATAAAGGAGGCATTATCATTGGAACAGCCAATATTAGAACCAATATTAGAATGTAAAAATCTGACTAAAAATTATAAATATGAGTCTGCCCTAAACAGTATCAATCTTTCTATAACAAGTGGAAAGATAGTAGGACTTTTGGGTCCTAACGGAAGCGGAAAAACTACCCTCATAAAACTTGCAAATGACCTTTTGAAACCTACTTCAGGGGAAATCCTCATAAGAGGGCTTAAACCGGGAATAGATACGAAGAAAATTATATCCTATCTTCCCGATAGAAACTATTTTAGTGATACGCACACTGTAAATGAATTACTAAATCTCTTTTCAGGTTTTTATAGTGATTTCAATAAAGAAAAAGCTTTAAAAATGCTAAATGATTTAAAAATAGAACCGAAAAGAAAATTTAAAACTCTGTCCAAGGGAATGAAAGAAAAAGTTCAGCTTATCCTCGTTATGAGCCGTGAAGCTCTGCTATATCTTCTTGATGAACCGATAGCGGGAGTAGATCCTGTAGCGAGAGAATATATCCTCGACACTATCATTAAAAATTATAACAGGGAAGCGACTATTATCATTTCCACTCATCTCATTGCGGATGTGGAAAAAGTTCTTGATGAGGCTATATTTATCAATAACGGCAATATACTTTTACATGAAAGTACAGAAAAAATAAAAGCGGAACATAATAAAAGCATAGAAGAATATTTCAGGGAGGTTTTCAGATGATTGGAAAATTATTTAAATATGATTTCAGAATAACGGCAAAAATATTATTTCCTCTATATGCAGGAATATTAGGAATAGGAGTTTTAAGTCAGACTGTATCTTTCTTACTGGATTTAGCGGATAAAAATCTGAAAGCTAATCCTGATTCTATTATTAATCCTTCTTTTTTGATTTTTTCTTTCAAGACTTTTTCTTATATTACTGCTTTTTTTATTACAGCGGGTATCTATATACTGACTCATTTTATACTGATTAACAGATATGCCAAGTCCATGTACGGAAATGAAGGATATCTTACAAACACTCTACCCGTAAAGACTTATCAACTAATTTTGATAAAATTTCTGAATTTCTGGTTTTGGATATTTATCGGATTTGTAGTTATCGTTATTTCGGGCGTATTACTTTTTTTTAATAGCTTTATGATATATGACATTCTCCAAATTTTTATTGAGGCAAGGTATTATGAAAATTATTTATTCATCATTCTTAGTCAGATAATATCCGTGAGTAGCACAATAATGTTATTATTTTTATGTGTTGCTATCGCCAATATTTTTAAAAGCTATAAGTTAATCATAGGAATAATTTCCTATTTTATAATAAATAGTGTTTTAGCCGTATTAAACTATTTAATTATATTTATACCTTATATTTTCTTTTTAGGGAATGATTTTCTTGAAGGAAGTACTTCGATATATTCCATTTCCGTTATTTCGATATTCATCAATATAATTGAAATGATTATAATGTTTTTTACAATACTCTATATTCATAGAAATTATTTAAACTTGGAATAAATATTTATTTTATTAGAAATATAACAATAATTAAAAATACAGCAACAATTCACAGAAAAATAGGATTTATCGAATTTATGAGTTATTCAAAATTTATAATATAATTTATAATATAAAATATGAAATAAACCGTAAAAAAATAAAGGAGGGTATAATGAATTTGAAAAATTTACCACTAACACCTATTTTACCCGTAAAATCGGATAAACAGCAGGAAATACTCTTAGAACATAACAGACTGCTCGGTACCCTTTTAGGGGAAACTATTTTTACTTACGCAGATCTGCATATTTTTGAAATCACTGAAAAATTAAGAGAAGCCTCTATTTCCTATTATAAGACTAAAAGCTATGAAAGCAGGGGAAATTTATCAACTTTCTGTGCCGAATTGACTGATTTTGAAATTTTAAGAGTTATAAGAGGATTTACTTATTTTTCGGTATTGGCAAATATAGCCGAAGATGTATATCAAGTACGTCAACTGAGAAACTCAAAATTTTCAAACAAAATTGAGATAGGCTCACTGGAAAAATCATTAGAAAATCTCGAAAATAAAGGCATTAATAAAGAAAAAATATTAAAAGCAATGAAAAAGGTTTCAGTTGTTCCCGTGCTGACTGCACATCCTACCCAAGTCCAGCGAAAAAGCATACTGGATTTGATGAGAAAAATCTCGGACACTCTTTCTAAATATGAAAATGTGGAAATTCATCAGATAGATGAAAATGAATGGATAGACGAACTAAATTCCGAAATAAAAATTTTATGGCAAACATCAATGTTGAGGACATCACAGCTTAGAGTTACGGATGAAATAGACAATGCTCTTAGTTATTATAATATTACATTTTTCGATGAAATTCCGAAACTGACAAATAAATTCCAGAAGATTTCGGAAGAATTAGGAGAAAATAAGTCCAATTCCGAAAAACTGTTGCCTCTAACTATGGGAATGTGGATAGGCGGTGACCGCGACGGAAATCCTTATGTTACAGCCGATACTCTCGAAACATCCGCTCAAACTCAGGCATTGAACCTGTTCCAGTATTATCTTGATAAAATCGAGCGTATATACCGTAATCTTTCATTATCAAATACAATGATAAAAGTAAGCAAAAATTTGGAAAATTTGTCCGAGAAGTCAGGCAAAGTGTCTCCTCATCGGGTAAATGAGCCTTATCGTCGGGCATTGACTGCCATTAATGACAGACTTCTTGCTACTGCTTATAATTTATGTGCCGATAAGGAAGTTTTACCGCCTAAAAGAAAGGAAGCCGAAGATAATCCTTATAATTCCTCGGAAGAATTTACGGCTGATTTGGAAATCATTGCAAATTCTTTAATTGAAAATGATAGCGAGGCTTTAGTAAGAGGTGAATTGGAAAATCTTATCACTGCGACAAAAATATTCGGATTTCATCTGGCAACTATAGATTTGCGTCAGGATTCCAGTATTCACGAAGTTTGTGTGGCAGAACTTCTGAAAAGTGCCAATATAATGGAAGATTACCTTAGTTTATCCGAAAATGCCCGTTGTGAAATACTTTTGAGAGAACTGGAATATGATCCCCGTATTTTAAGTGATTCCATAATTCCTCAAAGTGATCTTTTAAAAGGAGAGCTTTCCATTTTTAGAAAAGTGAAATCATTAAGGGAACGTTTTGGAAAAAGAGTAATAGAAAAACACCTTATTTCCCACGCTACAAGTGTATCGGATATGCTTGAAATGGCTATTTTACTGAAAGAAGCCAATCTCGCAAAAGGAGATAAAGACCCTTTCTGTGATATACAGATTGTTCCATTATTTGAAACTGTGGAAGACTTGGAAGCCGCTTCGGAAATCCTTGAAAAATGGTTCTCTCTCCCTTTGGTACAAAAATGGATGGAAAAAAGCGGAAGAAAACAGGAAGTTATGCTCGGATATTCGGACAGTAATAAAGACGGAGGATATTTAAGTTCAAGCTGGTCATTATATAAGGCTCAAAAAGAACTGACCGCTTTGGGAAACCGTTTTAATGTTCAGATTTCATTTTTCCATGGCAGAGGCGGAACTGTCGGACGTGGAGGAGGTCCAAGCTATGAAGCTATCCTCGCACAGCCTGAAGGCAGTACGGACGGAACTATACGTCTCACTGAACAGGGAGAAGTAATCGGAGCAAAATACGGAAATCCCGATTTAGGATTTAAAAATCTTGAAGCCCTTATTTCCGCAGCCTTGGAGTCAGGAGCATTAACTGTAGAAGATGCTAAATGGGATAAATACGAGAAAATTATTAAGGAAATCTCGGAAGCAAGTTATGAAGTTTATCGTAAATTAGTATATGATACTGAAGGATTTACAGATTTTTTCTTTGAAGTTACTCCGATTAAGGCGATTGCGGGACTAAACATCGGTTCCAGACCTTCTTCCCGTAAGAAAAATCAGTCATTAGAGAGTTTACGGGCTATTCCTTGGGTATTTTCATGGTCGCAATCCCGTATAATGTTACCGGGCTGGTACGGCTTGGGAGCTTCATTTACTGAATGGATAAATAAAAATCCTGACAATCTTTCAATTTTACAAAAAATGTATGAAGAATGGCCATTTTTCAAATCGGTTATTTCCAATGCGGATATGGTACTTTCAAAATCTGATTTAAGAATTGCTTCTGAATATGTAAAACTGGCTCATAATCAGGAAACTGCCCAAAAAATATTTGCTGAAATTGTGAAAGAATGGGAGCTTACTCTTGATGTACTGAAAAAAATTACGGGAAATGATGTTTTACTTGCAGACAATCCTGAACTTGCAAGCAGTCTGAGAAACCGTCTTGCATATTTTGACTCGATGAACTATCTCCAAATAGAATTACTGAAAAGGTTGAGAGAAGGAAATACTTCAGAAGATTTGAAAAAAGCCGTTCATATATCGATAAACGGTCTGGCAACGGGATTACGTAACAGTGGATAATTAATAAATATGCTAAAAGAAAGTATTGACTGAAAAGCTAAAAAGACTTGTAATAATTCTCAGAATATGATAAAATAAACTCTGATATGTGTAAAGGAGGTAGAATTTATGCAAATATGTGAAGTTTTTGGAAAAAGAGTAGGACACGGAAACATGGTCAGCCACTCCCATAGAGCTACAAAAAGAATATGGAGACCTAATCTCCAAACAATGACATTAAATGTTGACGGTTCTGAAATAAAAGTGAGAGTTTGCACTAAAGCAATGAAAACATTAAAAGGTAAAAATGTTGATCAAGTAAAAAAAATATTATTGGAAAATAAAGACAATTTAAGCCCAAGAATTGCAAAAATATTATTTTCAGCTAAGTAAGTTTATGAGAAATAAACTTACTTTTTTATTTATAAAGAAAATAGACTGATTTTTAAGAATTTTCAAAAGTGTAAACTGATTAAATATAAATATATCGGATAAATTTTAAAAGAGGCGTCAGCCTCTTTTGTTTCTAATTATTCAAAAATAATATAAAAAAGAGTTATTTTAAATGAAGAATTCAATAAATAATATTTATGGTTTTTTCAAAATTTTATAATTTAAAATAACTCTTTTTATTTAACTTATAACAATCCAAAACTTATAAATCTTAAAAATTTACCAAACCATGAAAGTTCCTGTGCCTCTTCCACCGCTATAATATCCACAAAAGAAACCGTGTTTCCTTCTGAAATCACTTCCAGTTTGCCGATCACATCACCTTTTTCGATTTTTGCCTTTGTATTTAAATCTGTAACTTTAAATTCATAACCGCTGTCCCCTATCTGGTAGACATTTTCAGCAAGAACTCCCTTTATTTTTCTCTTTGGAGAATCTTTTATTTTAAATTCTCCCATATCCTGTCCCATAGTATATACTGTCTTAAGTTCTTTCTTTATTTCCGAAAATTCTCCCAACTGGTCTCTTGTTCTCTGATTATGAGTTTTATGTCCCAAAACTACTGATATTATTTCAACATTGCCCATTTTACTTGCAACTATTATATTGTATCCCGCCTGAACGTGAAATCCTGTTTTCAAACCAAAAATTCCATATTTACCTAAAAGATCATTTCGGCTTCTATAAACAACCTGCTCTCCCGAAGAATTTATAAGAACAAGTTCAGGCTCACTTGCCCATTCTCTTATTCTTTTATCTTCTATGGCTTTTTTACCCATAAGGTACATATCATAGGCAGTGGAAACGTCCATTCCTTTTCCTGTCATTGATGTTGGAAGCCCTGCCGGTGTATGGAATTCAGTATCATTCATTCCCAACTCTTTTGCTTTTTGATTCATCAGTTTTACAAAATAGTCTATATCTCCCTTTCCTACATGATAAGCCACTAAATATGCGGAATTATTGGCAGAATATATTATTTCGGATCTCAACAAATCTCTTAGCAGATAACATTCCCCTATCTTGACATTTAACCAGCTTCCTCCTACATTTGCAGTATGAGGAGTAAAACATACTTTATCATCAAGACTTATATTTCCTTTGTCCACCTCATCAAGTGCCACAAGAATATTCATGACCTTTGTTAATGAAGCGATAGGATGTCTTTGTGTTTCAAACTCCTTTTTCAGAACCTTTCCGTCTTTCAGGGCTATATATTTCAAAAGCTTGTCTTTATAATCCGTAGCTCCCTCTTTTTCCCTGTCAATAGCCTGAACAACAGGCTTTCTTTTGTCTATTTTAGGTGTCTGCTGTTCTTCTTTTTTTCTATTTTCTTCCAGTATTTTTGAAATATCTTCGTTTATATTTTCAGGCATATCATTATTTACATTGGTATCCGTGTTCTGATTATTTTTTATTCCTGTTCCGTTTGAATTCTGTTTTTGATTATTATTGAGATTATTCTGATTATTTGTATTATTTGTTTTTGACTTTATATCGTTATCTTTTACAATGTTATTCTTTTCGTTATCTGTATTATTTATCTGTTCTTCACTATGATCATCAGGCAGATATATCCCCAGTTTTTCTCTTTTTTTTCTTTCCCTTTCTTCTTTTTTCAATCTTTTCTTTTCTTCTCTTTCCTGTTTCTTTCTTTCCTTTTCCTGTCTTTTTCTCTCTTTTTCCGATTGAAAATTTTCCTGATTACTGCTTTTTATTATGTTACCTATATCGTCGTTGTTACTGCCTCCATTATTTCCTTCTCCATATACCAACAGAGCAAACAAACTTAACAATAATAATATTTTTAAAGTTTTTTTCAACATTTTTCTGCCTTTCCGATTTTATTTCTTTTTAGCTGCCTTTTTTCTTTCTTTTTCAGCTTTCTCTTTTTCACAGTAGTTAAAATATTTATTTATTACACAAATATCACATTTGGGATTTATAGCCGTAGAAACTTCTCTTCCATATAAGATAAGATAATGAGAAAATTCATACCAGTATTTTTTAGGAACTATTTTCATCAGCTCTCTCTCAATTATTTCAGGATTGTCGCTTTTTGTAAGTCCCATTCTCTTGGAAAGTCTTTTCACATGGGTATCTACTACAATTCCCTCTCTTATTCCCCAAATTTCTCCAAGAATAACATTTGCAGTCTTTCTTCCAACTCCTGCCAATTTTATCAACTCTTCCATTGTTTTCGGTATTTCTCCGTTATATTCATTTAAAAGCTGCTCGGCATTGAGTTTTATATTTTTAGCCTTATTCCTGAAAAATCCTGTAGATTTTATATAATTTTCAAGTGTTTTTAGACTCATATTATGAATGTCTTCAGGAGTCTTGACTTTTTTAAACAATTCTTTGCTTACTATATTTACTCTTGCGTCAGTACACTGGGCAGATAATATGACCGCTATCATAAGTTGATAGGGAGTTTCATAATCCAATGCACACTTTGGTTTCCCGTATTTTTTCTGCAATATGGGAAATATCAGATTAAATCTTTCTTTTTTTGTCATATTTTCTCCTAAAAATATCGTTCGATAGTATATTTTATCATCTCAAGTATTATAAAATGTAACGGATAGAAAAGATAAAATAAATATTTCATATTTCTCCCTTTCCGTCCATTATACAGGAATATCGGAATTAATGCAAAAACGGAATAAATCTGGTTATGTGCCATATTAAATATATCCGTGTAATTTATCAAATTTAAAAGCAGGAAGCTCATAGCTATTTTAATTTTGTCATTCCTAAAAAAATGGAATATCATTATTGTCAAAATGCCGTAAATTCCGTAGTCAAATTCCAGTCTGTGAGCAATATAGCATAAAACTGTAATAAATACCGTTTTTATAAAAATATTTATCTTGTCCGAATGATATATGGATATAATTAGAAGTCCTGTAAATAGAGTAAAAAATATATTCATAGGATAATTCAGATTAAAAATCATTTCAGGAATTTGCATTACTATCGCAAATAGGAACAGTCTCACCAGATATTTTTTCAAATTTCGGGTATGGGCATATCCCTCACTTAATGAAAATGCAAATATGGGAAAAGCCGTTCTTCCTATGATATTCAATATTTCAGGACCTCCTATGATGTGATACCAATGGTCTGTGAACATCGTCATTATTCCTATTATTTTTAATATAAATAAGCTCATTTCAGCCTTTCTTTTCCGTGTCTTTTCATTAAATCCATTATCCTTTTATATAATCGTATTTCCCGCTTTCAAATTTTTTAACAATATAACTGCATACGGGGATTATTTTATAATTATTGTTTTCGGCAAACTCTATTCCCGCCTGAAACAGTTTATCTGCAATTCCCTGTCCTCTAAGCAGAGGAGATACATAAGTGTGATTGAAAATTAAGTTAGCCCCGTCTTTTCTGTATGTCATTTCTGCTATCATTTCCCCTTTTTCGTCGTATATAAAAAATCCTTCGTTTTCTATATGTTTTATCTTCATCATTAAACACCTCTTTTTTTATTTTCATCTTAGATTATAGCATAAAAACAAAAATGAAAAAAGCCAACAGAATAATTTTTTTATCTGTTGACTTTTTATTTTTGTTTTCAAGTCATATTTTAGAATATATACAACGTTGAAAATTTATTTTTTACTTTTTGGATTTTACATATGGTTAAATTTCAGATTAGAGTTAGTAATTTTGTAAATGTTTCATTTTTCTAACATCGACTATTTAAATTAGTATATAAGTCTAAATCCTAATCCTCCTCTTACATTTTTACCTTTTGTATCATATC
>CALIJH010000171.1 GCA_938017765.1 uncultured Leptotrichia sp.
ATTTAATATTTTCAGACCTATTTTTTTCAGCACAGGAGTTCTCTCATCAATATTTACATTTTTTATTAATGTTACTCCCAAGCCTATTATAAATCCTACTATTGTCCCTGTAAGGGAAACTACAAGAGTCGTTACTGTTCCTTGCAAAAATGCTTGCCAGTTATTTACAACAAAGAAAGAAACCCAGTCGAAAAATGTTCTCTGTCCTGCTTCTCCTGTTTCAGGCTGATTTTTTATTGCTGTTTCCATAATCTGTTTTCTTTCTTCTGATGATATTCCTGCCAAAATCTTATTTATTTTGTTCACCAGTTCTTCGTTACCTTTTTTTACTCCTACCGCTACATCCAGCTCGGATTTCTCGTATTTAAAACCCTTTCCGTCTTCAAAACTTACGAAAGTAAGTCCGGGATTTGACATCGCTGCCGCCATTGCTCCGGGTCTCTCTGAAACATACCCGTCTACTTTCCCTGAATTCAAAGCTACTATCATCGAAGGAAAATTTTCCATTGCAGGCTGTTTATTCACACCTTTCATCTGGTCTATTACATTATAGTGAAGTGTACTCAACTGTCCTGTTATTCTTGCTCCTTCAAAATCTTCAATGGATTTGGCAGCAGCATATTTACTGTCTTTTTTTACTACTACTACTAAATCAGATTCATAATAGGGATTTGTAAATAATAAACTCTGTTTTCTCTCGGGAGTAGGAGACATTCCTGCTATTACTATATCGACTTTCCCCGAGGTCAGTGCAGGCCCTAATAATGCATCCCATTCAGATTTGACTATGACTAATTTTTTGTCCAATCCTTTTGCTATCAGTTTTGCTATTTCTACGTCATAACCGCCACAATAACCGTTTTCAATTTTTACTGCTCCGTTTTTACCATTGTTCTGAAACCAGTTAAAAGGGGCATAACCGCACTCCATACCTACTTTCAGCTCATTATTTTCAGCGTATCCGCAAATAAATACAGCTAAAAATATTAACAGCATAAATATTTTATTTTTTATTGTATTTATTTTATTTAATTTCAATTATATAACTCCTTTTTTTATTAGTGTTTCAGCTATCTGAATTGTATTTGTAGCTGCTCCTTTTCTTATATTATCAGCTACTACCCATAAATTCAGCCCATTTTCTACAGATTCATCCCGTCTTATTCTTCCTACATACACTTCATCAGTATCTGCCGCCTCGATAGGCATAGGGTAAACATTTTTTGAAACATCATCTTTTACAATAATTCCCTCTTTTTCTTCAAAAGCTTTAAATACATCTTTTAAATAGTCAATATCTTTTTCATTTAAAATTAATTCGCCGCTATCCGGTTTTTCAATTAAGCCTATGATATTTAATAAAGTGGTTTTTCCGACACCGCTTTCTCCCGTAATACACACAAACTCATTTTTATTTATGGATAAAGACACATTTGACAAAACCGCCTTGTCACCAAATCTCTTATTAATATTTAACAGTTGTATCATTATTAGCATCCAGTCCTTTCAAATTATAAAAAACGACACTTTGCATATTCTTTATATATCAATATTCACTTCTTATAAGCTTAAGCTCACCCTTTACAATCAAAAATGTACTTACAAGCTTAGAAAGAAAATAATCTACAATTGACATCAAAACTATAATGATAAACATATATAATGATATCTTTTTATATATAAAGCTCATCAAAAGCAATATAGCTAAATTTATAAACAAATTCCCCAAAATAAACCGTTTATAAATTTGCCAAAACTCATATCCATATAAGGACTTTATGGTAATTATTGAAAAAGAAGATTTGTAATAAGTATATATTATTACAAGCATAAACATCAGTAAAAATAAATACATAACCACAGTATTTA
>CALIJH010000172.1 GCA_938017765.1 uncultured Leptotrichia sp.
AGCAGATGAATAAAATACAGCCTTCCAAAAAATATTTTTTTCATTTTTCCTCCTTATTCAAACACTAATTAATCAGTTATTTTTCAATTTTATGATATGTAATATAGATTAAAATAAAATGATAATTTTTACTTTACTTTTTTCTTTTCTTTTCATAGATATAAAATCCGGTTGCAAGAAATATAATTGAAGATAATAAAAACATAAAATTATTAGATTCGCTTTCTCCATACATTTCCTCATATCTTTCTCTATTCCTTTTTTCCTGTTCTTTTGCATTTTCGAGCCCTTGATTAGCCAGCCATTGTGCATTATAATCAATAAAAAAACCATAAGCCTGATTTGAAATTCCAAAATTTAATGCTACTATTACTATTAAAAATATTTTTTTTATTTGCTTAACTTTCATAATTTCTTCTCCTGAAATTTTTTCTAATTTTATTAAACCTGTCTAAAAACTGTATATTTATTCCTGACAGAAAGGCATTTAGAACGAACCTTTGCCGATGATATAGTTTAAAAATAAATATTATTAGACAGGTTATTTTTACTTTACAATTTAATAGTACACCAATTAGATTAAAGGAACATTAGAGCTTTTTATTTTCTATTTATTTTTTGATACTTTTTTAAATACAAGATTACTCTCAGGAACTCCGATATAGAGAGTCTGCTCGTTATCCATAAGCGTTATTACATCGGCATTGCTTAAATCATCTAAAAAATCTTTATCCCTGTCGTTCAGTCCGCTTCCTTTTTTCAGCAGATTACTCAAATTATCTATTTCAAAAGAAATTCTGTGATTTTTCAGGAAATATTTTCCCGAATATTTTTTCCCGTTTTTTCCTGTTATGACAACATTTCCTTTATCAAGTTTTATTGAAATTTTACTGTTTTTAAGTTCAAGTCCTGCAATATTCACAAGTGTCCATTCATTAGCCATTATTTTTTTCTCAAAATCTTCAATATTACTAAAAAATGAAAATCTGTCTTTATATTTTTCTTTAGAATATTTTTCCATATTATTTAACATAAAGCCGTCCCCTTTTTCAAAGCTGTTTTTCAAAAAATCGGGAATATCCTTTCTGTATATGAGATATACAGTTTCATAATTTTTGTTATCCACATAGACAGGATAATAGCCGTAATCAGAATTTCCTAACGACAGCATAGGCGAAAGGATTGCTTTAACTGTTCCATTTTTGAGATTCTGCACCATAATATTACTGTCCTTATATTCAGTTGCTTCGAAGACAGTATAAGTGGGAGAATGCTCCATTTTTCCGGCAAATTCCTTATCAATCTCATCGGATACACCCACTTTTAATATATACCCCTTGTCTATTATGTCTTTTGGTTTTCCGCAGGAAATGAATACAATTCCCAGAAGCATAAAAATCAGAAATCCTCCTAATTTATTAATTTTCAGCATATAGCTTCCTCCTTTTTAATTTATTATTTTTTCACCATATATTTTCTCCCTTATTAATAATAATTAGATAATGAAAATATTTACTTTTGAAAGTCTATGATATGATTTTTTCTCTATTACTAAGAATAAGATAGCGAAATATTTAGATTTTTTTAGTTCTCTTTGTTTCGATTTTCGAAATTTCGAATATGTTTTTATAATACATGAATTAGATTAAAATAAAATGAGAGTTTTTCATTTTTACAAATTTTTTATTTAAAATTTTTTGTATTATACCGTCATTTTCATTTTTATTCAATAATAATAAAAAAAGCACTTTCTAAAAAAGTGCTTTTCATTTTATGGTTTTTATTTTACGATTTTTATATGATTTCTATTTTGATATTATTTTTCAAATACTATTTCACACTGCCAAACAGATCATTTAATGCTTCACTCATTGTAGGATGTGTAAATATCATATCTTTCAGGAATGTATATTTCTGTTCAGCTTTCATTGCCGCAGCCACAACGTTTATCATCTCATGGGAAGTGTTGCATAACAATGTACAGCCCAGTATTTTATCTGTTTTTGCGTCTATCACCGTTTTTAGCAGTCCGTCCGTTACACCTTCTATTTTTGCTTTCGGGATTGCCATTGCTTCAATTTTTCCTGTTTTTACTTCATATCCTTTGGCAACAGCTTCGCTTTCAGTCATTCCTACCCTTGATAATGGCGGATTTATA
>CALIJH010000173.1 GCA_938017765.1 uncultured Leptotrichia sp.
AATATCGAACCGTAAGTCAGTCCACCGCCAAATCCTACTATTACTATTTTGTCTCCTTTTTTCAGTTTTCCTTCTTTGTTTGCTTCATCTATGGCGATAGGTACCGAAGCTCCTGAAGTATTTCCATATTTCTGAAGATTTACAAAAAATTTATCCATAGGTTGTTTAAATCTTTTAGCTATTGATTCGATAATTCTTACATTTGCCTGATGAGGTATGAATAAATCCACATCATCAGGAGTTATGTTTCCCTGTTTCAATACGTTTTCAACAGTTTCAGGAAATACTTTTACAGCAAATTTAAAAATTTCTCTTCCATTCATCTGCATATATATTTCTTTATTTTGAATTGCCTCAATATTTGCAGGTTTCCTTGACCCGCCGGCAGGTACTATAAGCTCGCAGGCTCCCGAACCGTCAGCTACAAGATGTGAGCTTATAAATCCTCCACTTTCAACTTCACCAAGTACCACTGCACCCGCTCCGTCTCCAAATAAGATACATGTACCTCTGTCTTCCCAGTCAACAACTCTGGACATTGATTCTGCTCCTATTACAAGAACTTTTTTATATATCCCCGCTTTGATAAAACTATATCCTGTTGTATAAGCATATATAAATCCTGTACATGCAGCAGATAAATCAAATGCTGATGCTCTGATACCTAATTTATCCTGAACTATGGCAGCTGTAGAAGGAGTAGCATGGTCAGCCGTCATAGTGGCTACTATTACAAGCTCTATTTCATTCCTGTCTATTCCTGCGTCTTCTATGGCTTTTTCAGCAGCCCTGTATGCCAAATCAGACGTCGCTTCATTTTCGGCTACAATTCTTCTTTCCTGTATTCCTGTCCGAGTTCTTATCCATTCATCATTAGTATCAACCATTTTTGACAAATCATCATTAGTCAACACTTTTTCAGGTAAATAAGAACCTGTTCCCAATATTCCTATTTTCATTTATTCACCTCGATTATTTATTTAATTAATAATATTTTTTCAAAATAATTTTTTAAATTTATTATGTATGAAGTTTATCATAAAATGTTAAAAATTACAATTTATAAAATTTCTTTTTAATTTTTAAATAAAAAAAGCAAGACTCTTTTTATCTTGCTTAATTTTATTCAGAATCAGTTGCAGAATTGTCAGCTTGTAATACTTGTCTGCCTCTATATACTCCAGTTTCAAGATTTAATCTATGAGGTCTTCTCACTGTTCCGTCAGCTTCAACTATTATATTAGGTGCTTTGATTGAATCGTGTGCTCTTCTCATGTTTCTTTTTGCTTTAGAAGTTCTTTTCTTAGGTACTGCCATTATTATCGACTCCTTTCCAATAATTTTGGTATATAATAAGCATTATTATGAATATGCTCTTAAAATAAATTACAATACAAGCTATTATAATAAATAACTCAGCATTTGTCAAGAAATTTTGTGAAGTTTTTTATCTGTCCAATCAAGTAAACATGATTTCCAAATAGAAAAACCTCACAAATAATAAAATTAAGGAAAATATATTTATAAATTTTTCAAAATACTTTTTAATCATTATCCAATTTTATTCCTAAAGCTTTAAATCTCTTAAGATTTTCTTGATATAATTTTTTATCCTTATTTTTATACTTTTCATTTAAATCTTTTATTCTTGCAGCAAAGTCCGATTTTAATCCTGAATATGTGTCAGGTTTCTTTCTTTTTTTCTCATACAGTTTAAAGAAATAATCAAAAGTTTTTTTATCATCACCTTTATCCATGTAAATTTCAAGAAGATGAAATTCAAGTATATTCCCTGAATGTTCATTTGTATATTCATATTCAGATGAATGGATATCGTCTCCCAATTCATAATAATAATACTTAGCTTTTGTTTTAAAATACAGCTCTATTGCTTTTTTTATTATAGTCATAGCTTTATCATAATCTTCCTTATCACTATAATAACCATAAAGACTATCATATCCTTCAGGCTTTTCAGGAAACAGCTTTATCAATTGTTCGGAGAAAGCTTTTCGTTTTTCAAGAAAATCATTCAGTTTTTTGTTATCTTCTTCATCTATGGATAAATTATAGTACATCCAAATTAAATGTTTGTAAGCATTTTCAAACTTAGGATTTATTTTTAATGCTTTTTCGAAATACTTTATTGCTTCAAAGTAAGAGTTTTTTGCATTATCCTTAGAATACAGTACAATAATACGTCCTATGGCATCTAATGCTAAATAATTTTTGTTATCAAGTTCTATAGCTTTTAAAAACTCTTTTTTCACCTGCTCTATATCAATATTTTTTTTTATTGAATTATTATTGGCAATAATAAATGCTTCTATTGATTTACTGTTTACTCCTGCTTTTTTCAGTTCGGTTCTTATTTCATTCTCAGAATAATAACTTATATCCATTTTGCTGTTGTTTTCCAAGACTGTTTTTGTTTTATTGATTTTCTTATTTTTTGTAATTTCTACTTGACTTGCAGTTGTAAAAGTTATATTAGTTATCATTATCATTACTAATAAAAGAAACTTTTTTATTAATATTTTTCTTTTCATTTTTTACTCCATTTTTTGAATAATATATTTTATCTAAAATTTATTTATCTTATAAAATTTGTCTATTTTACACTAAATACTAATATTTATATCTTTTATCTTATATTAATTTTTGTCTTTTTATCATTTTCTGTTTTATTCTCATTTTTTTCTTCTTTTATTTTATTCATCATTTCAGCTTTTACTTCTGCAAGATTTCTTCTTGTACTTACTGTAGAAACTTCTTTTTTATCTTCTTTTTCTGTTGCACTAAATAGTGTATTTTCAGAAGGTTCAAATTCTCTTTTATATTCTTTTTTTATATTTTTTGAAATTTCTTCGTTTTTTAAAGGTATTTTATTCTCAATTGCAATTTTTTCAAGAGAAGCACCCCCTAAAAATTTTCCTTTCCATTTTTTATCATTCAGATTTGAAATTCTGACTCCTTCTCCTTTGTTATTTTTATTATTTTTCTTTCCGCCACCTGAATCAATAAATTGGTCTCCTCCTATATATATTCCGACATGAGAAACTCCTTTTCCTGTCGTATTAAAGAAAATTAAATCTCCAGGCTTTAATTCTTCTTTTTTTAAACCATATCCTACATATTTTGACTGATGATATGAACCTTCAGGAATTTTTAATCCTGACATTTTATATACATAATATGTAAGTCCTGAGCAATCAAAATATTCAGGTCCTTTTGCACCATATATATAATTTTTTCCCTTCTTCTTACTTAATATTTCTTTTGCATTTTTTACTACTTTTTCCCTTAAATCATTTATACTGATATCTTTTACTTCTTTTTTCTGATCATCTAAATTCATTATTTTTTCCATATCCTCCGGCATAATAAACACTCCCTTATTTTTATATTTTTATTAATTTATTATATAATATAGGGATATATTTTGTCAAATTTTACAAATACATCATTATACCATTTAAAATCCTCGTTTCTAATATCTTAAAATAATAAAAAAATTGATAAAATTATCAATTTTTTTATTAAACCTATTTTTTATTCTTTCTCTCAAGCTCTCTTCTTTCTCTTCTTGATAACTGTTTTTCAGCCTCTTTAATTTCCAGTCTATCAGCTTCTGTAATTTCTCCGTCATTTTCATCTAAATTACTATGTTCATATCTGACATTGGAAACTTCTTCACGTTTGAAATTTTCAGTTTCTTCTTCTCCCTTTACTCTTAATTTCAATATAAAGGAACTTGTTTCTCTTTTTATTGCGTCAATCATTTCATTATAGATGTCAAATGCGACTATTTTATAATCATGGATAGGATTTCTCTGCCCATAAGATCTCAATCTTATTCCTTCTCTCAATTCAGTAAGGTCTTTTAAATGCTGTCTCCATTTCTGGTCTAATACTTCGAGCATTATATATCTTTCTATTCTTCTGAATGTTTCCTCTCCGATTAACTGTTCTTTCATATTATATCTGTCCGTCAAATCTTTATTGACAGCTTCTATTATTTCTTCTCTGTTTTGATTTTTAAGGTTTTCAGGTAATTCATAATCAAATATTTCTCTAAATTTATCTTCGAGAACTTTTATATCATGCTCTTCTATAGTATCTGCCATTAATGAAGTACTTACAGTTTCTTCAACTGTTTCTCTCATCATACTCAGTATAAGTTCTTTCAGTTCTTCATTTTTTAGAACCTGATCCCTTTGAGTATAAATTACTTCTCTCTGTTTATTATTCACATCATCATATTCAATAAGACTTTTTCTTGATGAAAAGTTTCTGCTTTCTATTCTTTTTTGAGCATTTTCAACTACTTTTGTTATCTGTTTGTGTCTTATTTCCTCATCTTCATCTAATTTTAAGAATTTCATCATAGATTTCAGTCTATCACCGCCGAACAGTCTCATCAAATCATCTTCGGCAGACAAATAAAATTCTGATGTTCCCGGGTCTCCCTGTCTCCCTGCACGTCCTCTAAGCTGATTATCTATACGTCTGCTTTCATGTCTTTCTGTTCCTAAAATAAATAATCCTCCCGCTTCAAGAACTTTTTTCCTGTCCTCTTCACAGTCTCTTGCATATGTATTATAAGCTTCTTTGTATTCTTCAGTACCTTTTTCCGCTACTTTCAACGCAAATGATTCGGGATCTCCTCCAAGCTTTATGTCAGTACCTCTACCTGCCATATTTGTAGCAATTGTAACTGTTTTATATCTTCCGGCCTGAGCAATTATTTCCGCTTCTCTTGCGTGGTGTTTTGCATTCAGTATTTCATGAGGAATTTTTTCTTTTTTCAGCAATGCCGATACATCTTCCGAGTGTTCTATAGAAGCAGTACCTACAAGGACAGGCTGTCCTTTAGTATAAAGCTCTTTTATCTTTCTGGCAACTGCTCTGTATTTTGCAGCCTTTGTCATATATATTACATCTGCCAAGTCCTTTCTTATAACAGGTTTATTAGTAGGAACTTCTATAACTCTAAGTTTATAAATCTGCTTGAATTCGTCTTCTTCTGTTTTTGCAGTTCCTGTCATTCCAGACAACTTATTATACATTCTAAAATAATTCTGTAAAGTAATCGTCGCAAGGGTCTGGTTTTCTCCTGCCACTTCAAGTTTTTCCTTAGCTTCTATAGCCTGATGAAGTCCGTCAGAGTATCTTCTTCCTTCCATAAGTCTACCTGTAAATTCATCTACGATAATTACTTCTCCGTCATCATTTATAATATAATCTCTATCAAGCTTAAACAATTCCTTTGCTTTCAATGCCTGTGTCAGAAAATGTGTTAATTCCACGTTTTCAGGAGAGTACAGATTATCGATTTTTAATATTTTTTCTACATTTTTTATACCTTTATCAGTAATTGTTACTGTATGAGATTTTTCATCTACTTCATAATCTTCCCAGTCCTCATCGGGAATTACTGTATTTTTCTTATCTTTTATTTCTTCTGTCTTATAACTTCTTTTCAATCTTGCAGCAACATCTGCAAATGTATTATACCATTCTGTAGTTTCTTCTGCCGCTCCTGAAATAATCAACGGAGTTCTTGCCTCATCTATCAATATCGAATCTATCTCATCGACAATGGCGTAGTTATGACCTCTTTGAACTTTATCTTCCAATTCACCTACCATATTATCTCTCAGATAGTCAAAACCGAATTCATTGTTTGTACCATAAGTTATATCGGCATTATATGCTCTTTTTCTCTGTTCGTTAGTTATATTTGCGATAATTACTCCCGAAGTAAGTCCAAGAAAATCATAGATTTCCCCCATAGTATCCCTATCCCTTTTTGCCAGATAATCATTGACCGTTACAACATGGACTCCTTTACCTGTAAGAGCATTTAGATAAATAGGTAATGTTGACATCAGAGTTTTTCCTTCTCCTGTTTTCATTTCTGCTATTCTTCCGTTATGTAAAATCATTCCTCCGATTAACTGTACATCGTATGCCCTCATTCCTGTAATTCTTTTTGCCGCTTCTCTTACTGTTGCGAAAGCCTCTACAAGTATATCATTAAGAGTTTCACCTTTTTCAAGCCTCTCTCTGAATTCTACCGTTTTATGTTTCAATTCTTCATCAGTCAATTTTTCAAATTCAGGTTCTATATCATTAATATGGCCTACTAATTTTCTCATCT
>CALIJH010000174.1 GCA_938017765.1 uncultured Leptotrichia sp.
GTTATAAGCTCTTTTCCTGTTCCCTCAAGGATAATCTGCCCTGTTTCAAGGACATAACCTCTATTGGCAATAGAAAGAGCCATATTTGCATTCTGTTCTACAAGAAGTATTGTAACTCCGTGTTCTTTATTAATTTTTTCTATAATTTTAAAAATTTCCTGTACAAGCAAGGGAGCCAGACCCATTGAAGGCTCATCAAGTAAAAGAAGTGCAGGTCTTGACATCAAAGCCCTCGCCATTGCGAGCATCTGTTGTTCCCCTCCGCTCATAGTACCAGCGAGCTGTTTTTTCCTTTCGGCAAGTCTCGGAAAAAGTTTGAACTGATTTTCCATATCTTTTTTTACGCTATCCTTATCATTTCTTGTATATGCACCCATTTCAAGATTTTCAGTAACAGTCAGTTCCGTAAATATTCTTCTTCCTTCAGGAACATGAGCCATTCCCTGTTTTACAAGTTTATGGGCCTCAATATTTGTTACATTTATACCATTCAGAGAAATTTCTCCTGATTTTATAGGTATTAATCCTGAAACCGCATGTAATGTTGAAGTTTTTCCCGCACCGTTCGCACCGATAAGGGAGACTATTTCTCCTTTTTTTATATTGAAAGAAATACCTTTTATCGCGTGAATTCCTCCATAATATATATTCAAATCATTTACATTTAAAATATTCACAAATGTCCTCCTAATTTACTCTAATTCATTATTTATTGTATTATCCTGTTATTCTCCCAAATAAGCTGTGATAACTTCTTTGTTATTCTGAATTTCTTCAGGTAATCCTTTAGCAATAATTTTTCCGAAATTAAGGACATACAATCTTTCACAAATTCCCATAACTAAATCCATATCATGTTCTATCAACAGTATGGAAATTTTAAATTTTTCCCTTATAAAACCTATGGTATTCATCAAATCTTTAGTTTCATTAGGATTCATACCTGCGGCAGGTTCATCAAGCAGAAGAAGTTTAGGAGATGTAGCCAATGCTCTTGCAATCTCTAATTTACGCTGCTGTCCATAAGACAGATTTCCCGCAGTTATATTTTCCATTTCCGTCATTTCAAATATATCAAGTAAATCAAGAGCCTTATCAGTAACTTTTTTTTCCTCTTTCCAATATTTAGGAAGTCTGAAAATAGCGTCTAAAGTCGAATAAGTCATACTGTTGTTCAAAGCAAGTTTTACATTATCCAGAACAGACAGATTCTTAAACAGTCGGATATTCTGAAATGTTCTTGCCACTCCTAAAGAAACTATCTGAGGAGTAGATTTTTTATTTATACTTGTTCCATTAATAGATATATCTCCGTCGGTAGGTTTATAGACACCTGTCAGTAAATTGAATATAGTAGTTTTACCGGCACCGTTAGGGCCTATCAGTCCTATCAGCTCACCGTCGTTTATATCAATATTTACATCATCTACAGCCCTAAGACCTCCAAAAGATATACCTAAATTAGCCGTTTTTAATAATGACATTTTATTACTCCTATTTTTATTATTATTATTTTAAATATTATTTTTTTTGCTTAAATTATTTCTAATTTTCTTATATTTATTTATAAATCTCGGTATAGTAAGCTCTTTTTTTCCAAATACGCCGTCAGGTCTGAAAATCATAAGCACTATAAGTATTATAGCATAAACTAAATATCTGTATTGAGAAACCTGTCTTAGCTGCTCATTTAAAAGAGTAAGCAGGATTGCCGACAGGACTGCTCCTGTAATACTTCCCAAGCCACCAAATACGACCATAACCAATATTTCTATTGAAAATATAAATCCAAACTTATCAGGAGTAAGTGTCCCTATATTGTGTGCAAATAATGAACCACCTACGCCTGCAAAAAATGCAGACAGTGTAAATCCGTATAGCTTAACCTTGTTTATATTGATACCTATATTTTCAGCAGCTATTTCATTTTCCCTGATTGAAAGGACTTGTCGTCCTTTTCTCGAAGTCATAATCATTGTCATAATTACTACTGAAATAACCGTTATAAAATAAACATTGGAAAAAGTATTAATGGAAGGAATGCTTTTAAGTCCTGTTGCTCCTCCTAAAAAGTCCATGTTCTGAATAACATATTTAATAATTTCTCCGAAAGCTAAAGTAATAATTGCTAAATAATCCCCTCTTAGCCTTAGTGTGCTTCCGCCTACTAAAAATCCAAATATTCCTGCTAAAATACCCCCGGCAGCTGTGGCAATGAGCAGCTGTAGAACAGAAGGAAGACTGTACGTGCTTAATGCTTTGGAAACAATAGCTCCTGTATATCCTCCTATCGCAATAAATCCTGCATGTCCCAGACTTAACTGTCCCATAAGACCGACTGCAATATTAAGACTGACAGAAAAAATAATTGAAATAAGTACGCTTATATATATTCCGCCTGTATAATTGAAAGGGTCGCTACTGTCAAAACTGAAATACAGTACGAAATACAAGGCTATCAAAAATATAAATGTCAGGGAATAATTTCTAATATTAAGTTTATTGAAATAATTTAAATCTTTCCATCTGTTTTCATTTTCAGTGATTTGTTTAGTATCTTGCATTTTTTCCTCCTAAATTAAACTTTCTCTTTCATATTTTTACCGAATAATCCGTTCGGCTTGAATATCAATATCAGAATTAATACACCGAAAACGATAGGATTAGCCCATGTAGAGGAAATATATCCTTTTGTATAGGATTCAATAATGCCCAATACATAACCTCCGACCATTGCTCCGGGAATACTTCCAATTCCTCCAAATACTGCGGCGATGAAAGCCTTTAAACCCGGCAACATTCCCATATATGGTTCAATAGTAGGATACATAATAGCATAAAGCACTCCTCCTAAAGCTCCCAATCCTGAACCGATAGCAAAAGTAATCGCAATAGTAAGATTTACATTTATTCCCATAAGTTTTGCAGCACCTGTGTCTTGGGAAACCGCTCTTGTAGCTTTTCCTAATTTAGTCTTTCTGATAAATAAATTAAGTATAAACATACAAATCATAGTAATGACGATTACAAATATGGTAAGCATACTTACATTTACAAAGCCCAAATTTATTTTTATTTTAGGTGATAAAAATACAGGAATTAAATTAGTATCAATAATTTTGGGAGTAGCTCCAAATATTATAAGTGCAAGACTCTCAAGAAGAAAGCTGACTCCTATGGCAGTTATCAAAGCTGATATTCTGGGAGCATTTCTTATAGGTCTGTATGCAAAGTAATCTATCACAACACCTAAAATCGAACAGAAAATAATTGATAGTATGAGAGCAATTGAAAAAGGCATACCGTTTGAGATAGCCACCAATACTGCATAAGCTCCAACCATTAATATATCTCCATGGGCAAAGTTAATAAGCTTAACGATACCATAAACCATTGTATATCCTAAAGCTATCAGAGCATAAATACTTCCGGTTTGCAGTCCGTTAATTGTCTGTTCTATAAAATTTTTAAACATTTGAACTCCTTGTTATATAAATAATAGTAAAATGCAAAGAAGATAGTATTACTATCTTCTTTACAAGCTGTGTTTTTAAATACTGACTGATATTATAGTGTGATACTAAAGTTTTTCTTTTAATACTAATTTTCCGCCTTTAACCTCTATGAATGTAACCTTTTTTTCAGGATTTCTTTCAGCATCAAATTTTAATGCTCCTGTTATAAGGTTGGAAGCATTTGTTGCAGCAATAGCATCTCTTATTGAAGCAGGAGATAAGTCTTTTGAAGTTTTCAATGCTTCTTCAAGTATTGTACCTGTATCATATCCTAAAGCTGAAAAGACGATAGGCTCTCTATTGTATTTAGTTTTAAATGCAGATATAAAATTACGTACGAGATCGGAAGAATCATCAGGAGCATACTGACTTGCAAAAACAGCACCTTCAGCAGCAGCGGCAAAATTTTCCTGAATTCCGTCCCAGCCGTCTCCTCCCAAGTATTGAGTTTTCAATCCAAGTTCATTAGCCTGAGTAAGAATTAAACCGATTACATTATAATAATCAGGAATAAATATAGCTTCAGGGTTTTGAGCTTTTATTTTTGTGAGGATAGATTTGAAATCTTTATCATCTTTAGTATATTTTTCTTCGATAACTGTTATACCTTCTTTTGCAGCCTGTTCTTTGAATGCTGCTGCCAATCCTACAGCATAGTCACTTGAAGTATTGGAAAGCATTGCAACGGATTTTATTCCTTTTGTTTTTGCATATTTGGCAATGACAACTCCCTGATAAGGGTCAGTAAATGTAGTTCTGAATACATAATCTTTGCCTTTAGTAATATCAAAGTTAGTACCTGTAGGTGTAATCATAGGTACTTTAGCACTTTGTGCCAAGTCCGAAACTGCAAGTGAAGCAGATGAGATAATTTCTCCGACTACAAGATTTACTTTATCTTGGGAAACCATTTTTTTGAATATATTTACTGCTTCCTGTGCATCTCCTTTACTGTCCTGAATGATAAGTTCTATTTTTTTGCCGTTTATTCCTCCGGCAGCATTGATTTCATCGACTTTGAGTTTAAATCCGTCAATAGCGGCTATTCCATATTGGGCTACCTCCCCTGTAAGCGGTCCTATAACCCCTATTTTAATTACATCTCCATTTGCATTTGCTCCTTTTGCTTCATTTTTTGCACCGCAGCTGAGAACAAATAACATCAGTAATGACATCATTAACAACATTTTTTTCATCTTTTTGTCTCCTTCTATATTAAAATTTATTAAAATATATTGAAAATAATTTATTTGTATAGGAAGTATAGCATAATAAATTATATAAATAAAATATGTATTATTTATGATAAGATTAGTCTAATAAATCTATACGATAAAAATCTGAATTCAAAATAATAAATAAAGTCGAAAAAAGTTTGACAATCAAAGTAATTTGTGGTTAAATGAATTTAAAGAAATGGAGTGATTTATAT
>CALIJH010000175.1 GCA_938017765.1 uncultured Leptotrichia sp.
TAAAAAAATATATTAAAATAATAATAAGTATTAGAATATTATTAATATTATTAATATTGAAATATGATAGAAAATATAATCTAAAAAATATTATAAATACAGAATTATAAGTACAAAAATAGAACATAATATAATAGAAAATAATCGAATTTAAAATATTTATATGAAAAAAACAGTTCTATAAAATTGTATGAGAATTAGAAGTAGAAGGGGAAAAAATGACTAACAATAATATATCAGAAAATAATAAAAGAGAAATCATTGTCAAAGTGGAAGATTTAACAGTTGCTTACGGCGAAAATCCTGTTTTATGGGATATAGAACTGGAAATAAAAAAAGGAGTGTTAATGGCAATTGTAGGTCCTAATGGAGCCGGTAAGTCTACATTGATAAAGGCAATGCTGAATTTAATAAAACCTGCCACAGGAGAAGTATATTTCTATGGTCAGAAGTATAATAAAGTAAGAAATAAAATAGCATATGTTCCTCAAAGAGGGAGTGTAGACTGGGATTTTCCCACTACTGTTTTTGATGTCGTGGAAATGGGAAGATATGGAAAAGTAGGTTGGCTGAAAAGAGTAGGAAAGATTGACAAAGAGAAAACGAAAGAAGCAATCCATAAAGTAGAAATGGACGATTTTTCCGAAAGACAGATAAGTCAGCTGTCAGGCGGACAGCAGCAGAGAGTGTTTCTTGCGAGAGCTTTAGTACAGGATGCAGATATATATTTTATGGATGAGCCTTTTCAAGGAGTAGACAGTAAAACTGAAAAATCAATAGTAAATATACTGAAAAAGTTGAGAGATGACGGGAAAACGGTGGTGGTAGTTCATCATGACTTGCAGACAGTGAAAAATTACTTTGATTACGTAACATTTATCAACGTATCAGTCATAGCGTCAGGTCATGTAGATGAAACATTTACTCAGGAAAATATAGAAAAGACATATAAAAGTAAATTTTTATCTGAAAAGGAGGCTTAGTATGAATATAATTAGTCTTCTTGTAAGTGATTACACTTTCAGAACTATAGCATTAGGTTGTATGCTCTTAGGCTCGGTTTCGGGTATGCTCGGTTGCTTTGCGGTTTTAAGAAAACAAAGTTTACTTGGAGATGCTGTTTCTCATGCTTCGTTACCGGGAGTATGTCTGGCTTTTCTGATTATCCGTTCAAAAAATACGGAAATTCTTCTTTTAGGTGCTTTAGCTATTGGATTAATATGTATAGGGTTAATACAAACTATTCAGAATTATACTAAAATTAAGTTTGATAGTGCATTAGCATTTATATTATCGGTCTTTTTTGGGTTGGGACTTGTTTTGCTTTCATATTTGAATAAATTACCCGGTGCGAATAAATCAGGGCTTAATAAGTTTATTTTCGGTCAGGCGTCCACTTTTGTAGAACGTGATGTAAGGCTTATGCTATATACGGGAATAATATTACTGATAGTTATAATTTTATTCTGGAAAGAATTTAAAATTGTTACATTCGATTCGGAATTTGCGAAAACTTTGGGTTTTCCAAGCAGAAAAATTGAAATTCTTATTTCAGTTCTTATTGTAATTACGGTAATAATAGGAATACAGGCAGCAGGAGTAATATTGATAAGTGCAATGATTATCTCTCCGGCAGTGGCTGCAAGACAATGGACGAACAGGCTGTCGGTAATGGTTATTTTATCAGGAATATTTGGCGGAATAGCAGGTCTGACAGGGACTTTGATAAGTATAACGGAAAGTAATTTACCGACAGGACCGGTTATTGTTCTTGTTATAAGTCTGATAGTAGTTTTCAGTATACTTTTTTCTCCTAAAAGAGGTATATTATCCAGAATTTTAATAAATAGTAAGAAAAGAAAAATGTTTAGAAAGCAACTTGAGAATAAAAAAATACAACTTAGTAAAATGAAAGGAGGAATGAAATCATGAGTGCAGGATTGATAATACAGCTTATTGCTATATGTGTTGCAAGTTCATGTTCTATTTTAGGGACATTTCTTGTCCTGAAAAGTATGGCAATGATATCCGATGCAATAACACATACTATTTTGTTGGGAATTGTAGTTGCTTTCTTTATGGTTCATGATTTAAGTTCTCCTTTATTAATAGTAGGAGCCGGAATAGTCGGGGTTCTGACAGTTTATCTTATAGAACTTTTAAATTCAACAAGACTTATGAAGGAGGATTCTGCTATAGGAGTAGTATTTCCTTTATTATTCAGTATCGCAGTAATATTGATTTCAAAATATGCTTCAAACATTCATCTTGATGTAGATGCGGTGTTACTTGGAGAACTTGCTTTTACCCCATTCAATACGACTAAAATATTTGGCATTACGGTTGCAAAAGGTCTTGTTTCAACTTTTTCAATATTTATTATAAATCTGTTATTTATTGTAATCTTTTTTAAGGAACTTAAAATATCTACTTTTGATAAAGCTCTTGCTGCAACTTTGGGAATGAAACCCGTGCTGATACATTATATATTGATGTCATTGGTGTCTATGACATCAGTTGCTTCTTTTGAAGCGGTAGGTTCGATATTAGTTGTTGCCTTTATGATAGGACCTCCAATAACGGCTTATATGCTTACAAATAAACTGAAAATGATGATATTTCTAAGTATTATTTTAGGAGCGGTATCAAGTATACTTGGTTTTTTCTTCGCAACTGTCTGGGATGTTTCTATCGCGGGTATGATTGCCGTAGTAATAGGAGTAATATTTATCTTTGTGCTAATTATCTCACCGAAAAAGGGACTTATTTCAACTTTCAGACGTAAGAAAAAGCAGAAAGTTGAATTTTCGACAAAGATATTGTTAATTCACATATTTAATCATAGCAATACTGAAAGTGAAAAAGAAGAATGCGGAATTGATACAATGGAGTATCATTTAAGATGGGATAAAAGATTTTTCAACAAAATATTGGAAAGGGCCAAAGAAAGAAAATTTATATACATTGATAGTGGAATATTTAAGATTTCCGATAAAGGTAAAGAATATATACAATATAAACATATCTAATCAACATAAAAGTATAAATATAAAATTGTATAATATAAATTATTAATAAATAATATAACTATTCAAACATAAAATTAATATTTCAAATTTAAAATCTACTTTAAAATGGAGAAAAATTTCAAAAAAGGGAATTTTCTTTATGCTAAAGTGGATTTTTTAATGTTTTAAATTTTATATAAATTAGTTAAATATATTGATTTTACTGAAAAAATAGAAGTATGAGATATATAAAAATTAAAAATATGAAATATACAAAAAAATAGGGGAAAAATTTCCTTTAATTTTTTTTTTTTGGAATATAATAATAATGTAATT
>CALIJH010000176.1 GCA_938017765.1 uncultured Leptotrichia sp.
ATTCTTATTTTAATATTATAATAAAAATATTACTTTAAGTAAATATGTTTTTTCAAAATATTTTCCGTATGAAAAAAGTATGAAAAGAGACTGTTTCAAAAAAGAAAAAATAAAAACAAAATATATGAAAAATATATTTATTCACATTATTTTTAAGTTTTCTTTCTGAAACAGTCTCAATATCAAAATTTCATACTAATTACTCTTTTAAATCTATCTTGTATATTTTGAGATAATTTAAATCTACAAACATAAAAATTTAACTATAATATCTCAAGTTTTTCGATACGGTGCATATCTAAAGTTATGATTACTTCTGAAAAGGATATTTCATATAAATCCATGAATTTTTCTCCCTTTTTTATATTTTGTCTTACTTCAGATATTTTTTACATAAATTTATTTTTTAAATTTATCAGTTACTTTATCAGCTAAGTCTTTTGCGCCTTCTACTGTTTTATTCAAAGTGTCTTCTGCTCCCTTTTTTATATCCTGTACTATTTTGCTGTCTCCTAATTTTTTTGCCTCATCAACAGCTTTATCAGCCAAATCTTTTGCTCCCTCAACCGTTTTATTTATAACGTCCTCAGTCCCTTTCTTTATATTTTGAGCAACTTCACTTTCTGCAAATTCTTTTGTTTTATCAATAGCCTTATCAGCCAAGTCCTTTGCACCTTCCACTGTTTTATGTAAAGTATCTTCTGCCCCTTTTTTTAAATCATCAAAATTCATAAATATCCCTCCTATTTTTATCACTTCATTTTTATGTACTAATATTATACCTTATTTTTCTATTTTTTTAAACAGATTTTTTATAAACTATTACCGAACCGTTATTTTTTAAAATTAAACCATTCGGAATTTTAAATAATATAAGCAGCGAATAAAATAAATCTAAATACAACGCTCCTGCATTTAAAACACATAAAAATATTATAAATACACTTTTTATTTTATTCCACAGTTACCGACTTAGCCAGATTTCTCGGTTTATCGACATCATTTCCTTTGAGCCTTGATAAATGATATGCCAACAACTGATGAATTATTATTGAAAGAAATCCTGTATAGTCATCTTCTACATCAGAAATATAGAATACTTCGTCAGCTACTTCTTCTACTAGTGTATTTCCCTCTTTGGCGATAGCTATAACATAGGCACCCCTTGCAGTAACTTCTTTTATATTTGATACCGATTTTTCAAATAAATCGGACTGGGTAACATTAATTATCACAGGTACGCCGTCTTCAATCAAAGCTATCGTTCCGTGCTTCAGTTCCCCTGACGCAAAAGCTTCCGAATGAATATATGAAATTTCTTTTGATTTTAAAGCTCCTTCCACAGCAATGACATAATCAAGCCCTCTCCCTAAATAAAACATACTTGTTTGATTTTTAATCCTGTCAGCTACTGCTTCTATCCTGTCGGAATATTCCAACATCTTTTTTATATCTTTTTTCAGTCTGTATAGAGATTTTATATTATGCTCGTATTCTTCCCTTTTAATTTTTCCAAATTTATAAGCCATATCTATAGCCAGCAAATAAAGAATTATCATTTGTGTAGTATACGCCTTTGTAGAAGCTACAGCAATCTCAGGCCCTGCCCATGTGTAAATCACGTGATCCGCTTCCCTTGCTATTGATGAACCCACAACATTTGTTATAGCTACAACTCTCGCACCATTTGTCTTAGCCTCTTTTAACGCCTCGAGCGTATCAAGAGTTTCTCCTGACTGACTTAATACTATTACAAGAGTCTTATCGTCGACAACAGGATTTCTGTATCTGAATTCAGAAGCAATATCCACGTCCACTTTTACTCTCGTTTTCTTTTCAATTATAAATTTTCCTACCAATCCCGCGTGATATGCCGTTCCGCAAGCAACAATATAAATACTGTTTATTCCTTGTAAATATTCTTTTGTAAGTCCTGCGTCATCAAAATTTATATTATTATTCTCATCCACTCTGCTGTTCAGTGTTTCAATCAATACTTCGGGCTGTTCATGAATTTCTTTTTCCATAAAAAATTCATATCCGCCTTTTGAGGCAGCTTCCATATCCCATTCAATATGTGTAATATCTCTTTCTATCTCCTGTCCTTCGGTATTCATAATTTTGACAGAATCTTTTTTTACTTCGACTATTTCATTATTTTCAATCAAATACACATCTCTCGTGTATTTCAATATAGCAGGTATATCCGACGCTATATAGTTTTCTCCTTTTCCAAGTCCAATAATAAGAGGACTTTCCTTTCTTACTGCTATTATCCTGTCAGGCTCATTCACGGACATAATTCCCAGTGCATAAGCTCCTTTTATAATCTTTATCAGCTTTTTCACGGCTTCAAGCAAATCCCCTTCATAAAGCTCATCCAGCAGATGAGTTACAACTTCGGTGTCCGTTTCCGAATTAAACTTGTATCCTTTTGCAATCAGCTCTTTTTTCAGCTCCAAATAATTTTCGATAATACCGTTATGAACTACAACCAATGTTTCATCTCTGTTAAAATGAGGATGCGAATTTTCATCAGAGGGCTTTCCATGAGTTGCCCACCTTGTATGACCTATCGCCATTGTTCCTTTTAACGGCTCTTTATCCAGTATATTAGCCAAATTTTTCAGTCTTCCCACTTTTTTTACTATGGAAAATTTTTTATCCCCTGTATTCACAGCTATTCCGGCTGAATCATATCCTCTATATTCGAGTTTTTCCAATCCGTCTAATACAAAATCTTGGGCGTTTTGCGACCCAATGTAACCTACTATTCCGCACATAGTCTACTCTCCTTATATAAAAAATTATGGAGAATAATCACTACAGTAATTTTGTTATTATGATTACTCATAACTTTTGTATACTGTTGAGGTTGTGATAACCTAAAGAGCATCCGCCGATTATTTCGATAACTCTTTTCCCTCGTCGCCTTTTATTGAAAAAGGTCTGGCGCTTCTATTTATTTTTATTCTCCGATTGAGTTATTATAACAGAACCGCTGAAATTTTTCAACTTGGAAATGTTATATTTTAAAAGAAACTCCACTTTATGCATACGACGAAAATGGGAAACGGAAACTTGGAAATATTATATTTTAAAAAAAACTATCCTAAAAATAGAAATTTTTTCTATTTTCAGAATAGTTTCTTTTTTCTTTTTTATGTATGAGTAATAACATTAAAAAGTATATTTAGCCTCATAGTCCCCTTTTATATCCTTAGTATATAAGTCTGAAGCCTAAGCCTCCTCTTACATTTTTACCTTTAGTATCATATCCTGCATTCAGCGTTACTCCGAATTTTGAGTTATCCAGACCGATAGTCAAATCAGACTTAAAGTTTCCTCTTCTGTCTTCCTTATCTCTTCTTAAATCGTACCAGTCTGCCGTAGTTCCGGCTACTTTAGCTTTATTTTTCAGGCTGTCTACTTTTCCTAATTCCGTTTCATAGCCTAATCCTAAACCTGCTGTAAATGTAGCTTCTCTACCGAATGCTTTCTTAAAGTTGAATTCTATTCCTGCTTCAGGTTTGATTGAGTAATATCCGTCCGCTTTAACTTCCAGTCTCATTTCACCTGATTTTTCTTTTATTTTTCCTATTCTGCCGTATTCCAGTTTCAAGCTGCTGTAAGGTCTTATTACAAAATTTTCTCCTGTTCTGAATGATTTTGAAACTTCATTTTTCACTGCAACACCATAGCTGTTATAATTTGCTTTGGCATTAAAGATTTCATCAACAACAAGATATTTTCTATCCATTTCATGTCTTGTAATATATCCCTCTGCCGATACTGTCCAATTCAGGCTATTATTATGGTCAAACGGTACAGATTTGTATACTCCGGCTTTCACCATTGTTTGATTTTCTTTTGATTTTCCGATGTCTTTAAATTTAAATCTGTTATTTACCGCTCCTGCATACCAACCTGATTTT
>CALIJH010000177.1 GCA_938017765.1 uncultured Leptotrichia sp.
TTCGCTTTCTATCTCCAATAAATATTTTGCTTTAGAAAAGTTATCTTTAAACTCTTGTAGTAATGGTATCCCTATATTTATAGTTTGCCAACCAAAAGAATTTAAAATATTATCATAAAATCCATCAAATATAAATTTATTCATTCCTTTATTATTTTTCCAAATATATAATGGAGAATATTCTTTATTTTTTTCAGATATTAAATACGCTTTAAAAAGCAAATCTTCAAATCTATCTGTCTTAAAACCATTTTCTTTTACTCTTTTTCTAATATTATTCATATCAAAATCATTAGGAAGTTTGATTTTATATTGCATCATTATCATATCTTTTGTTCTCCAATATTTTAAATTAATTATTATATAATCTGTTTATACCATTTATATATGCCTCTATACTTGCCTCTACTACATCCGTACTTTGTCCTCTACCGATAAATCTGTTTCCGTTTTTTTCAATAATTACAACTACTTGTGCCTGAGCGTCGGTATCTCCTGTTATTGACTCCAGTTTGTATTCTTCCAGTACAAATGTATCATTTACAGCCAAGTTTATCGCATTATATGCAGCGTCTACAGGACCGTCTCCAAGAGCTTCCTTGACTTCCGTTTTTCCGTCCAATGTAACAGTTACTTCGGCTTTTGGCTTTCTGCCCTCTTTTCTCGAAATTTCAAAATGATTTAATATTATTCTTCCCTCGATTTTTGCCGCTTCTCCTGCTACCAATGCTATTATATCCTCATCTAACACATATTTTTTCTTATCTGCCAGTTTTTTAAATTCGGAAAATAAATCTTCTATCTTCTTTTCCTCAATATGATTAAATCCTAATGAACTTAATTTCTGAATAAAAGCGTGTTTTCCTGAATGTTTTCCAAGTACCAGACTGTCAGTGTTTCTTCCTACCGTTTCAGGCTTCATAATTTCATAAGTTTCAGGATTTGCCAAAACTCCATGCTGATGAATTCCCGACTCATGGGCAAAGGCATTTGCTCCGACTATTGCTTTATTGGGCTGTGTAGAAATTCCCGTCAGCAGACTGACCAATTTGCTTGTAGGATAAATCTGTTTTGTATCGATATTTGTATAATATTCCTCAAATAAATCTTTTCTCGTCTTTAAAATCATTACTATTTCTTCGAGAGAAGTATTTCCCGCTCTTTCTCCGAGACCATTTACTGTACACTCAATCTGTGTCGCTCCTGCCTGAATGGAAGCTACTGAATTTGCTACCGACAAACCTAAATCATCATGACAGTGTACGGAAATATCCACATTCTCAATTCCTTTTACATTTTCCCTCAAATATTTTATAAGCTCGGACATTTCATTCGGTGTTCTGTATCCTACAGTATCAGGTACATTAAGGGTAGTCGCCCCTGCCTTTATTGCTTCCTCATACACTTCCACCAAAAATTCTTTTTCAGTCCTTGTAGCATCTTCCGAAGAAAACTCAACATCATTTACGAAAGATTTTGCATAAGCTACCATTTCCCTAACTCTGTCAAGTATTTCCTCTTTTGTCATTTTCAGTTTATATTCCCTGTGTATCGGAGAAGTTGCAATAAACGTATGTATTCTTGGTTTTTTTGCATTTTTCAGAGCTTCCGCCGCAGTTTCTATATCTTTTTTTACGGCTCTTGCCAGACTTGTTACTATTGAGTTATTTACATTTTCGGCAATCAGTTTCACTGCCTCAAAATCTCCGGGAGAAGCCACCGCAAAGCCCGCTTCTATTATATCCACACCCAGACTTTCGAGCTGTTTTGCAATCCTCAGTTTTTCCTGTGCATTAAGGTTTACTCTCGGTGTCTGTTCTCCGTCTCTCAATGTCGTATCAAATATTTTTATCTGTTTCATACTTAGCTCCTTTCATTTTTTACCAAATCTTAAACTTCTATCACAATTTTGCAATATTCAATATAATTTATGCTAACTTACATTCCCAATAAAAATATTTTCTCTATTATATATCAGATTATTTATTAACTGTTAATACTCTTCCTAATTTTCATTTTTATAATCTTTTATGGAATAGATTGCCGCCTGTTCCGCATGAATGAGTGCCGTATCAAATAGCGGAACATCGGTATCCTCACTTTTTATGAGAAGACCGATTTCAGTACAGCCCAATATTATCCCCTCGGCTCCTTTCTGTTTAAGAGTTTTCACAATTTCTAAATATTTTGTCTTTGATTCAGGATTTATAATTCCAAGACAAAGTTCATCATATATTACATTATTTATAATTTCTATATCATTTTTATCAGGAATTATAACATTTATTCCCTTTTCAATAAGTTTTGATTTATAAAAATCCTGCTCCATTGTGTATTTTGTACCAAGTAATGCTATGTTTTTCATTTTCTTTTCCAATATTTTTTCTGCTGTCATTTCAGCAATGTGTAATATAGGAATGGAAATTCTCTCTTTAATCTGATTAATAACCTTGTGCATTGTATTTGTGCAGATAACTATAAAATCTGCCCCCGCTTTTTCCAAATTATATGCAGCCTCTCCCAAGATTTCTCCGCTTTTTTCCCAATTTCCGTCTGCCTGACATTTTTCTATTTCATAAAAATCCACACTATACATTATACATTTTGCTGAATGAAGCCCTCCCAGTTTGTTCTTAACAGTTTCATTTATTACTTTATAGTAAGTCATACTGCTTTCCCAGCTCATTCCTCCTATTAATCCTATAGTTTTCAAATTCATCTTCCTTTCAAATTATCTATTCTTTTACAGCCTCAAATCTTAATCTGACATAATCAGCCAAAATTTGTCCATTTTCGTTTCTTTCCAGTTCTTTTTCAACTTTTTCAGTTATTTCATCAATCAGTTTTTCATGCATTTCCACCGGAACGTTTACAAGAGCAGGTGCAGAAAAAGTTTGCAGCCATCCTTTTATCCCGGTTGGAAGCAAAGTAGGACGGGGAAAACTTATCATTCTTTTGACTTTCAATCCATATTTTTCAAGTAATTTCGTTTTTTCTTCCGGAGTTGGAAAAAACCAGCATTTTTTAGCTTTCAAGTTATGTTTTTGTACAGTTTCAAAAATAGCATTTTCTATTTTTTCCACGTTTCCTTTACGACCCGTCTCGGCTATAAAACGTCCGCCTTTTTTCAAGGCTCGAGATACTCCTTCCATTACTTTCTCCGGATTAGTCATCCAATGTAGCGCCGCATTGGAAAAAATCGCATCAAACTCATTTTCAAATTTCATATTCTGTGCATCTCCCTGTACTGCCTCAACTCCAATTTTTCTTGCCGCCTCAACAAATTTCTGACTTCCATCAAGTCCTAAAACTTTGCACCCATATTCAGTAATTTTCTTAGTCAATACTCCATCTCCACAACCTAAATCCAAGATATACTCATCTTTTTGAGGATTTAACCATTCAATCAGGTCTTCTCCATAAGTTGATACAAAACGTGCATTTTTCTCATATTTTTCTTTTTCCCAATGTTGACTTATTTTCATTTTACTCAATTCCTTTCCGTTTTTGTTTTTTATACTTTTCAGCAACACTTGATGCTAAACCCATTTTAAAAACAGAAATAAGATTTTATGATATTTATATTGAACTCTATAAAAAACTGCTTTAACTTATATCCTTTGTTTAAATAGGAAATAGTATAAAATAATTAAAAATATAAACACTAACTACATCTTTTCTCCCCTGCTCATTGCAGTAACTCCTGTCTTTGCCATTTCCAGTATTCCGTAATTTCTCATTATTTCCACAAAACCTCTTAATTTCTGAACATCTCCAGTAAGCTCTATTATTAGGGAAGTTGGCGAAACATCTAATATTTTTCCCCTATAAATATCAGCTATCTGGACTATCTGAGACCTTGTTTCGCTGTCAGATTTTACTTTTATGAGCATGAGCTCCCGTCTTATCACATTTTCAACAGGAAACACTTTTACTTTTACTACGTCTACTATTTTATACACCTGTTTTTGTATCTGGTCAAGAGATTTTGCATCTCCGTCCACGGTCAACGTGAGTCTCGCATATCCTGCCTTATTTGTTACACCTGCTGTCATCTTATTTACAAAATAACCTCTTCTATTAAATAATGACATTATTCTGGCAACTATTCCATTAGTATTTTTTGCAATTATAAGAATTTCATGTTCCTTATTCATTTTCAAGCACCCCTCTCTTGCCTACCATTTGAGCTACACTTGTCCCCGCAGGTATCATCGGATATACATTTTCTTCTTTTTCCACTATACAGTCTATCAATACACCTTCATCACTGTTTATAAGGTCTTTCAACTTATTTTTCAAATCTTCCTTGGTTTTCAGCTGCACTGATTTAATTCCATATGCCTCACCTATTTTTATAAAATCAGGATTGTAATCCAGATTTACAAAAGAATATCTTCTGTCATTGAATATTTCCTGCCACTGTCTTACCATTCCTAAGAATGAGTTATTTATAATCAGCACTTTTACAGGAAGTTTATACTGTTTTATCATCATAAGTTCCTGAAAAGTCATCTGAAACCCGCCGTCTCCAACTACAAGCACGACTTTTTTATGAGGCATTGCCACTTGGGCACCTATTGCGGCAGGAAGCCCAAATCCCATAGTTCCCGCTCCGCCTGACGTTACTATCGTATCAGGATTTGTATAAGTGATAAATTGAGCAGCCCCCATCTGATGGTGACCTACATCGGTTACAATTATTGCATCTCCTTTAAGTATATTATTCAACTCCTCTAATACTTCCTGCGGAATGAGCTTATCTTGAGAAACTTCCCTGTATACAAGAGGATATTCTTTTTTCCATTCTTTTATTTTATCCACCCACTCTTTATGTTTTAACTGCTCCAGTTCCTTATTCAGCTCAGTTAATACATTTTTCAAATCTCCGACTATAGGCACATCTGCTCTTTTGTTTTTTTCTATTTCGGCAGGGTCAATATCTATATGTATGATTTTTGCTTTAGGGCAGAATTTTTCGGGATTTCCCGTAATTCTGTCATCAAATCTTATTCCTGCGGCAATTATAAGGTCTGCTTCATCAGTAGCATAATTGGCATATACCGTTCCGTGCATTCCCAGCATTCCGAGTGATAATTCATGGTTACCCGAAAATGTTCCCAATCCGAGCAGTGTCATTGTAACAGGAGTATCCGTCTTTTCTGCAAATTCCCTCAAATCTTCCGAAGCTTTTGCTTTCAGAATTCCCGCTCCCGCTATTATCAGCGGTTTTTTAGCTTCCTTTATCAATTTTAAAGCTCTTTTTATCTGACCTTGATGTCCTTTATATGTAGGGTCATACCCTTCAAGATTAAATTTTTTTTCATATAATTTTTCAAATTCCTGATAAGTTATTTTCTGTAATTGAATATCTCTCGGAATATCAATCAGTACCGGTCCGGGTCTTCCTGTAACTGCTATATAATATGCTTCTTTTATAATTCTCGGTAAGTCCTTTATATCCTGTATTAGATAGTTCATTTTTGTTATAGGTACTGTTATTCCTACTATATCACTTTCCTGAAATGCGTCTTTTCCCAATAAGGAACTACTGACTTGCCCTGTTATGGCAAGCATGGGAATAGAATCCATATGTGCTGTCATTATTCCGGTAACAAGATTTGTCGCTCCCGGTCCTGATGTGGCAAGACATACTCCAATTTTCCCTGATACTCTCGCGTATCCGTCAGCTTCGTGGGCTGCCCCTTGCTCATGCCTTGCAAAATAATGGTTTATCTTATCGTATTTATAAATTTCATCATAAATGGGAATTACTGCACCTCCCGGATATCCGAATATATCTTTTACACCCAGTCTGTGCAAACATTCCAGTACAATTCTCGCACCGCTAATCGTTTCAGTACTCATTTTTTCAACCACCTTTCAGTTAAATGTTTATTATATTACTTCCTTTTTTTATTTTTATTCTTATACTTTATTCTTATACTTTATTTTTTTCTGATGTTTATTCCTGTTTCATTTTATTCATTATTCTTCTACCGTTTCCTGTGAATTTAGCCTTTTCACTTCGTAGCCTTCTTTTTTAAAACTTTCTATTATTTTCTTTATATGCTCTTCTCCGTTTGTTTCGACTGTTACTTGCAGCTCCACTTCATGAAATCTGTCAAGATTCTTAAACTGATTGTGATCAAGCCTTATTACGTTGGCATTTTCCTTAGCAAGTATTTGGGATACTGCTACAAGTTGTCCCGGTTTATCAGGCAAATCCACTGAAAATTTAAATATTCTCCCTCTTACTACAAGTCCTTTATTTATCATTGATGATATTGTCAGAACATCAATATTTCCACCACTTAGTATGGAAATAATCTTTTTCCCTTTTTCTTTCAGTTTTTTCAATCCTGCAACAGATAAAATCCCCGCATTTTCAGCAACAATTTTATGTTTTTCAACTAAAAGCAGAAAAGCTTCCATTAATTCATAATCCGACACTGTTATAATCTCGTCTACATACTTTTTTATATAATCAAAATCAATATTTCCTATCCTTTTTACAGCTGCACCGTCTGCAATGGTACTGGCTTCTTTCAGTTCGGTAACTTTTCCTTTTTCAATGGATTTCAATGCACTGGCAGCTCCCTCAGGTTCCACCCCTACTATTTTTATTTGCGGATTTTTCATTTTTGCCGCCGCTGCAACACCCGAAATCAGTCCTCCCCCACCGAGAGGCACCATTATAATGTCTGCATCAGGTAATTCTTCCAGCACTTCGAGGGCTATTGTTCCCTGTCCCTCTATCACATCTTCATCATCAAAAGGGTGTATAAATATATATCCCTCTTTTTCCTGAAGTTCTTTAGCTTTCTGAAATGCTTCATCATAGACCTCTCCCGATAAGATTACTTCTGCTCCGTATTTCCTTGTAGCTTCTACTTTTATGAGAGGGGTATGTTTCGGCATTACTATTACAGCTTTTATCCCTAATTTCTGCGCTGCGAGTGCCACTCCTTGAGCATGATTTCCGGCTGAAGAGGCTATAACTCCCTTTTTTTTCTCCTCTTCCGTAAGTTTCGATATTTTATTATAAGCCCCCCTTATTTTAAAGGACCCTGTTCTCTGTAAATTTTCAGGTTTTATATAGACCTCATTTCCTGTTTCTTCTGAAAATACACTGCTATGTATCAGTTTTGTTTTTACTATTACAGTTCCCAGTCTTTCCCTTGCTTCCATAAATTCATACAATTTATGCATCTCTTCACCTCTTACATATCTCTTATTTATTTTTTCTAAAAATTATACTTTCTTAAGTAAAATTCCATATGTCCCGTAATTCTTACACATATATCTTATATGCATATATATTAGATATACTTCTATTTTTAAATTTATCGGCTTAATCTTCAAATACTTCTATTGCACCTTCAGCCGCTGATGATACGTGCATTGCGTATTTTCTCAAATAACCTTTTAAATTTGGTTTATAAGGTTTCAGTTCGGATTTTCTTCTTGCTATTTCTTCATCTGACAGCTTTACATTTAGTTTTCTTGCGGGTATGTCTATTTCTATTATATCTCCGTCCTGTACTATTCCTATTGTTCCTCCCGAAGCAGCTTCAGGCGACACATGTCCTATGGAAGCTCCTCTTGTAGCTCCCGAAAATCTTCCGTCAGTGATAAGGGCTACGTCCTTATCAAGTCCCATTCCGGCTATCATCGCAGTAGGTGCAAGCATTTCTCTCATGCCCGGTCCTCCTTTGGGACCTTCATATCTTATCACTACTACATCTCCTGCTACTATCTTTCCTGTTTTTATAGCTTCTACAGCGTCCTCCTCGCAATCGAAAACTTTAGCAGGTCCCGAATGAACAAGCATTTCCCTATCAACTGCACCCTCTTTTACCACACTTCCGTCTACTGCAAGATTTCCTTTAAGTACGGCTATTCCTCCCGTTTCATAAGCAGGATTGTCCCACGGCCTTATTACATCATCATCATTTATAAAGGCTTCTTTTGCGAGTTCTCCCTGTGTCTGTAATGCTACCGTTTTAGCATCTGCATGAAGTCTCCCGTTTTCGAGCATTCTTTTCATTACTCCTGTAACTCCTCCCGCTCTGTAAAGGTCCTCTATAAAGTATTCTCCTGACGGTGAGAGTTTGCATAGCTGTGGAGTTTTCTTAGCTATTTCATTAAAATCATCAAGTGTCAGTTTTACTCCCGCTTCATGAGCTATCGCAGGAAGATGTAATGCCGTATTTGATGACCCTCCAAGAGCCATATCCATTGCAACTGCATTTTCAAATGCTTCCTTTGTCATTATATCTTTAGGTCTTAAATCCTTTTTCAACACTTGAACTATCTGCATTCCCGCTTTTTTTGCCAGTCTCAGTCTTTCAGAAAACACCGCAGGTACCGTCCCATTTCCGGGAAGTCCCATTCCGAGTGCCTCTGTCAGACAGTTCATAGTATTTGCAGTATACATTCCTGAACACGACCCGCACGTAGGGCATGCCATATCTTCGACTATATTCAATTCTTTTCTTGTTATAAGCCCTGCCTCATATTCTCCTACAGCTTCAAAAACATTGCTCAAACCGACTTTCTTGCCTTTATACACTCCTGCCAGCATTGCTCCTCCACTTACAAACAATGACGGTATATTGAGCCTCGCAGCTGCTATAAGCATTCCCGGTACTACTTTATCACAGTTAGGCATAAATACTATTGCGTCAAAAGGTGTTGCCATTGCAGTTGCTTCTATAGAGTCTGCTATTATATTTCTCGTTACAAGGGAATATTTCATTCCTATATGGTTCATCGCAAGTCCGTCGCATATACCTATAGTATTAAATTCCATAGGTACGCCTCCTGCATTTCTTATGCCGTCTTTCACATACTGAACCAGTGTTTTCAGATGAATATGCCCGGGTATTATCTCATTAAATGAATTGGCTATACCTATCAGAGGTTTTTCCATTTCATCACTCGTAAATCCGAGTCCTTTCAACAGCGACCTGTGCGGAGCTCTTGCTGCTCCTTTAGTTAAATTGTTACTTCTTGACATTGATTTCACTCTCCTAAAAATTTTTATGTAATTTTTTATTTTTTAAACAAGGTTTTTCTAAAACAAAAGGCGACTTATTCAAATCGCCTTAAAAGTTTTATACTAAGATTTTTATACTTTCCAAGAATTTGTTGAAATTATGCTTGTAATTTATAAATTACTTTTTCGGTTTTATCTCATTAACATCTTTTAATAGTAGTCTTTTTTGTTTATTACCGATTTCATTTCAAAATCATTCTCGGAAACTTTCAAGGCTGAAAATTGTAATTTTTTCACGACTATGAGTCCTAGAATTTGAATAATAATTATCAGTAATAATATGACTAAAATTGATGTTAAAAACATTCTTCTCTCCTTACTTTGTAATTTACTTTATTTTTTACAAAATTATTCTATCAGAAATAAGTATTAATGTAAAATATAGGTTTTTTATATTATAGATATATATTATAAATAAATAATTTGATTTTTTATTATTTTCTTTTATTTTCAATTTTCAAAAAATCATTATGTTTTTTAAAAATTTATAGTCTATTCTATTCACAATCTATTTTATTTTCTTTAAATCTTTCCTTTTTTATTCTGACACACACGATTTATAAATACCACAAATAGAAATTAGTAAAAAAGATTACTGATATCATAATAAGAAATATAGCATTATTCTTTAAGAATAAAGTCATATTTTTCTTATCTTCTATGCTCAATCTGAATATGGAAAATATCATAATATATTTCTTTTTTATTATTCCAAAAATAGAAATTACAATTAACGCTAATGATAAAATAGCTACAAACCATATTATCATTTCATCAGGCATTTTATTATAATAGAATATACTTCCCATACTGGAATTCAAATTCCACACCATATGCAATAAAACAGAATATCTTAACGAATATCTATATGCAACATAGGAAAAAATTATTCCTAAAAAAATTGTTATTATAACTTTTTCTATCTCTGTATGTGCCAAACCAAATAATACTGAGTTTATTATTATTGCAGTTTTATACCCATATTCTTTTAAATCATTCATTATTACGCCACGAAATATCATCTCTTCTATAATAGGTGCTATTATTATGGTTGAAAACAAAGTCATATTAACATAAAGTGTAGGATAATCAGGTAAAATACTATTGTCGTTACTTTCTATTTTTAATTTAAATACAAGAGATATTATACCTATTATTGCCGTAATTAACGCCATTAGTGCAAAACATCCAATAAAACTTCCTATATTCATTTTTTCTTTAGTTACAAAATATTTTTTCTTTTTATTATTCCTTATAAAATAATAAATCATTGGAATATCTAATATATATGCCGTTAATCCATAAATTATAGCTAAAGTAATCTTATCTGAAGAACCTGTCATTTTCTCTATTACAAATCCGACTATAACTCTTAAAAAATCTATTGTAATCAAAAACATAGAAATATTAATTATCTTTTTCATTCCACTTTTCAACCCCTTTTTTTCATATATATCTTTGTTCTAATATTTTTTTATTTTTAACAAATTATCGTTTGTCATTTTCATCCCAATAATATATCAAAAAACAAAAACAGTCAATATTTCTTTTAAAAAATTTGACTGTTTTTTATATTCTATTATTATTCGTAATGCTAAATACGGCTTTATTTTATCATAATAATACAATAATTAATTACAATTAAAAATCAGTTATGATTAGGGGAATTTAATTTCTCAAATTTTGTATTGTTATTATTAAAATATAATTTTTATTACTGTTTTGCAACTATTTTTATTTCAACTCTTCTGTTTTGAGCTCTTCCGTTTGCTGTGGAATTACTTGCAACAGGCTGTTTACTTCCATATCCTACTGAAGTTACTCTCGAACCTGCAACTCCCACTCCTACTAAGTAAGCTTTTACCGCTGCTGCTCTGTTTACCGAGAGAGGATTGTTTATAGAGTCATTACCTGTACTGTCAGTATGCCCTGAAACTACTATATTTGAATCAGGATATTTTTTCAACACGTCAGCTACTGAATTAAGCGAACCTGTAAATCTTGATTTTATTACGCTGCTGTTTGTATCAAATGTAATATTTTCAGGTGCAGTAAGTTTGATTTCACCTTCTCCTGTTCTTTCTACTTTTACTCCTGAACCGTCCAGTTTATTTTTCAGTTCTTTTTCCTGTCTGTCGAAAATATTACCGATTACAGCTCCTACTGCTGCTCCTCCTGCTGTTCCTATAAGTGTTCCTTTAGTATCTTTTCCTATTGCTTGTCCTATTACCGCACCGGCAGCAGCTCCAATTCCTGCTCCTATTCCTGTTTTACTTACTTTTTTTGTGCCGTCAGGTGCTGTTGTACATGAAATAGCTAATAAAGTCATCATTAATAATGCTAATATTTTTTTCATTATTTTTCCCTCCTATGTCATTTTTAAATTTATTTTTCTTGTTCAAAACGATTATATAAGATAAAACGGATTATTCTTATTTGATTTGACTTTGAAAACAATTTGTGATATAAAGCTAATGAAAGGAAAAATATAAAAATGAAAATATATACATCCCCTATGGCAGGATACACGGATTACTCTTATAGAAAAATATTGAAAAAATTCAATCCTGACCTTATTTTTACAGAAATGATAAACGCTCACCTGTTAAATGAAAATGATAAAACTACGGAAAAAGAGCTTTTAAAATGTGATGATAAAACAAATGAAGGAGTTCAAGTATTCGGCAGTGATAAAAATGATATTATAGCCGCTTTTCTTAAACTGGAAGATATGGGTTTTAAAAACATCAATCTGAATATGGGCTGTCCTCAAACTAAGATTATAAAAAACGGAGCAGGTTCGGCATTATTGCCTCAAGTCGATTTTATTGATGATTTGCTGAATGAACTGAAAAATAAATTAAATAATAAAACAAAACTGTCAATCAAAATTCGTATCGGATACAGAGATTTTTCCTCTCCTGAACTGTATATTGATTTAGCGGGAAAATATCATCTTGATTTTATCTGTATCCATGGAAGGACGAGAGAACAGCTTTATACAGGTAATGCCGACTGGGATAAAATTTCCAAGCTTAGTCATCGACCCAGAAACACGGATTTTATAGGCAATGGAGATTTATTTGATACTGAAACCGTTATTTTTCTTATGAAAAAATCAAATCTCGACGGCATTATGCTATCTCGAGGGATTATCGGAAATCCATGGCTTATTTCTCAAATAAGAGAAACTCTCAACAGCGGTATAACAACTACTTTTCCCGACTTTAAAACCGTAAAAAATACTATACTTGAACATATTTCTCATTTAATAGAAAATAAAGGAGAAATAGTAGCCGCCCTTGAGATAAATAAATTTCTCCAGCCTTATTTTAAAAATTTTATGACGGAAAGCTTCAGAAAGAAATTGAAAGAGATTATTATCGAAAAAAATATAAAGAAAAAAATCATAAGTATCTCCGAACTTTAAAATATAAATAGGACTGTTTCAAAAAAGAACAGCCCTATTTTTTGTATTCCAAATTATGCTTCAATCTCTATTTGGGAGACACGAGGATTTTAACTTGACTTTTTTCTTTAACTAAAGCCTCGAATCCTTCATTTACTATATCATCTATTTTAATATGTTTTGTTACAAGCAAGTCTTTTGAGAAATATCCTTGACCCATCAACTGTAATACATTAGGGAATACATCACGGTAAGCGATAACTCCTTTCACTGTTTTTTCCTGAATTACAATTTCATTAGGATGTATAGGAGCTGTAGTTTCCCATATACTTACAACCATTAATTCTCCGTCTTTTTGAGGTACTTCTAAAGCCTGCTGCAATACTTTAGGCACTCCTGTAACTTCGTAAGAAACGTCTACTCCGCCATTTGTTTTTTCTCTTATTTCTTTTACTGCATCAACTTTTGAAGGATCTACAATTATTGCACCTAATTTTTTAGCTTTTTCCTGTCTTTCAGGAGAAAGTTCCACGGCGTAAATTTCTGTTGCTCCTCCTGCTCTTAATGCATCTACAATTAAAAGTCCTATAGGACCGCATCCGAATACTGCCACTTTATCTCCTGGTCTAAATTTACTTTGACGTACTGCATACAAAGCAACTGCTGCCGGCTCAGTCAATGCTCCCTGTTCATAGTCTATATTATCAGGAAGTTTATGCGCCTGGTCTTCATTAACTACTACGAATTCGGAAAATCCTCCTCCTCCGCCTCCAAGTCCGATAAATGTAAGGTTAGGATCCAAATTATATTTACCTTTCAATCCGTCCTTAGCAACAATCGGCTCTACGGTTACACGGTCTCCTACTTTGAATTTTGTAATACCTGCTCCTGTTTCTACAACTTCTCCACTAAATTCATGTCCCATAGTTATAGGTGCCACTTCTTTAGTATAAGGATGTGGAGTTCCTACAGGAATAAAAATAGGTCCTCCTAAATATTCGTGCAAATCACTTCCGCAAATTCCGCAATATTTTACGGCAATTTTAATTTGCTGTTCTCCCACTTTAGGAATTTCCACTTCTTCAACACGTACATCTTTCTGTTTGTACCATCTTGCAGCTTTCATTTTTGACATTTTGTATTCCTCCATTCAAAATTTATTTATTAATATATTATACCTTGATTTTTCCAAGTTTCAATATTTAAAATCAAATTACTTTTTTCATTTTGATATGCTGTTTTAGATAATTTTAGTACTAATTTTCTTATAGAACCTTTTTTTGAAGTTTTATTTTTCCTTCTTCAATACGATATTTTAAACTTTATATTTATTCCGTTTCTGTAATATTTTCTGTAATATTTTATGTAAAATCTTCATTTTTTTATTTTTATTATTTTTGTCAAGTTTTATTAAATTTCATCAGAAATTTTAAATCAGTTCTATAGTATTTTCGTTTTTAGTCAACAGCTTTAATGCTGCTATTTTTGCTCCAAGTTCCTTTTCCGAATATTCAGCTATCATTTTCAGTGCCTTTTCAATATCTTCATTTCTTTCAGAGTTCACATATTCTATTACTACAAAAGCTTTCTTTGTATTTTCGGTAATCATTGTTCTTTGACCGTCTCTCCAGTTAAAACAACGACATACAGCTCCCTTATCATCTCTGTAACATACTTCCCCGTCCAGAGTAGGAGAATTTTCAGTATCTCCAAGGGCGTAAAATTCATCATTTCCCGCAGTTACTCCAAGTACAAGATTCCCTTCAAAAGTTTCTATATCTTCAGCACCTACAGGCAGTCCATATTTTAGCGAAGCAGAATTATAAATATCGACTAAAGGACTGATAGTAGAAATTCCCGCTCCTTTTTCCACCCTTTTTAATAGTGCTTCAATACTGGAACGAACTCCTTTTTTAGTTTTAAATTTCTGGTATGCTTCCCTCCAAACTGAAATAGCCGGATTTTGGCTTAACTGAGCTTCTGTAAGATGTTTTTTGGCTTCTTCGTTACTTTCTTTTAAAAGTTTTATTACATTTTCAGAAGATGCTCCCGAATTATCGACGTTATCAAGCAGCAGTACGCCCACATTTGCTTCAGGGAAAATTTCCCAAAAAGACTTATCTACAATAAATTTACTCATAATTTTATCAAGGCCTGTAAAAAGCCCTTCTCCTTTCCAAAAAATTTAATAGCTGTCTACAACCTTTCTCTGTTCTTCATTCAAGACTTCCCGTATTTTTTCATTTCTGACATTTTTTAAACTGTCATATCGGGATACAAAATCACTTTCAGACAGACGTTCATCTTTCAGTTTATTGACTTCCCTCTTAAAGTCCCTATCCTGCTTCAGGATTTCGGATTTCTGTTCATTTGTCAGATTTAAATTATCCAGCAGATTTTTAATCTTGTCATTTTTTTCTTCAAATTCCAATTTTTTTCCATTTATATATTTATTAAAAGCTGTTAATTGCTCAAAAGATAAAACTTCCGCAACTTTCATATATCTTTCCTTTTCTATTTTTCCTATCTGTTCTTTTTTCCCTTCAAAAGATTTCAGCTGTTTTTCTATTTTTTCCGCTTTTCTCTGGTAATTATCAAATATTTCCGATAATTTTTTCTGCTGTTTTTGATTTGCATTTACTGCCTTAAATATATCTTTTTTAGAAATTTTTACAATATAGACTTTGTTATAATAATCCTCATAAGAATATGATAAATTTCCGATACTTAAAATCAATATTGCTAAAAATAATATCTTTCTTAAATTTTTAGTATTCTTCATTATAATTCCTCTTTCAATAGTTTTTCTTTTAATAATTCCGATTAGTTTGAAGTATTGTAATTAGGTGCTTCTTTTGTAATAATGACGTCATGAGGATGACTTTCTTTCAATCCTGCATTTGTTATTTTTACAAATTTTCCGTCTTCTTTCAGTTTTTCTATGGTAGGTGTTCCACAATAACCCATTCCTGACCTTAGTCCACCACACAATTGATAAATCGTATCTTTCAGCGCTCCCTTGAAAGGCACCATTGATTCAATCCCTTCAGGAACCAGTTTTTCAGTTGCAGACTCCAGCTGAAAATATCTGTCGCTGCTTCCTCTTTTCATTGCTGCGAGAGAACCCATTCCCGCATATGTTTTAAATTTTCTTCCGTTATAGATTATTTCTTCTCCAGGTGCTTCATTTGTTCCCGCCAGAAGTCCTCCGAGCATTACGCAGTCGGCTCCTGCCGCTATTGCTTTTACTATATCTCCTGACAGTTTTATTCCACCGTCGGCTATAAGTCCTATAGATTTTTTTTCACAGACTTCTGCTATTTCAAGTATAGCACTTATTTGGGGAACTCCTACCCCTGATACTACCCTTGTAGTACATATTGATCCCGGTCCTACGCCTACTTTTACAGCATTTACTCCCGCTTTTATAAGGTCAAGAGCAGCTTCTTTGGTTACTATATTTCCACCAATCAAGTCTAAATCGGGAAAAGCTTTTCTTATTTCTTTTATTTTATTTACCACTCCTTTAGAATGTCCATGAGCCGAGTCTACAGTAATTATATCTACCCCTGCTTCTATCAGTGCTTCTACCCTTTTCAGAGTATCACTTCCTATTCCTACAGCGGCCCCTACTCTCAATCTTCCATGAGTATCTTTACACGCATTAGGATAGTTTATTTTATTATCTATATCTTTTATAGTTATCAGACCTTTGAGCTTTTTCCCCTGAACAATAGGCAATTTTTCAATTCTATGTTCAAGCAGAATCGCTTTTGCTTCGTCAAGAGTAGTACCTACAGGAGCAGTTATGAGATTTTCTTTTGTCATCACTTCTTCCACTTTTAATGACAAATCTTCTCTGTATTTCAAGTCCCTGTTAGTAATAATCCCTTTCAGATTACCTTTCTTATCAATGACAGGCAATCCAGAAATTTTATAAGTTCTCATCAAATTATTTGCTTCCTGTAATATTGAATGTTCCTCTAAAGTTACAGGATTTGTTATCATTCCGCTTTCATATCTTTTTACTTTTTCGACTTCATCCGCCTGTCTTTCGATTGTCATATTTTTATGAATAAAGCCTATTCCACCCTCTCTGGCAATGGCAATAGCCAGTTGGGATTCGGTTACCGTATCCATAGCCGCACTCATAATCGGAATATTTAGTTCCAGTTTTTTTGTAACTTTAGTTTTTAGAGACACTTCATGAGGTAAAACATCCGACGCCTGAGGAATTAACAGAACATCATCGAAAGTTAATCCGTCCATTACTACTTTAGACTTTTGACCCATTTTATTTTCCTCCTTCTAATTTTTCTGTCTGTATTTTCTTATTTCGGGTACTGTTATACTATATATTATAGTATTATAGCATAAATAATACGGAAAATACAAAAATTTTATTTCCTGTTTTTATAATTTTTTTCTATCTTTATCTCATTTTTTATTCCATATCTTATTTTATTATTCTATAATTCTAATTTTATAATTTTTCTCTATTTTTTTCATTTCATATCCTGTTTTTCTTATTCTGTATCTTATTTTATAATTCTAATTCTATAATTTTTCTCTATTTTTTCATTTCATGTTCTGCTTTTCTTATTTTGTATCTTATTTTTATAATTTTTTCCTGCTTTTTTAGTTTATATGTTATTTATACAGTCTTTTTTTAACGGATTTTTCTTAATT
>CALIJH010000178.1 GCA_938017765.1 uncultured Leptotrichia sp.
CTACGTTGATTTGCATAACTTCTGGAAATTCTTCAGTTAATAAATATTGTTTTTCTTCAACTTGGTCGAAAAATTTAGGAATATTTAACTCAGTCATATCAATACTAATTTGTTAATTTATCTGATAATTCTTTACTTTGATTTTTTCTTACCCAAATAAAGTAATTTAAAATTAATAAAAATAGTAAGAATAAAATTTCTATATTTTTTATTGAAAATATTATATTTATTAGTATAAGAATATTTCTCAATATAAATAATATTATAACTGTATTAAAAATTTCCTGTATACTGTATTTCATAAATCTTCACCTTTAATTAATAATATTCTTTACTTGTTTTTTTCATTAGAAAGAAATAAACATTTTCTAAATGTATATTTCCAACTATATTTTCTATTTCTTCTTTTGAAAAATAAATATTACATTTTTTCTCTTTTTTATCAAAAATAAAATATTCTTCCTTATGTATTTCAGTACTTAGTATAATATTTTTTCCATAAAAATATCTTTCATTTTCTCCAACTTTAACTACATTATAAAGTATTTTATCACTAAGAAAACCTATTCTTCCTTTTCCAAAACTTTGTAGAGAGTTATTTTCTAAAACATCATAGTCATATTTTTCAAAAAAAATAATAAATACTGAGGTAAATAAATATATTATAATAATTATTTGCCATTTTAAATATTCCATCATATTTTATTATTCCTCCTCTAATTGTTTTAGCATATTTTTTTTAATTTCTATTTCAATATCTTTTATATTAGTAAATTTTCCTTTTACACTGACTTCTCTAAGTTCAGTTCTAAAATTAAATGGAGCTCCTCCTTCAAATTCCATTCCTTTATTTTGAGCTGCATTTTGAAAGGGATTGACATTTTTTACATCTTCAAATTTATCTTTATATTGGAATATCACCTTTATATCAACATCATATTCTACATACTTATCATATTTAGTCTTTTTTACACTACCATACGTTGACTGAAATAATAATGTTGTTCCCAATGCATAAAACTCACTGTTTTTAATACTCCAAGTAAAATCTGGACGTGCTCTTGTTGATCTCTCCCTATTATCATAATCTATTTCGTATTCTCCAAATTTATTTGCCTTATCATACCAAAAATATGTTACTTTATATAAATTTTCAAAAGTTTTGTCACTTTTCCATAATCTTTTAGTTTCTTCTGGAAAAAATTTATCTAAGACTAAAGTATCTACCATCTTGTTATTTTCCTTATCCAATTCCTTTTTTAGATAAATTTTTCTAATTTCATCTGTTGCCCCATAGATAACAAAGAATAATTTTGAAAGCTCTGAAATATTATTCCCTGCTCCATCAAATTCTTTAGTCATTTCATTTAACAAAGCTTTTTCTCCTTTTTCTTCAAGTATTTTTCTATATCTTGATTTGTTTTCTTCCTTTTTTAAATTTTCTATTCCATTAGCAATGCCTCCATCTGTAATTTTATAATATCTATAAATATCTCGTCCTGTTCCTATTATTGCTGCAATTCCAAAAATTACTGCTGTTGCTACTGCTGGATCATCCCCCACATGTTCACCAAACTTAGCATTACTGTAATCTTTTCCGTCTGACTTTGTCTGTATCGGTATATTTCCTTCCTCATATGTCTTGTTAAAGAAGTCATTCGTTGCTCTTCCTGTACTTTCCAATCCTTTTTCTTCCGAACCTTCAGGTACTTTTCTTTGTCTTCCTTCTACCTTCCCTATTACATGACTTCCTTCTTCTGTTATCGTTCCTATCAGTCCTGCTCTTGTTTGATTATCTTTAGCTTCTGTATTTATCAGTATTGTATGTTTTCCATCTGCTCCCACATATGCTGTTCCTGCCTTTATATTTCCTTTCTCATCTATCAGTTGCGGTGCTTTGTCCGGTGTCGTAAATATAATATTTACATCATATCCTAAATCCTTATACGTATCTTTTAATGTCTTTGATATATCTTCCTGAGTCGTTGATTTTCTTAATCTTTCTCCCCCTATATTTTCTATCGTTCTTTGGAGTCTTCCTTCACTTAACTGTCCTAAGAAGTTTCTGTTATCATCTCCTCTGTCATTTAATGATTCTTTTATTGCCCTTCCTATATCTTTTATCTCATCTTTTGCTTTTCCTATATCTTCTTTAAGTTTTGAAGGATTTGTTGCATAATCTATTGTCTGTCCTTCTATATACACATTTGTACTGCTGTGGTCATCTCTTGTTGTTTCATTAGCTTTGCTTCTGTCTCTGTTTATAGGGCTTCCTGTTGCACTTCCTATTTCTACATTTCCTATTACTGTATGTCTTGTTATTCCTTCTTTTCTATGATTTTCATTACTTATTCCCGCTCCGCTTGTTCCTATTGAGCCGCCTGTTGTTGTTAAACTGTCATGATTGTATAAGTCTTTTCCTTTGTATTCATTTATCTTTAGTTTTCCGTTTCCTTCTACTCCTATTATTCCTGCTGTATTTTCTGCTTTCCCTATTGTAAGGTTACTTCCTTCTCCCAAGATAAATGTTGTCTGATTATCTACATAGGCTCTGCTTCCGCTTGTATGACTGTAATTTACACTTCCTCCTGTAGGTACTCCTTTGGAGCTTAGGTTTACATTTATTCCGCTACTACTTCCTGTTGTTCTGCTTATGTTCTGTTTACTTTCCTCTACAAGGTTTTCTATACTC
>CALIJH010000179.1 GCA_938017765.1 uncultured Leptotrichia sp.
ACTATATCTTCCATTTTTTTCTCCTTTTATATAAAATTTTTTCAATCTTCTTTTATATAATCTTCTTTTATATAATCTTCTTTTATATAAAATCATATTGATTGTGAATATATATTATATATACCGAATTTACTTAATAAACTCAATAATTTATTGTATCACATATTTTAGGACATTACAACTTTGCTGAAAATATTATCAAAATAAAAAAAAGTCTCAATCGACTTTTTTTTATATATTTAGGAAATACAATTTTATACTATGTTTTATTATCTTTCTTTAGTACTAATATTTAACTTATTTATTAAAATCAAGTTCTCTACCAAAAAAACTCTATATTTTTTATTGCCTAAGTATTTAGATCATTCAAAAATCGGACGATGTGTTGGCGAAAGAGTTTTATAACTAAATAATAAAACTAATAGAATATATATCATTTTAAATATATATCATTAATATCTTTTTCATTTTTATTACTTTTTGTTGTATATTCTTTTATCACATTTTTTTATATCAAAAATTTTTTTAATCTTATATTATATTAAATCAAACTAATTTATATCATATATTATATATAATGGATTTATTCAAAAAATTATTGTATTCTATATTTTATGACATAACTATATTAGTTGAATTAGTTGAAAAGTGTTATTAATTATAGAGAGAAATGAAACTTGCGAATTATTTTATCTTAAAAATAATACCGAATAATACTGATAAAAATATAAATATCCATATTAATATCAGTATTAATACAAACCAAATAAATCAGGAGGCTCAAAATGTTCTGTACTTTAATATGCTGTATGGACGGAAGATTTATCCATATAATAAATCAGTATATAAGAAATAATTACCGTTATGATTATGTGGATACTATAACGGACGCAGGACCTGTAAGTAAAATAGTATACGATGACTATTTGAAAGCAGTGGAAGACAAGATTATTCTGATCTCAATCGGAAAACATAAATCCGATCATATTTTTATTGCAGGGCATAGCGACTGTGCAGGTTGTCCTATAGATGATGAAATCCAGAAAGAATATATTACAAAATCTGTTCGAATGATTAGGGAACATCTTTCAGATATCGCTGTTACAGGACTTTTTGTGGAGGAAAATGGCGAAATAGAAATTTTGATTGACCTTTTATAGATTATTTATGGTTATATGAAATTATTAAAGATTGAAGTTTTAAAGAAAGATAGAAATTTTTATAGACTATTTATGATCATTCTAAAAAATAAAAATACAAATAAGAAGAGATGTTCCAAAATAAAAAAATATAAAAAAACATATTTTAAATAAATATGTTTTTTTAATAAAATTTTATTTATACAAATGATATCGTCAATCTATTATTTTATAGTTAAGTTTTGTTAATTTTTTTATTTTCTCTATAATTTCCATATTCTCTTTATCATCTGAACTTTTATTAGTGTATACTATTTCTTTAAAATTCAGATCAGATTTTCTCAATAAATCTACTGTCAGTAAAACCTGATTTAATACTCCCCTTTTGTTTCGGGAAACAAGGATTATTTCAGAATTTTTCCTGTATTCGCACATAAAATCTACAACATTATAATTCCCTTCGATAGGGAGTAAAAGTCCTCTTACTATTCTTACGAATACAAAATCATTTTCTATCATTTCCTTATTTATTTTTTTTCTTAATTCAGACAGTTTATTTTCGGATTTTTCATCTTCTTCAATGCCTGATGATATTATTATAACTTTTGTTTTTTTATCTTTTAATATATTTTCAGTATATAACTTTTCAACTGATATTTTTCCTACTCCTATGTCAGTTCCTACAACAAAATATATTTTCCCCTTATTATTTTCCCTGTATCTGACAATATGATGTCGTCTACATCTTGCTTCATAATTTTCAGAAGCCCCAACCATAACGAGCGGATCGTCATAATATGCAGGCTCTCCGTCAATGAGCCTTTGACTTGCATAAGCCGATTTTCCACACACCGTACATATAGCATGCAGTTTATCTACCTGCTCTGCAATCCCCATTAATTCGGGCATAGGGTGATACGGTTCAGCTCTAAAACTCATATCCAGTCCCGCAACAATCACTCTTTTACCAAATTCAACATATTTTTCGCAAAACTTGACAACATCTTCCCCAAAAAACTGAACTTCATCTATTCCTATTACTTCTGCATCATTATTTTTTCTCATTATTTCTTCCATTTGTTCTACTGAACTCACAGGGTATGCTTCCAGACTGTCATTTCCGTGAGAATAAATCCCTCTTTCTCCATACCTCTTATCAATCGCATGCTTAAAAACCACTACTTTCTGTTTTGCATATTTTGCTCTTCGCAGTCTTCTTATCAACTCTTCACTTTTTCCTGAAAACATACTTCCTGTAATAACTTCCAATGTCCCTATATTGCTTTTTAGATGAAATTCCATTATTAAAATCTCCCAATTTAAATTCTTTGTAATTATTCTAACATATTTCCAATAAATTTTCTAATTGTTATTATCCTGATCTAAATTTTCTTCATCAAAAATCTCTGCACCTTTTAAATTTATTCTTTTCTTTTCGATTGTCCATTTATCAGAAAGTTTTTCCAGTTCTTTTTTCATATTTTCAAGAAATTCATCATTTTTATAATTTAAAGAAATCAGAGTTGGTCCCGCTCCACTTATGTATTCTCCTAATGCACCATATTTTCGAGACATCTCAAATATTTCTTCGGAATTATTTATCAATGCAAATCTGTATGGTTGATGAATTTTATCTCCCAATAAAAATCTTAGATTGTCATACTTTTTTTTATTGAATGCATCCACAAGAAGTCCTAATTTAGACATATTATTTATAGCATCGGAAACTAAATACGACTTAGGCAGTACACTTCTCGCTTTTTCAGTGGAAAGCTGAAAATCAGGTATCATAACATAAAAATATAAATCATCAGTATTTGATAAAATGCTGTAAACTATATTTTTCTTATCGTGAGCAGTTAATACCATACCGCCAAATATTGCAGGCACTACATTGTCCGGGTGTCCTTCCATTTCTACAGCAAGTTTCGCAATTTTGTCAATATCTAAAGGATTCCCTGCAAATCTGTTTGCTATTAAAATTCCTGCGACAATGGCACTGGAACTACTTCCCAAACCTCTCGCAATAGGTATCTCATTTTTAATAATATTTATTTTATAACTTGGAATATTTTTTACCAGATGTTTTTCAGTATATTTTATTGCTTCAAAAATGAGGTTTTCCTCGATAGGAATTGAGAAAGGTTTCCCATTTTCCAGAAATTCTATTTTACTGCTTTCTTCCACTTCAAGTTCCAGTAAATAATCAAGTGCTACTCCCAAACAGTCATATCCGACACCTATATTTGCTGATGTTCCCGGTACTCTAACTTTAAATTTTAAACTCATTTTTTCTACCCTTTCCTTGAATTATAAAAGATATATATTT
>CALIJH010000180.1 GCA_938017765.1 uncultured Leptotrichia sp.
TTTGAAATATATTTAAAAAAATCAAAAATATAGTCTTTATTTATTTTTTCTTTGCATTTTTCTTGCAAATTTATTCCTGCAAAGGTATCAAAACATATAAAATATATAAAGTTTATAATTTAGTATTTTTTTACTTTATAATCTTATACTTTATGAAATAGCTTCATATTTTTTTATTTTTAAGTTTTTTAGATTAAACTTTTTTATAAGGAAATTAAATAATCAATAAGTTCCTTTTCGATTTCTTTATTATATTTACCAATCCTGAAGTTATATTTTATCTCATCGTAGTTTTCAGGATTTTCTTTCATTTCTTTTTGAACGATATTAGGAAATTCCAGTAAAAATACAGATAATTTGTCTTCTTTCTGAGAAACAAGAGTAGGAATTTTAACGGTATCAGTCAATTTTTTTAATAAATCTTCATGTCCTTCTCTTGGCAGATAGTCTATTTTTATATTACTGTTCAAGTCGGAAAATTTTTTTATGAAAGGGACAATTGCACGACAGTCGGGACAATAAACCTGTGCGAAACATAATATTTTTATTTCTTTATTTATGGATTTTACAGTTTTTTCAGTTTCAGCTGAAAGCTCTATTTTATCAATAATTTTTAACTGTTTTTGAGAATATTCTCCATTATCCGAAAAATTTAAATAATCTTGAAATGTACCCATTTTTATCACCTCTGAATAATTTTATTATACATATTATAAACTAAAAAACAAAAAAAATAAAGATTTTTAAATAATTTGTTATGATCCATAATCATATGAAACTGTCTAAATGGAAAAAGAAAAAATTGAAAAGTTACAAGCTGGCAAGTTCGAATTATATGAAGATACTATAAATGTAGGAAAAATCAATATATAATAAATTATTTTGTTTATTTTTATATTAAAATATGATAGAATGACCGAAGGAGGAAAAAATGTATAAAGCGGTAATAAGTGATTTAGACGGGACATTATTAGATGAAAACCATTTAATAAATGATTTCACAATAGATATCGTAAGAAAGGTTACTGAAAAAGGGATTAAATTTTATATTGCTACAGGCAGAAGTTATTTTGGAGCTAAGGAAATAATAGATAAAATTAATCTTAAAATACCTCTGATTACTTCTAACGGAGCAAGAATAATGGATAGCGATGGTAATGAAATTTATATAAATAACATCGAAAGAAAATATCTTGAAGAAATTTATAAAATTGATTATAAATCTGTCGGAAGTGATATAATATTAAACGGATATTCAGGAAGTAACTGGTATATAGTCGAAAATATACTCGATTACTATAAGAAACAGCGACCGGACAGAATATTTCTGCCTGAAGTAATAAGCGAAGAAAATTTCAGACAAAAAGAATATACAAAACTTTTTTTTCTGGGAGAACATGAGAAACTCCTGAAACTTGAAAAATTATTGAAAGAAGTAACTAATGAAGAAGTAAACATAGTTTTTGTTTCTGAAGGAAGCCTCGAGATATTTGATAAAAATTCGGATAAAGCAGTTGCTGCAAAATATCTGCTTGAAAGGGACGGAATAAAGTTAAGTGAAACGGTAGCTTTTGGAGACGGCTATAATGACTATGAATTATTAAAAGAAGCGGGTAAAGGTTATCTTATGGGAAATTCTCTATACAGACTATTAGAAAGTTTGCCTGATTATGAAGTCATTGACAGTAATGAAAATAATGGAGAAGCTAAAAAATTAATAGAACTATTTTTATAAAAAAACTTAGAAACGGGAGATAATAATATTATGAAAACGGCATTAGTAGTAGACGACACTTCATATATAAGGGAAGATATAAAGGAAATTTTGACGGATCAGGGATATGAAGTATACGAAGCGACAGACGGGCTGGAAGCATTTGAAATGTATAAAAAAGTAAAACCTACAATTGTTACAATGGATATAAATATGCCAAGAGTACACGGACTGAAAGCAACACAACTGATAACGGATTATGACCCTGAAGCAAAAATAATGTTATGCAGTACAATGATAACTTTTCAGAATTATATGAAAATGGGAAAAGAAGCGGGAGCAAAGGGTTTTTTATCAAAACCTTTTACAGATGAGGAATTTATGAATGAATTATCAAAATTATTTTTATAAAAATTAAAATATGGAATAGGAGTATAGATGTATAAAGCTGTAGTAACAGATCTGGACGGGACGTTATTGGACGGGAATCACAGATTAACGGAATTTACAAAAAAAATAGTAAATAAAGTGATAGAAAAAGGAATAAAATTTTATATTGCCACAGGTCGAAATTACGGTCTGGCAGAAATGATAAAAGATGACTTAGGAATAGAAATACCTCTTATTACGTCAAACGGAGCTGCTGTATATGATAAAAAAGGAAATATTATATATGAAAACGGATTGGCTAAAAAAGAGATAGAAATAATTCTGAATATTGATTATAAATCTTTTGGCAGTAATATCCATTTGAATATATTTTCAGGAAAAGACTGGATAATAACAAAAGGAACTTTGGAAGAAGCGATTGAAAGAGACGGGGAAAATTTTCCCCTTGAGCCTGTAGAAGTTGACGAAAGCGAGCTTGGAAACCGCGAGATACTGAAATTTTTCTATATAGGGAAACACGAACATTTAGTTAATCTGGAAAAAGAAATTTTAAAAATAACTGACAATAATGTAAGTATTGCATTTGTTTCGGATGAATGTATGGAAGTTTTCTCGAAAACTGCAAATAAAGCCAATGCTGCAAAATATCTTCTTAAAAAGGAAGGAATAGATGTAAAAGAAGCCGTGAGTTTTGGTGACGGAGAAAATGATTATGAGCTTCTAACTACTATGGGAAAAGGCTATGTAATGGGAAATGCCATAGACAGATTGAAAAAAATAATACCGTCCAATTTAGAGATAATAGGGGAAAATACTGAAAATGCCGAAGCTAAAAAACTGAAAGAATTATTTTTGGATAAATAACTGAAAAAATAATGATATAAAAAATGACATAAGGATATAAATTAATGACGTAAAATAGAAATAACTGAATTAACAAAAAATTTTAACAATAAAATCAATATAAAAATACATTTATGAGATTTTTCAAAATTTTACAATTTAAAGCGGAAAGTTGCTTATTAAGTAGAATTTTGTCAAATAAATAAATGTATTTTTTATATTAGTTTTCTATTTTATATTATTTTTTACTATTTTCTCATTTCTTATATCGTTTATATCATCAGTTTTCCAATTTATATGGCATATAATACATAGGTTTATTTCCATTTTTTTCTATTAGTTTGTAATCATCCATAATTTTTGAACTTCCCGGTAATTTTGCCTCTATCTGAGATGACAGACTGAATTTTTCAAAAATATACGAAGAAAGTAATCTCAATGTTTCTTTGAAATCTTTTTTGTAATATATATTTTTTACAGTATAATTTTCACCCAATTTTAAATCCTGAGCAAGAATTTTTACAGTTTCATCAAGAGTGGCAATGCCGTCTACCAAATTAATCCCTTTTGCTTCATCTCCCAGCCAGATTTTACCTTGAGCATAGTTTTCAAGAGTAGCATCAGGCATTTTTCTGTTAGCGGAAACCCTTGATTTAAATTCTTTATATGTTTCTCCCATTGACTCCGTAATTTTAGCTCTTGCTTCGTTTGATAAAGGAATAAAAGGGTCGTAATTGTCGGCATATTTTCCTTTTGTAATCGAATTTGAAGTAACTCCATATTTATTTTGAGCGTTGTAGAATTTAGGTATCATTGAAACAACACCTATTGAACCTGTTATAGTGTTTTTATTTGCAAATACTTTTTCTCCCGCCATAGAAATGTAGTATCCTCCCGATGCAGCAACTTCGGACATAGAAACGTATACAGGAACTTCCAGTTTGGAAAACATCTGATATATCATTTCCGAGGCGAGAGCTGACCCTCCCGGAGAGTTGACTCTCAGGACTACACCTTTCAGATTTTTAATTTTGGCTAATTCTTTTAATTTATCGGACATATTGTCAGGAGATATAAAAACGGTACCTTCAGAACCTTCGTAGTATACAATAGGTCCTTCGGCATATATTACAGCTATTGTATTGGTATCTTCATTCATATTTTCTATTCTCTTACCATTGTCTGAATAATAATCATAAATATCTATTATATTATCGGCATTTAAACCGAGTCTTGCAAGTAAATCATTATAATATTCAAGTTTATCAATCAGATTTTTATCTCTGGCATTAAAAGGAGTGAGGTCTATGTCATTACCATTTAATATATCGTTATTTAAAGCATTTTTATCAATTTTACGAGTTTTTGAAACATTGTCAAGAAAACTGTTGTATCTGTTTTCAAGGATACGTGTAAGTTCGTCTTTTAAACCTTGGGAAATCTTGTCGCTTGTATAATTTTCTCCATAAGATTTGAAGTTTCCTATACGTACAACTTCCATATCTACTCCTAAATTAGTGAGTAATTTTTTATAATATAAATCTGAATAATGATAACCTGTCAGGGAAACCGAAGCAGACGCCGACGGAACCATTATTATCTCATTAGCAACGGAAGCTAAAGGAAAATTTCTGTTGTCGATATATGCTCCGAAAGCATAGACTTTTTTGTTTTTTGCTTTGATTTCTTCAAATTTTTTAGAAATTTCTTCAATTTTTACTGAAGAAAGTTCTGTCTGGTCCAAATTTATAATAACTCCTTTTATATTATCATTATTTTTTATATCTTCCAGACTGTTTAGAACGTCCATATAGGAAATATTGTATTTTTGAGCTTCTCCGAACAAAGAAGTATCTACTTTGTCTTCTGATATTGAAGAAACATTGAATAAGACATAGTTATAGTTTTTAGGAACATTTTCATCTTTAGTTTTTGAAACAATATAACCTATTAGAGAAGTTAAAAGAATAAAAAGTATAAGAAATAACAATCCAAGTTTTAAAAAAAATGAATATATCTCTTTAATTGTAAATAGAAAAAATCTTTTTATAAAATCAAAAAATTTCATTAGCTACCTCCTTAAATATATGTGAGATTATATCATTTAAAATTATAAATATCAATGTTTAAAAATAATTTGCTGAAAATAAGGGGGGTAAAAAATATTACAAAAAATAAAAAAAATTGAAAAAAAGTATTGACTTAATCTATTATTTATGATAATATCTTTTTTGTCTGTAAGAGGAGTATAAAATCAGGTATGCGCCCTTCGTCTAGTGGTCAGGACATCGGGTTTTCATCCCGGCAACAGGAGTTCGATCCTCCTAGGGCGTACCACTCAAAAAACAGATTTTTACGGTCGCATAGCTCAGTTGGGAGAGCACCTGCCTTACAAGCAGGGGGTCATTGGTT
>CALIJH010000181.1 GCA_938017765.1 uncultured Leptotrichia sp.
TAGTGAACGAGTGTTTTAAATCAGTAAATTTTTTCAAATGAATAATATGTTTTTTATATATTTTTACTAAATTTGTATATTTTGCTAAAAACATTAAGTGATTGACAAAAATATTTTTATTTTGTATAATAAACTGAAAAATAAACTTATTGTTTAAATAGAATAAGATAAAAAGGCTGGAAATTTCTAGTCTTTTTATAGTTTTTTGTTTTATAGAAAGGAAAATATAAAAATGGAGAAAAAAGAAGAAATGAATATTTCTGTTGAAGAGATACAAAATTTAAATAAAGAAACAAGGGCTAAAGTCCTTGAAAAGCATCCTGATGATATAGAATTAAACGAACTTAGCTATATTACTCCTTATGATGCAATTTTTTCAAAATTGCCATATAGATATAAACAAATAATAAAATTAAGAGATGACAGTGAGGTAATTTTTTCTCAGTTGGGAAAAGATATATTGGCACTTCTTGAGGATAAAAATGTCAATGAAATAAACCTCAATCAGGACGGATACATAAGAATTGATATGTTTGGAAAAGGAAAATTTAAGACAGATATATTTATGGAAGCGGACCGTGCTGAAAATATGATAAAACTGATTGCGGATTATAACCACGACAGCATTTCCAAAGAAAATCCCATAATTTCGACAAATCTTCCTACAGGAGAAAGAATAGAATGCCTTTTGGGCAACGTCGTAAAAGGATCACCGGTTTTTTCTTTGCGTAAAAGACCGTCCAAAATATTTCCACTCACTGAATACGTTGAATTAGGGAGATTAAAAGAGGAATATAGAAAAGCTCTTGTTGAGGAGATACATAAAGGAGCCAATATACTCATAGGTGGAGGGGTAGGAACGGGTAAGACTACTCTTGCCAATGCCTGTATAAATGAACTGAAAGGAACCCGTAAAAGAATTATTATTATAGAAGATACGCCTGAAATTATATGTGATTGTGATGATAAAGTCGAACTTACTACAACTAAATACGTAAAACTTGCGGACCTTTTAAAAACAGCAATGAGACTTAATGGAGATACGGTAATAGTAGGAGAGTCCCGTACAGGAGAGGAAGTCGATATTCTCCTCAAAATATGGAACTCGGGGTCGAAAGGCGGATTTAATACAATTCATGCTGATGATGCCCAGTCTGCATTGAAAAAAATGGAACAATATATGATGACGGTAACTTCCGTTCCACAGATCGAAGAGATTATACAGGCTGTAGACATAGTCGTTTCTGTAAAAAAAGATATGAACAGCAGTATTTATGTAAGTGAAATTGCGAAACTTAAAGGCTATGATTATGAAAATAGAAGATACATTCTCGAAGATTTAGTTACTAAAGAAAAATATGAAAGAAAAGGGAGCTAAAATAGGGAAAAAAATAGGGAATTAGAGTATTGTATTAAAAAAAATTTTTTATTTTTTCGTATATATTTTTTAAAAATTACGCTATATTATGTTTTAAAATAAAAAAATTTTAAATTTTTCAAAAAAAAATAATTGCATAAATAAGCCCTCAAACTTAATAAAATCAATGGTTTGAAGGCTATTTTTCTAGATTTTTCAAAATTTGAAAAAATTTTCTATATGTTTTATAATAATCATAATGAACAATTAAAAGGAAAGGAGAAAAAAGTTTGTGGATATAAAAGAAATTAAGAAAATAAGAGAAAAATATGAATTTGGAAATCTGAATAATTCTAAAGGAATGGAAACATCGGTAGAAATGATGTATCACGTAACTGTAAAAATACAAAATCTGCTAAAAACATTATATACGATTATTCTATGTTTAGTAATAACTAACGTATTTACTTTAGTAGGGTTGGTTTACAGAAGCGTAAAAAATCCTTATGTGCCTTATGTTTTAAGAATTGATAAAGACAGTTCCGTAAATGGGCAAGTACTTACAGGTCAGCAGAAACTAAATATAAATGAAGATATAATCAAATATTTTTTAATTGATTTTATTAAGAAAATAAGAACGGTGTATAAAGATAGGGCTTATTATCAGGCTCAGACAAAAGAAAAAATGTCTTTTGTAAATAATACTACAAAGTCAAAAATTGAGGATTTTATAAACAATAAGACTAACACGGAAGAAGTTTTGAAAAATCAAAAATCAATTTCAGTAGATATTGAAAGTTGTGTAAAAATAGATACAAATAAATTTCAGATTAATTTTACTGAAAAAACTTCTTCTTCAAGCGGAATACCTGAAAGTGTGGCAAGATATACTGCAGTTGTATTTTTAGATTTTGTTCCCGTTACGTCAGAAGCTATGGTAAGAATGAATCCTTTAGGAATAATAATAAAAGACATAGAATTCAGTATTGTAAGTCCGACACAGACAATACCTCAGCAAGTACAGCCACAGGACAATCAGACAGAAACGGCTCCTCCGGTTAATCAGTAGGAGAAACTCATGAAAAGAGACATTAAAAGTGAACTGTTGGATTTAATTAACAGTGCAGGAGTCAGAAAAATGGATAAATATTCTTTCGGACTTCTATATAAGTTGAGTATTGAAAATAATCTCAATACTTTACTTATAGGTGTAAGACAGGAGACGGAAAGTATCAGAAAATCAGACTTTATAAATAATGAAAAATTTAAGAAAGATGCTCCCGTTTACAAAATCAATTTTAATACAGATTATGAGCTTATAAAGTATCTTTTATGGACAATACACGGAATACAGCTTTCTGATATTTTCAGTGTTAACGATATAGAAAGTATTAATATTGATTTTTATGAAAATAAAGACATTAATAATGCTTTCATAGAAATTATTAAAGCAATTAGGAATGATAGTGAAATAGAAAAAGACATGGCTCTGTTTTCAAAGGAAAAAATAGAAGAAGCCGACGAGATAGAAATTGTTCTTGACGGGTGCGGTACTGACGAAGTAAGGGATATAATTATTAACAAAGCTCTTTATTCGGACGAGATATATGCCAATAATTGCGGATATGTTTGGGATAATATAACCGCTTTCAAAATTCTTGATTTTAAAATAGACTATATGGAAGAAAGGGAAAAGCCGGCATATTCATTAAATGTCAAATTCCAGATAGAGAGTCATCTCGAAGATGTGGGAAGGGCTAACTACTATGATGTAGAAATTCCAAGGTTCTTGATTTTTCCTTCAGTGATTGATGATGACAATGACAGGCAGATACTTGAAAATAACCTGTTATTGGTTTACAATATGACCGAAGATATTATATATAGTATGATTTTAAGGGAATTTCCCAATTTTAATGAGTACCCTGTTACGATTTCCAAAACATCTCCGGTTATAAATATCGAAGATTTCAAGGAAGAAGTTCTTTCGAAACTTGCAGAAAATCTTGCGGGACTGTTTTATATAGGAAGTAGAAATATTTATATGAAAGACGATGTGATGAAGCTTTGTAATGAATTTATGAAACGGAGTTTCTTTGATTTCAGTAAGCAACTTTTTTCGGAATTTGTACTTAGTACTACGGGAATAAGGATAAATGACCTGAATACTGTTAATTCCTTTTATGTAATGATAGAAAAAATAGCTTCAGAATTTGAAAAGGAGAAAGATGATGAAAGAGTTTAAAATTAACGGAAAAACAATTATACTTTCCGTAGCATATTTAATTATAAATTTTATTCTTTATATTTATTTATTTAATATGTCGTTTCTTAGAAAATATCCTGCCATTTATGAAGCTCTTAAAAGAAATACATCCATAAGTTTGCTTGGGAATTTTGCCCTTGCAGGGAAACAGATGAATTACAAAGGTCAGATTATCAATGTTTTGGACAGTACCTATGTAAAACAGGCAAAAGCATCAGCCATTATTTTCCTTTTAATTATAAATCTGATTATTTTCGTTTTATATATTTTTTTAAAAAACAAAAAGAAAATAAATAATTCCCACGGTTCTGCCAAATGGGGAGGAATAGAGGAAATAGATTTTAAAGCCGGAAAAGATAAATATTTCGGAGTGAGTCTGAAATCGGATAAAGGAGTTGTTCTTGGAAGATTTAAAGGGATAACGCTTCGTGATAACAATAATACACATATATGTGTTACAGCTCCGACAAGAACGGGAAAAGGGGTATCTATCATAATACCTACACTTATAGATTCGTGGAATGAAAGTACGGTAGTTCTGGATATAAAAGGTGAAAATTACCAGTTGACATCGGGAGCGAGAAAAGAAAAATTTGATAACTTAATATTGAGATTTGCACCGAAATCAAAAAATTCATGCGGATACAATCCCCTTGCGGAAGTAAGGTTTCTGACGGAACATGAAATGCCTGATGTAAGACTTATAGTGGATATTATCATGCAGGATGACGCTCCGGGCGGAAGTAAAGATCCGTACTGGAATAATTCGGCTGCCGACCTCCTTATAGGTATAATCTTTTATGTAATGTATAAAAAATTTCTTATGGAACCTAAGTTTGTCGTTGAAAACGGAGTGGAAAAACCTGTATCAACAGCAAGTATGGCTGATGTGGTCGATTTTATAACAGACCCTACATATGATGTTCCTATTAAAGAAATCTTGCTGAAAAAAGCTCAGGAAGAAAATATGATAGAGGAATTTGGGAAAAACGAGAAAATAAAAAGATATGTTTCAGAAAAACTGATGAAACTGTATCCAACAGATGCGGAAATAGTAGATGCAGGAAGACATCCTAAAGCAGCGAGATACCTCGTAGAAAAAGGAAATCTCCCTGAACAGACTTTAGGGTCTATAATAGGGTCTGCAAAAGTTAAACTGTCAATATTTGAGATACCTGTAGTTAAAAATAATACAGACCACAGTGATTTCAGGATATTTGACCTTATGAACTATAAAACACCGGTTTCCCTTTATCTGGTAGTACCTCCGGCAGATATTACGTCATTATCGCCACTTATTAAGATATTGCTGTTACAAATGGTAAACATTCTTACACCTGAAATCGACTACATTAATAAAAAAGGACATAAATGGAAAATGCTTATGCTCCTTGACGAGTTTCCTGCCATAGGAAAACTTGAGGTGCTTGAAAAAGGTATAGGTTATGTAGCGGGTTATGGAATGAAGATGATGTTGATACTCCAGTCCTTGGATCAGTTATTCAAAATTTACGGAAAAGAAAACGGATTTTTATCAAACTGTCAGGCACAGGTGTTTTATACATCAAATGATGAGACAACGGCAAATTATGTCAGCAAACTGCTCGGAAAAGAGACGATTGAACAGTTTACCCAGTCAAATAAAACAGTAGGAACAATAATAAAATCTGAAAGTCAGCAGTTTTTGGGAAAAGATTTGCTTTCTCCTGACGAAGTGGGAAGATTTCCGAGTGATAAAATTATAATTAAACTATCCGGAAGAAATCCTATAAAAAGTGATAAAATCGTTTATTTCCTTGAAAAAGAATATGCTGATTTGACAAAAATTCCTTATATTTATACAGAAAGCTGTTATGATACAAGTAAACAGTATATAAAACTTACAAAAGAACAAAAAATGAAAAATAGGGATTATCCGTATAATTATCTTCCATATGGAGCGGCTCTTAAAAATATGAAGACGGACCTCAAAGCAGCATATAACTCAATAAAAGCGGTAACGCCCGAAATGTTAAAAGAACTTGATGAAAAAGAACGTGAAGCATATAAAAGAAACAAGGAAAATTATATAAAAAACAGTAAAGGGATAAAAAAATATTTTGAACTGTATGACAAACTTCAAAGAGAGGATCCGAGATTTAGAAAAGCTAAATCTGAAAACAAAGTAAGAAGATCAATAATAAAAGAAACTTCTGACAGTAAAAATATAATAAGATTGAATAATGAAGAAAGTTATAACGGAACTGAAAATCTTATATTTAAAAACACGGAAAATAATTCTGATGTTGTAAGTAATATAAATTTTGGAATAAACAGTGAAAATAAAGCTCAGGAAATAAAATCTGACACACCCCTGTCAGGATTGTCGTCGGAAGAAGTAAAAAGGGAAGAAATGGCAGAAGAAATTACAGGTGATTTTGTTCAGCCTGATGAATTCAGTCAGGAAGAAGATGAAGTGTAAAAAGGAGGAAAGATTATGAAATTTAAAAGACTCGGAATAGTCATAACTATGGGGTTAATGGCAGCAGGATTAGGATACGGAAATGACAGAGGAGCTCCTGTTGTCGAAGTAATCCAGCCTGAAAGGATAAAAACACAGCCTTATGAAGAAGATGATTTTTTAAGGATAAGAAGGGAAAGATATTCCAATGGAAACGGTCCGAATGTAAGGGAGTTTCTGTATTTCTCCCGTTGGCATGAATATCTTGATGAACTGGCGGAAGAAAAACTTCGTGAAAAAGAATATGAAGAATCGTTACGTCAATATGAAAAAGAAAAAGAAAGAGTAGACAGAAAAAACAGTAAAATAAGACAGCAGAACCAGTCTTCAGGAGGGACTAACGTTCCTCAGGGAAATTCGGTAGATATAAGTAAAATACAGAATACGGAAGAATCAACAACAAAAGGTAATTAGACTAACGGTTTTATAAAAGTTGATTTTTGAAAGGAAAGAAGTGAAGATGAAGAAAGAAAAAAAAGGAAATGAAACAGCTTCCGGAAAATTCGTAAAAAGTATGGTCGATAAATTCCGTATTACAACTACGAATGACAGCGTAAACTTTTATATCCCTTATAGAAGAATGATTGATAAAAATACGCTTCTCCTCAAAAATGGGGGATTTGCAAGGATTTTTGAAATTGTAAATCAGGATTTGGATTATGCTGATGATATAGATAAAATTCTTGAATATTTAAATGATACTTTAAAAGAAGTGGGAAGCGGAGTAGTTCTTCATTATGAGACACAGAAAGTCCCTATTACAAGAGAAGAAGAAAAAATAGGTGAATTTTCTCCTATTCCGACAGTTATAGGACATAAAATGCGTAGCAGTCTGTTTACTAAAAGGCGTTTTTATGAAATTCGTCATTACTTGACAATTTCTTATTTATATGACTATAATAAAGAGAAGAGTCTTGATGAAGCTTTGTTTAATGACGGAACCCTTGGAAAACAGGATTATATGAAACAATTCAATGATTTGATAAAAGAATTTAACAGAAAAGTTGAAGACATTTTATTTAGACTTGACTATGCTGTACTTAGAATACAGATTCTTGAAAATGGAGAACTTCTAAATTTTTTGTACAGAACAATAAATCCCCTTACTTCAAGAGTAAATTTGAGAGTACCGCCTTTAGGATTTTCCATTGACGAATGGCTAAGCTGTTCACAAATGGAAATAAAAAACGGAATGCTCAAAGTGGGAGATTATTATACAAAAGTTGTAAGTATAAAGCTGTTTCCTGATGCTGTCGTACCACAAATATTTTCTGAGTTGGAAAAACTAAAATTTCCATTTAGAAGTGTAACCAGACTAATAGGTCTTTCAAAAGAAGAAGCAGTTACTTCGATAAAAAATATTGAAAAATATCAGTTCGGTAAAAGATATAATATGGTACAGATTATTTTGAATGCTTTTAATGCCGCAAGAAGTAATAATCCTGATTCGGGAAATGTAAACAGAATAAGAAAATCCTATGAAGCGAAATATGCGAGGGAGGAACTGGAAGCAAACAGAGTTTCTTATGGATATTATACTTTTTCTGTAATTATTTCAGATAAAAATCCTCAAAAACTTGAAGAAAAGACGGATTTGGTCGTAAGGATAATAAATAGACACGGATTTACATGTCTTGATGATAAACTTAATGTAAAAGATGCATATTTTGGTGCTATGCCCGCAAATATAAAGCAAAACATCAGAAAAAGCCCGATGAACTCAGAGTCTTTAGGTTATATGCTACCTATATCTTCCGTATTTGAGGGATTGAAATGGGATGAAAGAATAAACGCTCCCAATCTGTTTGATACTATAAGTAATGACAGGATATTCCACTTTAACAATAAGGTGGATAAGGACGTAGGGCATACCCTTATTATCGGACCTACAGGAAAAGGAAAGTCGGTAATGCTCGGAACTATAGTCCTTAATTTTATGAAATATGAAAGCGTATATCTTGATGACAGGAAAAATTTCCAAAAAAGTGGTTCACAAGTATTCATATTTGATAAAGGAGCTTCATCAAAAGTACTTACGATGGCTTCAGGCGGAAAGTTCTACGATCTGGACAGCGAAAACCATATGGCATTCCAGCCACTGCGTAATATTGATAAAACGAGAGATCTGGAATTTGCCATGGACTGGGTAATGGGGTTGATAGAACAGGAAGATGAACATCTCGCAAGAGATGTCGAAAACAGAAAAGAAGTTTATGACGGTCTGCTGTCCCTTTCGAAAATGGAAGAGCCTAAAAAGAGAACAATAACAAACCTTGTAAAACTTATTCAGGCACCGAAATTGAAAGAGGCACTTAGAGTTTATTCTCAGGAAGGTATTTACGGTTCGTATTTTGATAATAATGATGATGTCATGGAAGACGCAAACTTTATGACATTTGAAATGGGAAAAATTATGGAAAAACCGAAAGTTCTTCTTCCTGTACTGGAATATCTCTTCCATAGAATTGAAACTGAAAAACTTGGAAAAGATATACCGACACTTGTGGTACTTGATGAATGTTGGGTGTTTTTAAGACACGAAAGAATGAAAGCAAAAATAGAAGAATGGCTGAAAGTATTAAGAAAAGCAAATGCTTCTGTAGTCTTTGCCACACAGTCGTTGAGTGATATTGAAAAATCAAGTATAGCTACTACAATAAAAGATGCATGTATGACAAAAATATTTTTGCCTAATGAAAATGCACTCAGTACCCACAGTAAAATTTACGAAGGATATAATCTTTCACAGGTCGCAATCGCGACAATAGACAGAGCTTATGGACAGAGACAGTATCTCTATAATTCAAAATACGGTACGAGACTCTTTGAGCTTAATCTGTCCAAACTTGAACTGGCATATGTAGGAGCAGGAGATGATATATCAAAAGCAATGATAGAAAAACTGTCAAATACTTATATGGAACAGTATCCTGAACCTGAAAGAAAAAATGAATATCTGAGAAGTCTTAACAAAGCCTATTTGAAATATAAATATGACGAAGGGAAAATTGATAGGTCAGATTTGGAATTTGCAGATAGTATAATAGAAAAAATTTCATAAATAATAAAATTTAAAAATAATAAAATTAAAAAAGGAGAAAGTATGAAAAGAAAAATGACATTATTAATGACAGCACTTATGTTGCTGTTTACAAATTTAGTTTTTGCAGCAAATCAGCAACTTTTAGGAGTACAGGTAACACAGACTTCTAATATGACGACGAACTCGGTACTTACAAGAGTATTGGGAGGGATAATGGGATTCCTGCCTTGGATTCAATGGATTGTTACAGCAGGAGGACTGTTGATGTTCGCAATCTCAGTTTTCAATTTGTATAGAGGACAACAGCTGGATTTGGCAGAATTATTCAAAAACCTTGTAATCTACGGAATAATAATAGGTGGAGCATGGTTTGGACCTAAACTTGTTGCGGATATGTCAGGAGCGAGTGATGCAGGGCAGGCACAGTCTGTCAATATTGTTCAGGAATATGTAATGGAACAGTAATGTTAAAATCGGCAAGTGTTTTGCCGATTTTTTATAATATACAATAATAGTATAAAATTGAAGCTAAAAAGCTTTACGAAAAAAATTTTAAAAAAATTGACAATTTGTCAATTTTTTTTATAGCCAAAATTCACTTCTAAGTATTATAAATAAAGGAATTGAGTAGAATATTGCTGAAATTTGACAAATTATGGTTCCCTATTATAGAATATTTGTGTAAAATAAATTAGCTAATTAAAATATAAAAATGATATTATTTTTAAAATAACAGAAGTTTGAAGCGAATTACTTATTTAATTTACAAATAAAAAAAATAAAAAGATTAAAATCATTTTTGAAAATAAATTTTTCGAAATAATTGAAAAAAATAATATAAAATATGTAAAAAATTAATGAGGAAAATAGGTCATAAATTTTATATAGCTCAATAAAATAAGAGATATAAGAGTGTATATAATAATAATTTTTAAATAAATTATATATAAAA
>CALIJH010000182.1 GCA_938017765.1 uncultured Leptotrichia sp.
CATCTCAAAAACAAGTAAATTTAAAATAAGAGGCTGCCTCATAAGGTAAATTATTTTTGACTTATAAGACACCCTCTATTTTTTATTTTTGAAATGATTTCAGTTTTATTTTAATATTTTACAGTTTACTGTAAATATCTATTTTTCCCACTACATGGTCTATCAGTTCTTCAAAAATAAAATTAAACCTTTTATTTGAAGAATAACAAATTATAAAACATAAATCTGTTTTAAACTGTTCCATTTTTTTATCTATTTTAATTTTTCCGTAATCTATAATTTTTTCAGTTTTTACAATTTTAATCTCTTCCTTGTAATTTTTATTTTTAATAGGACAAACTACAAATTTTATTTTCCCAAGATCTATCGTCATTTCTCTTTTTCCTCTTCTAATGGACGTTTTTCTTGTAACATCATTATTATTACAAATAAATTTTGCAGCTTTTTCTTTTATTTCTGTACAATTTTTGACATTTTTTAATACATAAATATGCCTGTCAAATTTTGGCCTGCCTTGTTCCATTCTCATCCTCCCCCAATTATTATTTTATAGAATATTATTTTATAAAAACTCCTTTCTCTTATATATAACTATAATTTATAAGCTAATTTTTATTTATATTTATCATATTCCGTTATCATTTTATTGATTTCATCCAATTGTTTCTTGAAATCCGATCTTCTTTTCAGTTTTCCTATTTTTCTTCCAAATCTGTTTTCTTTACCGATTCTGAAAAAATAAATCGGAATATTGGAATAATTATCTATTAAATTTTGGACTTCCCCTGTAGATAATAAAAATACCTGTTCAATATCATCATTATCACTATTATTAAGTTTTTTGTTTAAATTTTCCAGATTTACAGTCTCGACTATATCCGCTATCTCAAATAAAGTCTTTATATTCTTTCTACTTTTTACCATTTCACTATATTCCATATCTATGGCTAATATAGTCTTTCTTTTTTCTATATTTTCATGAACTTCCGTATTTCCAGTTTCTTCTGCAATCTGATATACATATTCTCCTGTCGCTTTTTCATTTGAAATATCGCTGTTATATAATATTTCCCTTGATTTTATATTTTTCATATTAAAATTTTCTTTTTCTTTCTTCAATAAAAGTTTGTATAATTTCAATCTGAAATATGAATATATTCTGATATTTTCATTTCTGGAAATTTTATCCAGCATTTCCGATAACAGTATATAATCTTTATCTTCTTTCATTTTTACACTTTTTGAAGTTATTCTTTTTCTTACATTTTCCTTTTCATTATATAAACTTAAAACAAAATAAGTGAAAAAATCATATTTTTCATCAACTGAAAATAATTTACCGTAACTTTCATAAAAATTCTGAAAATTTCTGAATATATATTTTATATCTTTTATTTTAAGTTCTTCTTCCATTATTTCAAACAATAATTCCTCTACATCTATATTATTTTCTTCATAATTTTTTATTTTATGTAGATATCCTCTTTCAAATCTTTTTATTAAAAGATTTTTGATATAGTTTTTTCTCGTCATTTCAAAATTTTCTATTTTTCTTTTGATTATTTCTAACGGATTTTTAAATTCTCTATATTCCGAATAATCTATATTTAACGTTTCCAGCACAGTCTTTATATCTCTTCTTACATATTTTCTGTCATACTCACTAAGTTTCAGTTTTAAAGTAAACTTTGTTATATTAAAATGTTTTTCACTCAATAAAAGAAACAGATAAATCATTTCTCTTCTTATGCTGTTTTTAAATTTTACGATGCCATCCATTCTGAGTTTATGTTCATTTCTTTCATTATTAAAAAGTATATACCCTCTTTTACTGATAAGAGGATTTAATTTACTCCATTCAAGTAAATTGTTCAACTTTTTGACAATATCAGATAATTCGGTTTTGCTGAGGTCATAATTATCTGTTATTCTGTTTTTATCAACTATTTTAAAATTCATAATTTCACGCAATATATCAATTTCTTTGTATCCAATACTTAACAAAATTTTCACCTCGCAATTTTATTATTTGTTTAAATAATACCAATAACAAGAAATTATTATCAGTTACCTATTTTTCTATTTCTTGTTTTCTGTTTCCCATTTTAAATTAGCAATCTTAAACTTTTTATCAATTAATACGATGTTAAACGATATATTTTATTGATTTTTCAACTTTGATATTACGAGGTTTTATATGAAGAATTTTTAAAGAAATTGATTTTTTCCAAAAAAAAAACAATATTAAATTTTACAATTTAATATTGCCCTCTTCTACAAAATTTATTATACCAACACATTATTTTATTATATTTTTTATTCTGTTTAATGTTCTTTCCTTACCGATTATCGCTATTACCGTGTACAAATCAGCTCCTCTTGATTTTCCTGTAATTACGGCTCTCAACGGCATAATTACAGCTGCCGGACCTTCTCCCAGTTCATCCTGCAACTCATTAAGAACTTTTTTTGCTTCTTCTTCACTAATGTTTTCATTTAGTTTATTTATTTTTTCTATAAATAATTCTATTGATTTTTTTCCTGTTTCCGTTTCCAGAGAAGAACGTAATTTTTCAACAGATTTTCTCTCTTTTTTATTCATTCCTTCTTCTATGGTAGGTAACTCAAATTTATCTTCAAAGTATATGGAAGCTATTTCAGGCAGTTCTTTTAAAGTATGAGCTCCTTCCCTTGAAATCTCGACTATCCTTTTCAATTTACAATATTCTTCTTCGGATAAATCCTCATTATTGTAATAACCTGCTCTTACAAAATAAGGAATTGCAAGTTTTGTGAGTTCATCCAAATCCTTCAGTCTCATATGCTGATTATTTACCCAACCTAATTTTGCAAGGTCAAACACAGGTCCTCCAAGGGAGATTTTATCAAAAGAAAAATTATCTATCATTTCTTTTACAGTAAATATTTCCTTATCTCCTCCAAAGCTCCAACCCATTAATGCAAGGAAATTGAGTAACCCTTCTTTTAAATATCCCTCATCAATGTAATAGTTCATTGATACGGGATTTTTTCTTTTGGATATTTTAGTCTTGTCCGCATTTCTTAGTAAAGGCATATGATACCACTTAGGTTCTTCCCAGCCGAATGCCTTATACAGCTGAACATGTTTAGGAGTGGAAGCAATCCACTCTTCAGCTCTTATTACATGAGTTATTCCCATTAAATGGTCATCTACTATATTTGCCAAATGATAAGTTGGAAATCCGTCAGATTTTAATAATACTTGGTCATCTATTTTACTATTTTCAAATACTATATCCCCTCTCAGACCGTCATGAACTATCGTTTCACCTTCATAAGGCATTTTAAGTCTTATTACATAAGGTTCTCCCGCTGCAAGTTTGGCTTCGACTTCTTCTTTTGAAAGATTTCTGCAATGACCGTCATATCCCGGTGCCTGTTTCATAGCAATCTGTCTTTCTCTCAATTTCTGCAATCTTTCGGAAGTACAGAAACAGTAATATGCTTCTCCTTTTTCCACTAATTTTTCTGCGTATTCCTTGTATATGGAAAATCTTTCAGACTGTCTGTATGGACCTCTATCTCCTCCTATATCAGGCCCTTCATCATAGTTCAGTCCCAGCCATTTCATCATGTCAAATATCTGCTGCTCCGAAGTTTCGGAAAACCTCGTCCTGTCAGTATCTTCTATTCTAAGCAGGAAATCCCCTCCATTGTGTTTCGCAAAAACATAGTTGAACAACCCTATATATGCAGTACCCACGTGAGGGTCCCCTGTAGGAGACGGGGCTATTCTTACTCTAACTTTTTTTTCAGACATAATTTTTCTTCTCCATTCATTTTTACTTTTTATTTTATATTATATAATACTTTTTATGTTCTCGCAACCGTCTTTAATTTTTATTTTAAATCTTATCTGCCCTCAAAAATTAATAAAGCTCTTTATCCAATAATGGATGTTTTAAAACTTATCACTCAAAAAAACAACTTATAATTTCAAAAATTATTTATATTTCAAAGATAATTTTTATTTTTATTGAGATAGAAAAATTTATAAATAGCAATTAAAATGTAAGAAAAATAATATATTTAACAAAAACTATAAAAAAGAACATAAATTTGAAATAACATCATTTTTCATTATTATTTCTCCAAATTACGTTCTTTTTCGGTTTTTTCAAAACTTTTTGAATATTTTAAAAAACACTTTTTTATGATAATTTTTATTCCTTAATGAGAATTAACATCATTTTAAAATTTTCCACTGCTTCCACCGCATGAGGTATATTCGCAGGAAGAACAGCACTTTCGCCTTTTTTCACGATAAAGGGTTTTCCGTCAACAAAGTATTTTCCTTCTCCGTCAAGAACTGTAACCAAAGCATCTCCGGGAGCTTTATGCGGATCAAGACTTTCACCTTTCCAAAAAGACATAACAGTGATTACTAAATTAGTTTTAGCCACTAAGTTTTTACTTATGATTTTTCCTTCCTGATAATCAACAACTTCTGCAAGTTTAAATGCTTCTGCACTTTCCAGCATTGTTAATGTTTTATTTTCCATATTATCATCTCCTATCTTTTCACCAATTTCAATCAATTTTAGATTATCTGCTGCTTCAATTGAATAGTTGTGATTTGCAGATATTTCCAGAAAATCTCCGTTGGAAATAGTCTTTTTATTATTCTCGATAAAAATCTCGCCATTTCCATTGAAACAATAGTAATATCTGCTTCCTAACATGGCTTCAGCAGTTATTTCCTCATTTTCAGCCAAAGAAAATAGAGAAACATAGCTATTTGACTGACTTAAAATCCTCATACTTACGACTTCGGCTTCTTTTGAACATATAATTTCATTAAAATTTATAGGCTTTGCCACATCTATTTTAACCATAGAATTTCCTCTTTTCCTGTTTGATAAAAATATTATATCATTTTTTTCAATGAGAAAGCAATCTGCTAATCTACATTTTATTTTTTATAAAATTTCAGATATTCATTTATAAAATTATTTATATGACCATCCATAACTTTGTCTACATTCCCCTCTTCAGCTTTTGTCCTATGGTCCTTTACCATTTTATAAGGTTGGAATACGTAAGACCTTATCTGACTTCCCCATTCGATTTTGCTTTCTGTTCCTTTCAAATCTTCCATTTCTTTTTCTCTTTTTTCAAGTTCTATTTCAAATAATTTGGACTTTAAAATTTTCATGGCAGTTTCTTTATTTTTTATTTGAGACCTTTCTTTTTGACATGTAACTACTGTATTTGTAGGAATATGAGTTATTCTTACTGCTGAATCGGTAGTATTTACATGCTGTCCTCCCGCACCGCTCGCCCTGTATGTATCTATTTTCAAATCTTCGTTTTTTATTTCCACTTCTACATCGTCATCTATTTCAGGAACTACATTTACCGCTGCGAAAGATGTATGCCTTTTACCGTTAGAATCAAAAGGGGAAATCCTTACAAGTCTGTGGACTCCTTTTTCTCCTTTTAGATATCCATAGGCATAGTTTCCTTTTATATTTAAAGTTATACTTTTTATCCCCGCTTCTTCTCCCGACAGACTGTCCAAAATCTCAACTTTAAACCCATTCTGATTTGACCACCTGTCATACATTCTGTAAAGCATTTCAGTCCAGTCGCACGCTTCCGTCCCTCCTGCTCCCGAATTTATTGTTAGTATTACATCATTCATATCGTATTTTTCATCAAGAAGCAGTTTAATTTTAAAATTCTGAATTTCCTGCTCAGTTTCAGTTATCTTATCATTCAGTTCACTTTCAAAGGAACTGTCTCCCATCTCCACAAATTCCGTCAATACCGATACATCTTCATGCATATTGTTCAGTCTTTCGTACTCTTCAGCCAATTTCTTCAATATATTCAGTTCTTTCAATATTTCCTTGCTGTTTGTACTGTTCCAAAAGTCGGCTTCGGAAGTTTTCTTTTCCAACCTTGATATTTTCCCATTTAGAGTATCAAGGTCAAAGGTGCCTCCTTATTTCTTCGATTTCAAGGGCATTCTGTTCATTCAGTTTTTTTATTTCAAACAAATCCATATTATTTCCCTTTCTATAAAAAAATTATACCCTGAGATATAATTTTTTTATTATGATTTTTTATTTTTATAATTATTTTTTAGGTCTTAAACCTTCTACTATTTTTTTAGTTTCCACATTATACCACACTTCGTTTACTAATTCTTCTTTTTTCGCAAATTTCAATATGTTTTCAAAAGTAGTTTCGACAATATTATTTAATGCTTCTTCCGTGAGGAATGCCTGATGAGAAGTAACTACTACATTGTTGAATGTGAGCAGTCTGGCGAGAACATCGTCTTCTAAAACTTCTGTCGATTCATCTTCAAAGAAATAATCTTTTTCATTTTCATAGACATCAAGACCTGCTCCACCTATTTTTTTGTTTTTTAATCCTTCTATTAATGCTTCGGTATCTACCAAGCCACCTCTCGCAGTATTTAAGATTATGACCCCGTCTTTCATTTTAGCTATACTTTTTTCATCTATTATATGTTTTGTTTCAGGAAACAAAGGGCAATGCAATGAGATGATATCCGATTTTTTAAATATTTCTTCCAAAGAAACATAAGTGAAATTTTCTTCTTTAGCAGCCTGCTCATTTGGATATTTGTCATAAGCCAGTACATTCATTCCCAAACCGTTCAATATTTTTATAAATATTCTTGCAATTTTACCTGTTCCTATTATTCCCGCTGTTTTTCCGTCCAGAACAATTCCTGTCAATCCTACCAGACTGAAATTTCCTTCCCTTGTTCTGTTATATGCTTTATGAATTTTTCTGTTTACAGCCATTAATAAAGCAAGTGCATGTTCAGCAACTGAATATGGCGAGTATGCAGGTACTCTGAATACGGTAACTCTGCTATGATAAGCAGCTCTTATATCTACGTTATTATAGCCTGCCGCTCTTACAGCTATTGCTCTTACTCCATTTTTTGAAAGAATGTCAATAACTCTTTCATTTAAGTCGTCATTCACAAAAGTACAGACAACGTCCTGATATTTTGTCAGCATAACATTATTTATACTGAGTTTTTCTTTAAAATATGTAATTTTTGCCCCATATTTCTTGTTCCATTTTTCAAAAAACTCTATATCATAGGGTTTTGCATCAAAAACCACTATTTTCATCTAAACTTCCTCCTACAATTATTTTTTGTTTTATTATAACAAAAAAAGAAATAATTATCAATTTAATTTTATTGACTTAAATTGTCAGTTTAAGTTATAAAGAATATAACTAACTCGAAAAACAATAAATATATAATAAAAATTTATAAAAAAATAATGTAAAAAATAATATCAATGATATCTGTAAATTACTTCAAATTTTATCAAATATCAAATTGACAAACATTTTTTACATTATTTTCTATTTACATTATTCTTTATAATTTTCTGTTTTTAAATTAATCTTATTTTTCTATAATCAGATTTTTTATAACCAGATTATTTAGCTGCCTCATATCTTTTCTCAACTTCATTCCAATCAATTACATTAAAGAATGCATTTATATAATCAGGTCTTCTATTCTGATAATTGAGATAATATGCGTGTTCCCATACATCTATTCCTAAAATAGGTGTACCTAAGGAACACTCACATGTTGCTCCGGGTATTAGAGGATTATCCTGATTTGCAGTTGACCTTACTTTCAGTTCACCTTTTCTGTTTACTGTAAGCCATGCCCAACCTGAACCAAATCTTGTAGCAGCAGCTTTAGCAAATTCATCTTTGAAAGCCTGAAAACTTCCAAAAGTTTCATTTATTTTCTGTGCTAATTCTCCTGTAGGCTCTCCTCCACCGTTAGGACTTATTACTGTAAAATAAAGATTGTGATTATAAAATCCTCCACCGTTATTTCTTACTGCTGTTCTTATTTCTTCGGGTAATACTTCCAAATTACCTAAAATTTCTTCAATAGGTTTATTTAAAAATTCAGGTGCTTTATTTTTTAAAGTATCGTTTAAATTATTTGTATAAGCAGCATGGTGCTTAATATAATGTATCTCCATTGTCTTTGCGTCTATGTTAGGCTCCAATGCATCATATGCATATGGTAATTTTACTTGTTCGAACATTTAAATCACTCCTTAATAATATATTTTAATCAATTCATTTTAACATACAAATTCTATAAAATCAATATATTATTTGGTGATTTATTTACCAAATTACTCTTTTACAATATATCCGACGCTTCTGACAGTCTTAATTATTTTTTTATCAAACCCTTTATCCACTTTTGCTCTGAGGAAATTAATATATACATCCACTATATTACTTTCAGTTATAAAATCAATATCCCATATTTTTTCAGAAATCATAGTTCTTGTGAGTACTCTGTTTTTATTTCTTAGGAAATATTCCAAAAGCAGAAATTCTTTATTTGTAAGAACAATTTCTTTTCCGCCTCTTATAACTTCCCTATTGATAGGATTTAATGTCAAATCATAAATTGACAGCACTTCAGAATCATCATTATTTACTTTTTTAGTAAGCACTCTGACAATAGCTTTCAATTTAGCTGCAAGTTCTTCCAGTCTGAAATCATTATAAATATAGTCATCCGCCCCATTCAACAATGCTTCCGTTTTTGAATATCTGTCATCATTGTCAATAGAAAGCAGAATATAACTTTCATTTTTATTTTTCACGATTTTTTCCAACATTTTCGGAAAATTTGAAAATGAAGCAATATCCAAAAACACCATATCTAATGCGTCTGATTTCATTTCTTCTATCAATCTTTCTTCAGAATCAACCAATAGAACACTGAAACTCATTTCTTTAAGTAATTGTCCCACCACTAATCTTGATTTTTCATTTTTATTACATACTAATATTTTCATCCTGTTCCTCCAAATCTATTTATTATATTAATTCTATACACTATTTATCCAATTGCTCCAGAACTTTATTAATTATATCATTCATTTTCCTTGATGCAACTGTATCATTTGCTATATAAGGCAGTCCACTATCCCCTGCTTCTACTATAACTGCTTCCATAGGTATGGAACCTAAAAAAGTCTGTTTTGTTTCTGCAGCCATTTTTTCAGCTCCGCCTTTTTTGAATATATTGACTTCCTTTCCACAGTCAGGACATATAAATCCACTCATATTTTCTATAATTCCGAGTAAATTGAGATTTATCAGCCTTGAAAATTTGACTGTTCTTTTAGAATCCAGCAGAGATACATCTTGAGGCGTAGTTACTACTATTGATTTCGCGTCAGTCCCGATATTCTGTGCAATACTCAACGTCTCATCTCCTGTTCCCGGCGGTAAATCTATAATCAAAAAATCAATTTCTCCCCACTCAATTCCTTCCAACATTTCCATTATTGCTCCCATTTTTTGTGGACCTCTCCATATAACGGGGTCATTATCGGGTATAAAGAAGCTCAAGGAAGAAATAGATAAATTTTCATTTATTTTCAAAGGAGTTGAAAGACTGGGTAATTTTATTCCTTCTCTACCAAACATCAAAGGAATATTGGGACCATGCAAATCCGCATCAAGTATTCCGACCTTATATCCTCTCATATATAATCCATATGCCAAGTTTACTGATATTGTGGTTTTTCCTACTCCTCCTTTCCCGCTCATGACAGCTATTTTATGTTTTATTCCTGACATTTTCTCGTCTATTTTTTTCTTTCTTTCATCTATGTTGGGATTTCCATGCATTGTGTAATTTTTCCTCCTGTAATTCATTATATTAAAATTAAAACATATAATGAATTAAAATACAAGTATTTTTTTAATTTTTTATAAAATAAATCATTATATATAGAAAAAAGATTAAAATAAATATTATAAATATCACTTTTTCTTTTTTAACTTCAATATAAAAAAATCCAAAGTTAGATAATATTTTTCACAAAACATTAACTCGCCCCTCAGATTTTATAAAATGATACCAAATTAATATTCTTTTTCACTTAATATTTTCCTATAATTGCATTTGAATATATTCTCATTCGGTCTTAAAATGTATTTAACTTTTGATATTATTAGAGAAAGTTTTTTTCAAATTCTTCTTCATTTAAAATTTTTATTCCTAATTTTTCGGCTTTTTCGAGCTTACTTCCCGCTTTTTCTCCTGCAATGAGAAAATCAAGATTTTTGGAAACTCCTGATAAATAATTCCCACCTTTGGATAAAATAATATCTTTTATCTCTTCCCTTGTATATTTCTCCAGTTTTCCTGTCGCAAGAAAATTTTTCCCTTTAATCGGGTTATCTTCTATTTCTTTTTCTTCAGTATTCTTCATAGAAAATTTCAATCCTACATTTTCCAGTTTTTTTATTTTCTCCCAGTTATCTTCATTATTCAGATAATTATATACGGAAGTTGCAACTTTTTCACCTATTCCTTTTATTTCAAGAAATTCCCCTATTTGCAGATTTTTCAAATTTTCTATATTTCCAAAATTCTTTGTCAGCAGATTTGCAGTAAATTTTCCTACAAAAGGAATTCCAAGAGAATACAGGACCTTGTTAAATTCTCTATTTTTACTTTCTTCTATACTATTTATCAGATTATCTATACTTTTTTTGCCCATTTTTTCAAGGTTTTCAAGCTCTTCACGATAATTTTTCAGGGAATATATATCTACTACTGTTTTTATTTTTCCTAATTCAATAAATTTTTCTACTATCTTTTCTCCTAAACCCGTTATATTCATAGCGTCCCTTGATACAAAATATTCTATTTCCCGTTTTACTTTTTCAGGACATACTGAGTTCAGGCATTTCAATGCGACCTGTCCCTCCTCTTTTATAAGTATGCTCCCACAGACAGGGCAGTTTTCAGGTTTTTCTATTTCCTTTTCTTCTCCTGTTCTATCCTCAAATACTACGTTTACTACTTGAGGTATTATTTCTGCCGCTTTTTCAATTATTACATTATCCCCTATTCTTATATCCTTTCTTTCTATTTCATCAAAATTATGCAGACTTGCCCTTTTTACTACTGAACCTGATAAAGTTACTTTTTCCAGTTCTGCAACAGGCGTAATCACTCCTGTTCTTCCTACCTGAAAAGTAACATCATACAATTTCGTTTTTACCTGAATTGCAGGAAATTTATAGGCAATAGCCCATCTTGGGCTTTTTGTCGTATATCCGAGTTCATTATAATATGAAAAATCATTTACTTTTATAACCAGTCCGTCGGTTTCATAATCCAGCTTTTTCCTTTCAATATGCCATTTTTCTATGGATTTTTCCAGTTCTCCAAAATCAGTATATTTTTCAAATATTTTTGTTGTTTTAAATCCTAATTTTTCAATGAACTCAATACTTTCCAGATGAGTTTTTATTCCATAATTTTCAGGATTTACAAGATAATACAAATAACAGTCAAGACCTCTATCCCTGACAATACTGCTGTCCAGCTGTCTTATCGTTCCTGCTGCTGCATTTCTCGGATTGGCAAATACGTCTTCTCCGGCTTCTTCCCTTATTTCATTTACTTTTCTGAAATTTGAAATTGGCAGAATTATCTCTCCTCTTACTTCTATGCTAATCGGTTCTTTAAGTTTCTTAGGTACTGATAATATCTCTTTTACATTTTCAGTAACATCTTCGCCGATTTGTCCGTCTCCTCTCGTTACAGCCTGTTTAAAAAGACCGTTTTCATATATCAGACTTATACTTAATCCGTCCAATTTTAGTTCTAATATATATTCCAACTTTTTATCAAAACCTATTATTTTTTTTGCTCTCTGGTTAAAATCTTCTATTTCAGAGATATTGTAAGTATTGGATAAACTTAGCATAGGAACACTGTGTATGACTTTGGAAAATTTTTCACCGGCAGTTCCTCCGATTTTTTCGGTAGGGCTTTTTCTTTTTTCCAATTCAGGATATTCTTTTTCCATATTTTCCAGTTTTTTTATCAAATCATCGTATTCTCTGTCTGAAATAAGGGGATTATCCTCATTATAATAAAAATGATTATATTTTTCTATATCTTCCCTTAATTTTTTATATTTTAGAAATATATTTTCTCTAATTTTTTTTTCTTTTACAGTCATTTCCTCATTTTCTCTTTTATTTTCCTTTTCATCATTTTTTATTTCTGTATTTTCCTCTTTTGCATTTTTTTCTTTATTAATATCATTATCAAATAATTTCATTTTTTCTCCTTAAATCAGCAATTATTTTTTTATTATACTACATTTATACTGTATTGTCGAAATAAATAAAACAGTTTTTTCAAAATTACTGATTTCCTTCTATTAAAAAATCGGCTAAAATTAGCCGATTTTGGATTTTTACAATCTTGCAATAATTTGGTGTAATTATTATTTTTATCCATATTTATCTCCTGATAAAAGATTTTTCTTTTTCTTTCATTAACTTAGGTGCTTTTGAATCCTGATAATTTTTCAATACCTTTGGTGTGCTTATAATTACCAATCAGGATAAAGCATAGTATAGGGAAAAAATGGATTTTTTTCATATCGATAACTTGCACTTGAACTATGTTCTCCATTTTTATCTTTATAATAAATTACCATTTTAAATTCTGAATTTACTTTTATCTCGGGTAATTTATGTATCTGATAAGTCCAAAATTTTATAGAAGAATTATATTTCTTTTTAGTTTCTTGAATATTTTTATTTACTGAAAATTTTTCTTTTAATATATTATTTTCATATACTTCTCCTCTTAATATATAAATATCCTGATTTTCACCATTTTCAATAGATATAATAATATTTTTTGTTTTTTCATCATAGTCTACATTTATTCTATTTTCAGGGCTTGCTGATAAAAACTCATATGTATATTCTCTAAAATCAAAAATAGGAATTCCAAATATAGGTCTTGACATATATAATGCAAATAATACAAAACTTATAAAAATTATTGCAACTATTCTTACAACTTTCTTTCCGTTTTTATCCATATTTTATCTCCCATAAGTAGATTTTTCATTTCTTTCCTGTATAGATTTTCTTTTTGCGGCTTTGTATTCTTCTCACACTTAGTATAATTATCATTTTTATTCATATTTATCTCTTAAATAAAAGTTTTTTTAGTATTAGCCGATAGGAGCATACCACGTGCAAGGAAAAGAGTTATATTCTTCATATTTATAACGTACATCTATTCTGTGTTCTCCACTGTTATTTTTATAATAGAGTACAATCTTGAACTCTGAACCTGATTTTATTTTTGGTAATTTACTTATCAAATACCGTCTTTTTTTAGAATTAAAGATAAATTTCGATTTAAATTCTATAATTTTTTTGTTTATTTCAATTTTTTCTTTTAATATATCATTCTTTTCATATTCTTTTTCTTCTTCATCTGTTTCTGATAAATTAGGTTTATCATTTTCATATATTTCTATTCTTAGTAAATCAGTATTTTTTGCGGTTTCTTTATTGACATTTATAATAATTGATTTTAATTTTTCATCATAATCAAAATACAAATCATCAGAACTCTCTTTATTTTCTTTTATAAAACGATATTCATATTTATCGAAATCACATAAAAATATTCCAAATA
>CALIJH010000183.1 GCA_938017765.1 uncultured Leptotrichia sp.
GCCCCGCTTCTCACTTACTAAGCTCAAAGTTTCTTTTGATACCTCAACTACACGTTTACTCAACTTTTCGCTAAGTACTTGCTCGAAAATGCGGGGTTTATTGTTTCATAACTTTCTATTTCTCTATATCATTTAGCTTTACTTCAAGATAACTGTTTATATCTCTTGGCATTTCTAAAAATTTTCTCCAGCCTACTAATGCTCTTTTGAATTCTTCTAATTCACAGTCCCAGTCTTTCCAATCATCACTCTCCCAAAAATATTCAAAATGTACTTTATCTTTAGTTATTAAAAATTCAAATATTTCTATTGCGTCATCAAAGCTTTCTATCTCCCCATTTTCTATCTGCCTTATTGTTTCTATAGTTTTTTCCGCTCCCTCTTTTGTTGCCGCATTTATTGTATTCATAAGATATAGAGAATAATATTTATCATATCTTTCAGCGTCTACTATACTGCAATAGCCTCCCCATAATTTTCCATATTCATCTAAATCATAGTAGCATTTCATCTTCATTTTAGCTTGCCTCCATCATACAGAGGATAAGCTAAAGTTTTGTCAGGGTTCATAAATCCTTCTATTGTTATTCCATTTGGAGATGTTCCTTGCCAAATATTTTTTATTGGATCTATTATCTCAAAATCACTACTATTCCAAGCTCCTTTTACTTCCCATTCTATTTTTTTACTGTCCCATTCTCTTGGAAATGTTGTGTTTTGTGTCTTTTTTTCTACCCATTTATTTAAATCTTGATTATAGATTTCAACTCTCATTTTTGTTACTCCATTTGCGTCATCCTTTCCATATGTCTCCAACATATTTACATTTTTTAATAATTTTGTCTTTTTATTTTACTTATTTAAATATTAAGTATATTTATTATAAAAAACACTAACTTCTAAAAAATAATCTATTAATTCTTCATCAGCATATGGAATATCTGATATAAATCTTCCATATATTGGTTTAAATTTAGTCTTATCCAAAATATTCTTCATTTTTTCTATTTCTTTTTTCATCTGATTTAAAGGTCTTTCAAAAAGTCCATATTTTTTTTGTTCTTCAGGATTTAACAAAAGTTTGTCTATTTTTTTTATCGCTTCTTCACATTTTATTTCTACTGCCTTTATTCTTTTTCTCATACTTACGAACTCCTTATTTTTAAATTTTTAGATATATTTTTCATAAAAATACGAAACTTCTGATAAATATTTAAATAAACTCTCATCAACATATTGGAAATCTGACAGATAACGTCCATAACTGGATCATCTTTATTTAAAATCTGTTTCATTTTCTCTAATTCTTTTTTTATTTGAATAAAATGTTCTTCCCTCATTAATTTTATTCGTTTTATTCTATCTTCTTCTGAATATTTCAATTTTAATCCTCTCCATTACCAGTCTGGCATTATTAAACTGTTATCTTCCCATGGTTTATATATATAAGTTTGAACTGCTCCACCTGTATATTGTGGTCCCATTTGTAGCTGTGGTCCAACTTTTCCTGTTATCATAACTGTTCCTGGTTTTATCTGCCATTGCTGTATATAATATGCTTTATTCCATTCAGGAGGTAATGCTAAATTCTCTCTATTTGTTAATGGAGTAAATGTGTTATTTAAATATTGACCTTTAGCTGTTGCTCCGTTATAACCTTCCAAAACATCGTAATATCTTATTCCATATTCATGCTCTCCTGCTTGCTTAACTTGAATTGTACCTATTTCGAATGACTGTAGTTTTTCTATTCTTTCATTTCTTGACATTCCTTTTGCTTGAAGATATGCTGAAGCTCTTTTTACTCCATCATAGGGTATTCTATATCCAGCACTATAATAATATTCAGGTTTTATTATATCCCCATAATTTCTTATTACTGCCTGCTGACTTTCATAACTTAATAGTCCATTTTCCGCTTTTACATTGTAATATCTTTCAGGCGTTACAAATGTCGGACTGTTATACTTCGTTATATATTTTGCTGCCGGACTCGTTATCGCTATCCTATATGGTTCTAATCCCATTGAAGCTACAAAGCTTGCTCCATTTCCTGCCGCATATACCCAATCAGGTAATTTCATCATTTTTAAGCTATCTGCTATCGGATTGACTGCTTTTGCTATATAATAGCTTCTTTCTTCCCCAGATACCGCACTGTTATTTACCGTCTTCCTGTATTCCTCTATCGCATTGTAACCTATGTCTCTTCTGTTTGTAGCCGCAATATCTATCTTATTCAGTCCTTCTACTAAATCACTTCCCCCAAATACAGTCTCTGCATATCCCATTGTCCCCATAGCAGCTCCCAATATCGAACATCCTCCTAACGATACAAGTGTACATCCTCCTGAAGCTCCTATATATCCTATCCCTTTTATTACTCTATATCCTGATGTTCCTGACTGAATCGCTCCCTCTTTAAATACTGCTGTTCTTATCTCATAATTATTTTTTGCTTCTTCTTTTGTTATCCCGTATCCTGTTACTATTCCTCCGCCTTTATATTCTACTATTTCTCCATTACTTATCATCTCTTCTATTTTTGATATCGGCGAAAGTGCTTTGTCTATTACATTTTGGTCTACCCCCTCTCTGCTGTTTTTCTGCATTTCCCTCATATAGTATTCCTGTCTTGCTTTCTCTTCAGGATTTCCGCTCGTCTGTTTTACATATATATTTCCATTCTCATCTTTATACAGTATTTTTATCTCATATTTCTCTAATTCTTTTCTCTTATCTTTCAGCCCTGCTATATATGTGAGATATTCTTTTTTATCTTCCGTTATCTCTTCTAAACTTTCATATCTTTCTGTTAATTTTGTTATCTCTTTTTCTTCCTTATATATCTCTCCTGTCAGTTTTATCAGTTCAGCTGTTTCTTTTTTTGTTAGATTTCCTTTGTCTTTTAATTCTTTTATTCTTCTTTCTGATTTACTGATACTGTTTTTATCACCTTTATTTCTTTCTTTTGCTCTTTCGTACATTCTTGATATTCTGTCATTTTTTCCTGCCTGATTTAAAGCCGTACCTATCTTCTGATACTTAAAGTTCACCACAGTATATCTGTCTCCTGCTCCTCCGCTCAAGTCCTTAAACTGCATATCTTCAAGTATGTATCTGTTCAGTCTTGCCCTGTCCTCATCTGTCAGTCTTGAGTATAGCAGGTCTATTATCTTGCCGTCCTTTAAATAGCCGTTCC
>CALIJH010000184.1 GCA_938017765.1 uncultured Leptotrichia sp.
TGGAGGCGTTGGCGGGGAATGTCAGACAGGCGCATCTTATGAAAAAAATATTGCTTATTCTGTTTAATATGCTTATATTTCTGAATATGTATTCCTATCAGATAGAAAAAACTTTTCCTGTAAGCAAGGAAGATTTTGATGATTCCATACTTACAAATGAAATGTTTGAATTCAAGGCTTTCAAAAATCAGGGATATATAGTTCTGGAATATGATGAATTTAAGAATGCGGATATTTATATAAATGGAATCAGATTAAAAACCGATGATTTAAAAGGAAAAGGAACAAAAAAAATAGATATTTCAAAAATAACTAAAAATGACAAGAATATTTTTCAGATTAGTAATTTAAACGGTAAAGTAAATGTAAAAATTCCTTATCCGACAATTACTGAAAATAAAAAGGAAAAAAGCTATAATGATGAAACTGTAAAATTTCTTGATGAATTTATAAAGGCAGAAGTAAAAGCGGGACTTCCGTCGGCTCAAATAGCGGTCATAAAAGACGGAAATCTGGAAATATTATCCAGTTACGGTTATGTAAATAACTATAATCAGGACGGTACGGAAATAAAGGATAAAGTGAAAGTTACCGATAAAACTGTCTATGATTTGGCGAGCAATACAAAAATGTATGCTGTAAATTATGCTATAATGAAGCTGGTATCAGAGAAAAAACTGAACCTTGATGACTATGTCTATAAATTTTATCCCGAATTTAAAGGAAATAATAAAGAAAAAGTGCAAATAAGTGATTTGCTGAAACATCAGGCAGGGTTTCCGCCTGACCCTCAATATTTCAATGATAAGTACGATAAGGATGACGGAATTCCCAACGGAAAAAATGACTTATATGCCATAGGTAAGGAAAATGTGGTAAAGGCAATAATGAAAACTCCTCTGATATATGAACCGAAAACTTCAACAAAATATTCGGATGTGGATTATATGCTTTTAGGGCTTATAGTTGAAAAAGTTACTTCTCAGGACTTGGATACTTACTTAAAAGAAAATTTTTATAATAAACTGAACTTGAAAAGAACGACATTTAATCCGCTGAAAAACGGTATCAATAAAAATGAAACTGCTGCAACTGAATTAAACGGTAATACAAGGGATAATACGATAGATTTCATAAATGCGAGAAAATATACTATTCAGGGAGAAGTCCACGATGAAAAAGCTTATTATTCAATGAAAGGTGTGTCAGGACATGCGGGATTATTTTCCAATGCCTATGAAGTTGCAAAATTGGCACAAATTATTGTGAATGAGGGCGGATATGACAACATTAGATTTTTTGATAAGACGACACTGGATAATTTCACAAAACCTAAAGATATAAACTCAAGTTTCGGTCTGGGCTGGAGAAGACAGGGAGACTTTATTTATAAATGGGCATTTTCAGGGCTGGCTTCAAGGGAAACGGTAGGGCATACAGGCTGGACAGGTACGCTTACAGTTATAGAGCCGTCGCAAAATTTAGTTATTGTTTTATTGACAAATGCAAAAAATTCAAGAGTAATAGATCCTGCAAAAAAACCTAATGATTTTTATGGAAATCACTACTATACTACTAATTACGGCGTAATAAGTTCCATAATAATAGACGCATTTTCAAATAAAAACGGTAAAAAGGATACAGATTTGAGAATGAACGGACTTCTTGAAGATTTAATAAAAGGAAAGTACAACCTTATAAAAAGTGACCCTGAATATAGAAATAATGCCGATGTAAGAGATACGGTCGAACTGATAAATCTGTTAAATAAAAGAACAGGAAAAATCAGTCCTGAATACAGACAAATAAAAGAAGAACTTGAAAAAATGAATTTGGGTAAATAGGATAAAAAATGTAAATTTTCAATAATTTTAAAATTTTTATGATATTTTTAATTCTATATTGGAAATATAAAAATTAAAAGATAAAGAAATATTCAAAAAAATAAAAGTTAGAAAAAATAAAAAATAAATGGGAAAAATAAATATGAAAAAAATTGTGGAAACAGGATTTTCAGTTTATCTAAGTACAGATATCGGGAAAAATGAAAATATTATAGAAAAAGCGGTGAAATCAGGAGCTGAATATGTATTTACTTCTTTAAATATATCCGAAGAAAAAATTGACAAACAGTCAGAGCTTGAGAAAATAATCAGGCTCTGTACTGAAAAAAAATTAAATCTGATAGTGGATATAAACAGTACGACTAAAGATATAATAAATCTGAATTCGGGAAATATATATCTTAGAATAGATGACGGACTGACTGCTGATGAGATTTTAAAACTTTCGGAGAAGAATAAAATAGTATTGAATGCGAGTACAGTAACAGAAGAAGATTTGAAATATTTGGAAAAACAGGGAATAGATTTTTCCAATGTACTTAGTCTGCATAATTTTTATCCTAAGAGATTTACAGGTATTTCAAGGGAATATTTGTTGGAACAGAATTTAAAATATAAAAAATATGGGATAAAAACAATGGCGTTTGTAAAAGGTGATGAGTTGAGAAAACCTATATACGAAGGACTTCCTACCGTGGAAGAACACCGTAAAATGAGATTTCTCAAATCATGCCTTGATTTGCTGTCTTTGAATACTGATATAATTCTGATAGGAGATATAGATTTGTCTTGTGAACGCTGGAAAGAATTCGGTTATTTCAATAAGGGGGTGATACCTCTAAGAAATAGTTGCGGTATATTGACAGACAGGATATTTCAGGATAGGACAGATTCATCTGAATATGTTGTAAGAGCAGTTTCTGACGGAAATATAGGAGAAACAAGAAAAAAATTTTGTGAATATATAACGAAAGAACTCGCAAAATACAAGATAGACATAGAAAAAATTTCAACTGAAAATCCTATAAAAAAAGGAGATATACTTGTAAGTAACAGTAAATATATGAGATACGAGGGAGAACTGGAAATAGCTCTTAAAAATCTGGGAACGGATGAAAAAAGATGTATCATATCAAAAGTTATTGAAGAAGATATAGAATTACTCGATTATATAAGTATATTGAAAAAATTTGAATTTATAAAAAATATATAGAATAAAGTGTATAATAATGTATAATTCAAGAATATATAATTTAAGTAAATGAGTAAAATTTTGTAAATAAATATTTTTGGTATTATTTTTATTATAAATCTTTATTGTAAATGATTTTCAGCAGCTATAAAAGTTTGTAAATAACATAAGGAAAGTAAATTTGTTTTTAAAAATTTACAAAAATATAGATTGATTAAATATAAATATATTTGGCAATTTTAAAAAAAGTAAAGTGAACTACACCCAAAATCTTGGATAAAAGATAGAGGGTGTAGTTTTTTTGCCTAAATTAATAAATAAAAAAAATTGAAATGTGTAAGAAAAAGTTGCAAAAAAAGTATTCTATAATAAGTTAAATCTAAATATTCAATAAATATTAAATATACGAATTTATCCTATATATATTCATTTATTGCGAGAAATTCTTGTATTTATTATATAAAAAATATAAAGTTCTTATAAATTTTTTTGTGAAATATATTGTATGTTAGAATAAAAAAAGGAGAAGTAACTTCTTGTTATAACATAAGATAGTATAATAAAAAGTAAAAAAGAAACAGCTAAAAAAATACAAAAAACATAATAGACATAATAATTATAAAAACATAATGTTTATTTACCCATAAATTTTTTAAGCATTAACAACTAAATTGATAAGCTGTTCAACAGTCTGCTCTCCTACGGCAGCCTGTTTTCCATTTATATATACAACAGGAACTCCCTGAATATTTTTTTCCGCGACTTCTTCTGGATATACTCCTCCGTCTACTAATGAAGCGGTAATATTAGGATTACTTAACGAGATAAGATTTAACGCCTGTACCACTTCAGGACATTTAGTACATGATAATGAAATAAATGTCTCGATATTTAAAGGTTTATTAACTGATAAAACTCTATTTATCTGTTCTTCTTCCAATTTTTTACCTAATCCTGCAAGTCCTAAAACTGCGAGAATAAAGCTGTTAAACTCATGTCCTCCCGGAATACCGTAAAAGTTTATCCCTGTTTTTTCATTATTTTTAAGCAGAGTAAATGAAACAGGTCTTGTTATTCTCGCTTTTTCTTCGAGGGAAGTATCTTCTCCAAAAGATTTTTCAGTATAATTTACTTTGTCGGATATTTCATCTATCTCAGTTAAAAAAGCTTTGAGTTCCAATGATTTTTGACTGTCGTCAAGAAAAGACACTATTTCCACAGGCTCTGAAATCTTATCAAAATATCCTTTTAACTGTTCAACTATATTAGTATCTAAAAATGCCATAATTTTCTCCTTATAGTTTTTTTATTAATTTTTTTAAATAAAATCCGAAAATATTCTCTATATCCAAACTTCATTATCAGTATTAAATGAATTTAAAAAATATTTTCGGTTCAGTTA
>CALIJH010000185.1 GCA_938017765.1 uncultured Leptotrichia sp.
ATTTCAATTATTTTGTTTGCTACTGTTTGAATAAACTCATGGTCGTGAGTAGTAAATAATACAGTTCCCGGAAAATTCATAAGAGATTTATTTAAAGAAGTAATGGCTTCGAGGTCAAGATGATCTGTAGGGTTATCAAGTAAAAGAACATTTGCTCCTGAAAGCATCATTCTCGAAAGCATACATCTTACTTTTTCTCCTCCTGAAAGGACTTTTGCCATTTTTTTAGCTTCTTCCCCTGAAAACAGCATTCTCCCTAAAAAGCCTCTTACATATTCTTCGTGCTGATCAGTAGAAAACTGTCTTAACCAGTCTATTAGCGATAAGTCGACATTTTCAAAATATTCTGAATTGTCTTTAGGAAAATAGCTCTGGGAAGTTGTAATTCCCCATTCATAAGTTCCCGAATCGGCTTCCATTTCTCCTGACAATATTTGAAAGAGAGTAGTTTTTGCAATATCATTGTCAGAAAGGATAACGACTTTATCTCCTGTGTTTACAGTGAAAGAAATATTGTTTAGGACTTTTTCTCCATCCACAGTCTTAGTCAGATTTTCTACTTTGAGCATATTATTTCCCGCTTCTCTGTCAGGTTTAAACTCTATGTAAGGATATTTTCTATTGGAAATCTGCATATCTTCAAATTGGAGTTTTTCAAGCTGCTTTTTACGACTTGTAGCTTGCTTGGATTTGGAAGCATTGGCAGAAAATCTTGCTATAAAATCCTGTAGTTCTTTTTTCTTCTGTTCAAGTTTCTTGTTTTGGTTTCTTATTAATTCCTGCATTAATTTGTTTGATTCATACCAGAAATCATAATTTCCGACAAACATTTTGATTTTTCCGTAGTCGATATCGGCAATATGCGTACATACTTTGTTTAAAAAGTGTCTATCATGGGAAACAACAAGGACAGTAGTGTTTTCAAGTTCCATTAAAAAATCCTCAAGCCATTTTACTGCTTTCAAATCCAGACCGTTTGTAGGTTCATCCAGTAAAAGTATATCAGGATTTCCAAATATAGCCTGTGCAAGCAGAACTTTTACTTTTTCAGGTTCTGTAAGCTCTTTCATCAATTTATGATGAAGCTCGGCAGGAATACCAAGTCCTATAAGAAATTTTTCGGCATTAGTTTCAGCTTCCCAGCCGTCCAGCTCGGCAAACTCCCCCTCGAGTTCCGCCGCAAGAACACCGTCTTCTTCTGTAAATTCTGATTTTGAATAAAGTTCATTTTTCTGCTGCATAATATCATATAATTTTGTATGTCCCATCATTACTACATTTAAAACTTGTTCATCTTCATAAGCAAAGTGGTCCTGCTTTAAAAATGACAGTCTTTTATTTTTATCAATGATTACTTCTCCTGAAGTAGAATCGGCTTCTCCTGTAAGTATTTTTAAAAATGTTGATTTTCCGGCACCATTAGGTCCTATTATACCGTAACAGTTACCCGGTGTAAATTTTATGTCCACTTCGTCAAATAATTTTCTTCCTCCGAACTGGACTGACAGATTACTTGTTGAAATCAAAGAACTTCCTCCTTAAATATTAATTATCCGATACATTATATCAGAAAAAATCGGTAAAGACAAATGTTTATTAGACCTGTCAGATAAATATAATTATATCAAAAAATATGGATAAGAAATAGCGGATAATGAATAAAATGATAAGTTTCCGATTTAAAGTCTTTATTTTTTTTGAAATAACTGGTAAAATATAAAATAAAACTGAATTATCCATAAGAATTTATTGCCATTTTATTCAAAAATTACAAAAATAAATGAATAATAAATGAATGGGTTAAAGTAGATAATTCAAAATAGACAATAAAATTATTGAAAAAATGAAAGGGATGAAAGAAAATGAAAACAAATTTCCATACACATAATTATAGATGTGGGCATGCTGTCGGGAATGTGGAAGATTATGTAAAAGTAGCTATAAAGGAAGGATATTCCGAATTAGGAATCTCAGACCATGCTCCTGTTCCTGATTATTACGAGGATAGAATGAAAATGAGTGAGCTGGACGGATATTTGACAGAAATAGAAGAAGCGCAGGAAAAATATAAAGATAAAATAAAAATATATAAATCTCTGGAGATAGAATATTTTCCCGAATGGCAGGTTTATTATAACGAATTGAAAAGAAAATTGGATTATATAGTTTTAGGACTTCATGCTTTCAGAACGGATGAAAATGATAAAATATACAGTGCATGGACTATAAACAATGACAGCCATGTTCTGGATTATGCCAGATATATGGTAAAAGCCATAGAATCGCGAAATTTTGACTATATAGCTCATCCTGATTTATATATGGTAAAATATAGAAATTGGACAGATAGCTGTATAGAGGCTGCACATATGATTTGCAGGGCTGCCGAAAAATGTAATGTTCCGCTCGAAGTGAATGCAAACGGTATAAGAAAAACATTGGCAAGGCACCCTGAATGGAACAGATATATGTATCCTTATAAAGAATTTTGGGAAATAGTAGCTAAATACAATATCCGTACTATAATAGGTTCTGATACCCATAACTTTGAGGAAATGGAAGATTTACCTATGGAAATGGCAAGAATATTTGCGAAAGAGTTAGGATTAAATATAATTGAAAGTATATTTTAAAACGTATTCTAAATTTTTAAAACATTTTCTAAAATCTGTTATTCTGATAATTTCGGATACACTCCTATAAATAAATAAAAGAACAGATATGTGATAAAAAAATAGAATCTAAAAAATAGAATTTGATAAA
>CALIJH010000186.1 GCA_938017765.1 uncultured Leptotrichia sp.
ATAATCTTTTAAGTATTTAATTTATTATAATATTCGAGTTTTAAAATCACAGAATAAAAAATTTTTAAAATAAAAAGTTTTATATTAAGGTATGGACTTTTCAAAAAAATGTGTTAAAATTAGAATAAAGAGAAATGAGGAAAAATGTAATTATCTAAATTTCAAATTGAACGAATTAAAATAAAAAAGCCTTCTATTTAGGCTTTTAAATCTGCACTCGCAGAGTCATGACGACGATTTCAAAAAATTTTTATTTGAACTCGTAATGTAAATTCAGATAGTATTCTGATTTATTAATTTATAACATATAAAATGACGAAAGTCAATAATATTTAAGGAGGAAAAATGAAAAAATTTGGTGATTATTATTTAGGATTAGATTTAGGAACCAGTTCTATTGGTTGGGCAGTTACAGATGAAAAATATGATATTTTAAGATTTAATAAAAAATTTATGTGGGGAACACATTTGTTTGATACAGGAAATACAGCAGCAGAAAGAAGAATTTTTAGAACATCGAGAAGAAGATTAAAAAGAAAGAAGAATAGAATAGAGTTGTTACAAACTTTATTTAGTGAAGAAATATCAAAAAAAGATTTTGGATTTTTTCAGAGATTGAAAGAGAGTCAATATGATATAGAAGATAAGACTGTAAAAAATAAAAATACACTTTTTATGGATGAAGATTATACAGATCAAGATTACCATACAAAGTACCCTACAATTTATCATTTAAGAAAAGCATTGATAGACAATGAAGAAAATGCTTTTGAGATAAGAAAGTTATATTTGGCAATATCTCATATATTATCACATAGAGGACATTTTTTATTTGAAGGAGAACTGTCTGATAATTTTGAATTTGATGATATTTTTGATGAATTTATTAAATATTTAAATGAAGAGTTGGATATAAATTTTAAAGTGAAATCAGATGTATCATTAGAAATAATAAAAGAAATATTAACTGATAAAATGCTAAATAGAACAAAAAAGAAAGAAAAATTAAGTGAATTACTTGAAGAGGAAAAAAATAAGATATATCAGGAAATATGGAAATTACTTGTTGGAAATGAAGCAAAAATGGCTACTATATTTGATAATAAAGAATATGAAGAGGCAAAAATATCTTTTTCAAAAGGAAATTATGACGAAAAAGAAGAGGAATATGAAAGTATTTTAGGCGAAAAAATAGTATTAGTTCAAAAAGCAAAAGCAATTTATGATTGGATGTTATTACAGAATATTTTGAAAGAAGATAAATATTTATCTTATTCAAAAGTTAAGCTCTATAATGAACATAAAAATGACTTAAAAATATTGAAGGATGTATTGAAAAATTTAGATAAAAAAATTTATAAGGAAATTTTTTCAGAAAATGGGTTGTATGAAAAATACATAAAAAATAATGAAAAAGAAGAATTTTATAAAAAAATAAAATCGTATTTTAATGAGGAAAATACAGATGAAATTGTAAAAAATATTTTAAATAAAATAGAACTGGATAGTTTTCTTCCAAAACAAAAAATAAAAGATAATGGAGTAATTCCAAGACAGGTACATCAAAAAGAATTAGAAATAATATTGAAAAATGCTGAAAAACATTTTTCTTGGTTAACTGGAAAAGATGAAACCGGATTATCAGTATCTGAAAAAATAATGAAAATATTTAAATTTAAGATTCCTTATTATGTTGGACCTTTAAATTCAAAAAGTCCTTTTGCATGGATTGAAAGAAAGGAATATGGGAAAATATTGCCATGGAATTTTGAAAGTATGGTAGATACTTCTAAAACAGCAGAAAAATTTATAAAAAAAATGACAAATAAGTGTACATATTTGCCTGAAAAAGATGTTATACCTAAAAACTCTCTACTCTATACAAAATACATGGTGTTAAATGAATTGAATAATTTAAAAATAAGAGGAGAGAAAATAGAAGTAGAGTTAAAACAAAAAATATATACAGAATTATTTCAAAAAAATAAAAAAATAGGAATGAAAACCTTAGTTGAGTTTTTAAAAAGCCAGAATATAGTTGTTACTAAGACTGAAATAACAGGAATTGATGGAACATTTAATACTTCTTTAGGTTCCTACATAGATATGATGAAAATATTTGGAGAAGAAAATATAGTAAAAGATAGCTATAAGAAAATGATAGAAGATATTATTTTATGGATAACATTATACGGAGAAGAAAAAAAATTAATAAAATCAAAAATAGAAGAAAAATATTCTGACAAAATTACTTCTGAACAGATAAAGCTAATTTTAAAATTAAAGTATAAAGACTGGTCAAGGTTATCAAAAGAGTTTTTGACAGAAATTGAAACAATGGATGAAGAAACAGGAGAACTGATAAATATAATTCAGATGTTATGGAGAAAAAATGAAAATATAATGGAATTGTTGAGCTATAAATATGAATATTCAGATAGAATTAAGGAGTATAATGGAATAAATGAAAAAGAAAAAAATATAACATATGAAGATATAATAAAAGATTTACAAGTATCTCCCAGTGTAAAGAAGATGATTTGGAGAGCTTTAGTAATAGTAAAAGAGATAAAGAAAATAACTAAAAAATCTCCTAAAAAGATATTTATTGAAATGGCAAGGGATACTCAAACTGAGAAAAAAAGGACTGAAAAAAGAAAAGATAAATTATTGGAATTATATAAAAATATAAGAAATGATGATTCTGTTAAAGAATTGGAAAAAAATTTAAAAGATAAAACAAATGATGACTTGAAGTCTAAAAAACTCTACTTATACTATTTACAGCTTGGGAGATGTATGTATAGCGGCGAAATTATTAGACTGGAAGATTTGATGAATGATAATTTATATGATATTGACCATATATATCCTCAATCTAAAATAAAAGATGATAGCTTTGATAATACTGTTTTGGTTAAGAAACAGATAAATGCTGACAAAACAGATGTATATCCTATAGATAAAAGTATACAGGTCAAATGCAAAGCTCTATGGACTTCTTTAAAAGAGAGAGGGCTGATGAGTAATACTAAATACGAAAGATTAACAAGAACAGAAGAATTTTCAGATGATGAACTGGCAGTATTCATAAGTAGACAAATAGTTGAAACAAGACAGGCTACAAAAGTTTTAGCAGATTTATTAAAGAGTATATTTGGAAGTGATACAAGGATAGTTTATGTAAAAGCAGGACTTACATCTGATTTTAGACAAAAGTTTGGTATTTATAAATTTAGGGAATTAAATGATTATCATCATGCTCATGATGGATATTTGAATATTGTAGCAGGAAACATATATAACACTTTATTTACTGACAATCCTTATAATTTTATAAAAGATAGAAACAAAGAGAATCGAACATATAATTTGAATAAAGTTTTTGAAAGAGAAAATGATGTATGGAATCCTAATACGATGATTTCAAAAATTGAAAGATATATTTATAAAATAAGACCTTTATTTACAAGGGCTTCATATGAGCAGAAAGGCGGATTTAGTGATCAGAATATATCTTCTGAAAAAGATAAACTACGTCCGTTAAAATCATCTGGAGTTTTAAGTAATACAAGATATGGCGGTTATGATAAGATAAAAAACAGTTATTTTTTCATAGTTGAATATACAGAAAAGAAGAGAAGAGTTAGAAGTATAGAAACACTACCTATTTATATAAAAAAATTAGCTACAGGAAAAGAAGATTTAGAAAAATACTGCAAAGAAAATTTAAAATTACAGGAACCAAAAGTTTTAATAAGTAAATTGAATTATAAGTCTCTAATTTATAGTGACGGACATAAATATTATTTAAATGGGAGAACTGGAAATAATTTGTTAGAACAAAATGGAGTTCAAATTATCTTGAAAAAAGAAAATTATGAAACTTACAGAAAAATATATAAGAATTTGGAGCACTTAAAGTTGATTTATAAAGATGAAAAGGCAAGAAAAGAAAAATTTTTAGAAAAACTTCCGAAAATACTTAAAATAAATAAAAATAACAAAGATTTAAGTGAAAATGAAATATCAGAAAAGATTGAAAAATTATATAAAGAAATTATTGAAAAGATAGAAATAGGAGTTTTTTCAAGATTTAAGAGTACTTTGCCTATTTATATAGAGGATTGTAATAAATTAAGAGATTTTACAGTATTAGACAGTTATGCTAAGAGTAGATTTATTCAAGAGATATTAAAATGTTTAAATTCTCAGCAAGGTGAATTTGATACAAAATATACACATAATTACAGTAAAAAGTATAATATGCAATTAAATAAATCAAAAATTCTTGAAAATGATTTTTGCATTATAAATCAATCACCAACAGGATTATTTGAGAAGAAAGTATTTTTAGATAAATAAAAGGAGTTTTTAAAGTGAGCTGGAGAATAGTGGTCGTATCAAGTATATCAAAGCTTGATTTAAAATTAGGATATTTAGTTGTTAGAAATGAAAAGATTACAAAAGTTCATTTAAGTGAAATACATACTTTAATTATTGAGTCAACTGCTGTTTCATTAACAGCAGCTCTACTCAATGAAATGGTAAAGAGAAAAATTAAAATTATTTTCTGTGATGAAAAAAGAAATCCAAGTTCAGAATTACTGCCTTATTATGGTAGTCATGATACAAGTTCTAAAGTAAAATCTCAAATAAAATGGAGAAAAGACTATATGAGAGAACTTTGGCAAGAAATTGTAAGGGAAAAAATAAGAAATCAGAGAGATAATTTAAAAAGGTTCAAATGTAAAAATTTTGAGCTGTTAGATAGTTATATATCACAAGTAGAAAGAGATGATATAAGTAATAGAGAAGGACATGCGGCAAAAGTATATTTTAACTCTTTATTTGGAACTGAGTTTTCCAGAAGTATGGATATTTCAATAAATCATGGTTTAAATTACGGGTATTCTTTAATATTATCAAGTTTTAATAAAGAAATTGTTTCAAATGGATATTTGACAATGTTAGGAATTTTTCATGACAATATGTTTAATCAGTTTAATTTATCCTGTGATTTTATGGAACCTTTTAGACCTTTTGTTGACAGACTGATTTATGAAATGAAATTAGAAAAATTTGAAAAAGAAGAAAAAATCCAAATATTAGGTATATTAAATAAAGAAGTTATAGTAGAAGGAAAACAACAACATATGACTAATGCAATAAAAATTTTCTGTAAGAGTATATTTGATTCATTAAATGAAAATGACATATCTCTAATCAGGTTTCCTAAAGATGAGTTATAGATTTATGAGAATAGTATTATTTTTTGATTTGCCTACTCTTACAGAAAAAAATAGAAAAGAATATACCAGATTCAAAAAATTTTTAATAAAAATGGGATTTATGATGTTGCAGGAGTCTGTTTATGTAAAATTAGCTTTAAATGCCACAACAACAAACACTTTAATAAGTAATCTTGAAAAGAATAAACCTGAAGAAGGATTAATTCAAATCTTATTAGTAACTGAAAAGCAGTATTCAAAATTATACATGTTATTAGGTGAAAATAGAAATGAAGTTTTAGATACAACTGAAAGATTGGTGTTTTTATGAAATTGATAAATGAAGATTTAAATAATGAGATAATTTTTGAAGAAAATAAAGTAAATTTATTAGTAGTAGAAAATAAGAAAAAATTTGTGGAATTTATTCAAGAAATTATTAAACAAATTAATGGAAATGAAGGTAAATTTTTTCTGTTTGATAAAAATACTGAATTGAAAATTTATAATAAAGTTGAAATAATAAAAGATATTTTTGATTTAGATATAAATAATAAGAAAATATTGAATAAAATTTATCATGAATTAGAAGAATTATCTATAGATAGTGAATTTTTATTAGAAACTAAAAATATGGAGAGTAATTTATTAAAATACATTTATTGTTTAATAGAAAAATATGATTATCCTTTAGAAATAATAGAAGGATTAGACTTAAAAGAAATATTTAAATTATTGTCTGTGAAACTTTCTTTGTGTTTTTCAAATAAAATAGAAGAAATTTTAGAATATATTGATTTAGTATCAAATGTTTTAAAAAAGGAAATTTTTATATTAGTTAATTTTCATATTTTTTTAGAAAAAGATGATATTGTAGCATTATACAGAGAATGTTTTTATAAAAAAATAAAATTATTGTTTGTAGAAAATCAAAAACCTGATATAATAAATAATGAAGAGAAATTATTTATTATAGATAATGATTTATGTGAGATAAATCTTTCATAAATTAGATATTATCTGAATTTCAGCGTTACGTAATGACGAAAACTGTTCTCCCTTAAAAATAAATTTGAGGTTTGAGAGTAGTGTAAATTCAGATAGTATTCAAAGTTTTTGCCTCAACAGCTTTTCATTAACCATGTTTGAGAGTAGTGTAAATTCAGATAGTATTCAAAGTTTTCGTTTACTTTAAGTGTCTGAACCGGGGTTTGAGAGTAGTGTAAATTCAGATAGTATTCAAAGTATCCATTCAAATCACCTCTTTCTAATTTTGTTTGAGAGTAGTGTAAATTCAGATAGTATTCAAAGATAAAATCACTCAATTTGACCACTCTCCTTGTTTGAGAGTAGTGTAAATTCAGATAGTATTCAAAGTCAAAATCAAGAAAAAAGATAAAACCTACTGTTTGAGAGTAGTGTAAATTCAGATAGTATTCAAAGGATTTATCCCAATTTCGGACTATCAAACTGGTTTGAGAGTAGTGTAAATTCAGATAGTATTCAAAGTACAAGGAATGCCTTAAAAGACATTATGAAGTTTGAGAGTAGTGTAAATTCAGATAGTATTCAAAGTACTCTCACGAATACCTGTTATGGTTTTAGTTTGAGAGTAGTGTAAATTCAGATAGTATTCAAAGATTCAAACCTTGCTGATGGATATGAAGGAAGTTTGAGAGTAGTGTAAATTCAGATAGTATTCAAAGTTTTATTTTTTATATACACAATATAACCTAGTTTGAGAGTAGTGTAAATTCAGATAGTATTCAAACCCGCTCCGTTACTTAAACCTTGCAGAACGTGTTTGAGAGTAGTGTAAATTCAGATAGTATTCAAACCTTTACACCCAACATAATCAACATTTTCGAGTTTGAGAGTAGTGTAAATTCAGATAGTATTCAAACTTTTGACAAAATAGATAAACAACGGTTAGCGTTTGAGAGTAGTGTAAATTCAGATAGTATTCAAACGAGATTAAGAAGAAAAAATGATTAGACGGGGTTTGAGAGTAGTGTAAATTCAGATAGTATTCAAACCTTTATTATTTTAGCATTTAGTGATAGTAAGTTTGAGAGTAGTGTAAATTCAGATAGTATTCAAACTGAACATACAACTTTGCCTGTTGAACTTTGGTTTGAGAGTAGTGTAAATTCAGATAGTATTCAAACAACAATCCTTTTATTTTTCCTAAATCTCTGGTTTGAGAGTAGTGTAAATTCAGATAGTATTCAAACAAAAAGGAGGCGAACAATGAGCAGTCTGGTGTTTGAGAGTAGTGTAAATTCAGATAGTATTCAAACTTTCTTTTCTATTTTTCTTTTTCTTCTTTGGTTTGAGAGTAGTGTAAATTCAGATAGTATTCAAACTTCTCTTGCATTTTTTGTCTTCCTGCTGTAGTTTGAGAGTAGTGTAAATTCAGATAGTATTCAAACATGTGGTATAATAAATATATATAATTCAAAGTTTGAGAGTAGTGTAAATTCAGATAGTATTCAAACTGTTACAGGTAATAGATTTTTAGGCGGCTCGTTTGAGAGTAGTGTAAATTCAGATAGTATTCAAACAAAAATAATATAAGAAATAAAATTATTGAAGTTTGAGAGTAGTGTAAATTCAGATAGTATTCAAACTTTTCAAGTCTACCACAGCCTGCATTGTAAGTTTGAGAGTAGTGTAAATTCAGATAGTATTCAAATAAAAAAATAAATTATGTTAGATTATACCAAGTTTGAGAGTGTATAATATTCTACATTAGAATAAAAGCATAAAAATTTAAAAAGAACAGATAGGGAGCTTTTTCCCTATTTTTTTGTAAAAATATTTTGTTTTTAAGAAATTTATGTATTAAAAAAAAAGAAAAAATGTTATATAATAAAAAATATAATGATAAAAATTAAGATATGAATTTTTAAATTTATAATATATTACGAAATGAAATATGAGGAATAAAAAAATGGCAACTTATCATAATCCCATGTAAAATGTTAACGAAGATTAGAAAATAAAAAATACATAAAAATATCGAGGAGGAAAAATTATGTCAATATTAGTTTTTGGACACAAAAATCCGGATACGGATACAATCTGTTCAGCAATAGCATATGCTGAATTAAAAGAAAAATTAGGAAAAGATATAAAACCTGGAAGATTAGGAGAATTAAATGAAGAAACAAAGTTTGTACTGGATTATTTTAAAATTGGAAAACCTGAACTGATAGAAAATGTTTCAGGAAAAGAAATTATGCTTGTCGATCATAATGAGAGAACACAGACGGCTGACGGATTTGAAGAAGCAAAAGTGTTGGAGCTTGTAGATCATCACAGAATATCAAATTTTAATGTGGATGAGCCTCTTTATGTCAGAATGGAGCCGGTAGGATGTACAGCTACAATTATACTTAAATTGTTTAAAGAAAATGGATTATTACCTGAAAAGACAACAGCGGGATTAATGTTAAGTGCCATAATTTCAGATACGTTACTATTTAAATCACCTACATGTACTGAATGTGATATAAAAGCAGGAAAAGAATTAGCTGAGATAGCGGGAGTAAATCTTGAAGAATATGGACTTGAAATGCTGAAAGCAGGGACTGCTTTAGGAGGAAAATCAGAAGCTGAACTACTTAATATGGATATGAAAATATTTGAAATTGAGGGAACGAAAATCGGTGTAGGGCAGGTCAATACTGTAAATGAAAATGAATTAGTTGAAAGAAAAGAAAAATTTATTTTAGAAATGAACAATATTATTTCAAAAAATGGACTAAATTTTTTCCTGTTCATAATTACTAATATATTATCGAATGATTCTGTAGGAATAGTGGCAGGAAATGGCAATGCAGCAGTGGAAAAAGCATTTAACGAGAAAGTAGAAAATAATACTGTTTTACTGAAAGGCGTAGTTTCAAGAAAAAAACAGGTAATACCTCCGTTGACAAAAGCAATACAGGAGAGTTAGTTTTTATAGTAAGGTGGTTTTTCCATAAAATTGACAAAAAAATCTTATGTATGGTATAATTTCAAAAATAAGAGTTTAAAGGAAAAAGGTATGGCAATAATTAAATTTAAGAAACGTGAAGAACCTAAAATTCTATTCGGTATAAAATTACCTTTGATAGCTACAAATTTTTATAAGGAAATCAAAAATAAAAAAACAGGTTTGGAAATAATAAGAGATACATTAAATATAGCTGACGGAAGATTAATCAATATTGTAGATGTCCGTGATGCAAATGATAATCCCGCTTCAGTTCTTGTTATTTACGATAATTTTGTAAATGAAAAGGAAATAATGAAAATGAATCTTGAAATAGAAGTTTTTGATTTTAATATTTTTGAATTTGATTATAATAATAAAGTAAATATTGAAGAAGTAATTGAAACAATTAAACACAGAAATTAAAAACAAAATTTTTAGAGAAAGGTTTGATAAAATGAAAAGAATATTACTACTTGGGATTTTGATGATGATGTTTTTTAATTTTGGTAATGCCAAAACACCAAAAATAAAGAAGACAAGAGCTGAAAGAAAACTTGAAAGACAAGAAAAAAGAGATGATAACAAATTTAAAAAGCAGATGAAAAAATTTCAACTGGAAGCAGTAATTAAGACGACTAAAGGAGATATATCATTATTCCTTTATCCTGAAGCTGCTCCTCAAAATGTTGCAAATTTTGTATTTCTGGCAAAAAATAATTTTTATAACGGACTTGCATTTCATAGGGTTATAACAAATGTCTTAGTTCAGGCGGGAGACCCTGTAGGCGACGGAACGGGAAACACAGGATATTTAATAAATGATGAAATAGTAGATTGGCTGTCATTTGATAATGCAGGAAAATTAGCATTAGCAAATACAGGTCCTAACACAAACAGCAGTCAATTTTTTATAACAGTGTCTCCTCTAACTCAGCTGAATAATAAATATACGATAATTGGAGAAATAAAATCCAGAGAAGATTTGAGTGTATTAAGGCTCGTAAGACAGGGAGATAAAGTAACTGATGTAGAAATAAAAGGAAAAAATGTAGATGAATTTTTAAATTATTTCTCAAGTGAAACAGCTCAATGGGAAAGTATTTTAAAACAAAATAAATAGGAAATAAAAAAGCTGTCTTAATTAAGACAGCTTTTTTTTAATTTTGGATATTATATTTTTCTAATACAATATTTACATTTTTTTCTTTTCCATTAGAATAAATTTTCAAGTTTACAGTTTCTCCTATTCTTTTAGCAGCCAGCTCTCCTATAAATGAACTTGCAGAGGAAATTCTTTTATTATTTAATTCAAGGATAACATCTTTTTCACGGATACCGTATTTAGCGGCAGGAGAATGAGGAAACACTTTATTTATATATACTCCGTAAGAATATGGCGGTTTTGCCTGTCCTGCCGGTATAGCCGACAAATCGTTGATAGAAATTCCTAAATAAGGACGTTCAAATTTTCCTGTCTTTATAATCGAATCTTTTACATTTTGAGCAAGATTGGAAGGAATAGCAAAACTTATCCCGATATTTCCTCCCGTTGTGGAAAAAATAGCTGTATTTACCCCGATAACATTTCCATTAATATCTAAGAGTGGTCCTCCACTGTTTCCCTGATTTATAGCAGCATCTGTCTGAATAAAATTTTCAACCTGTTCAATTCCGAGTGAGCTTCTTCCTAAGGCTCCGATTACTCCCACAGTCATTGAACTGTTTAGTCCCAAAGGATTTCCAAATGCGATTGCCCAGTGTCCAATTTTTATATGGTCTGAATTAGCAAATTTTAGAGGGACAAATTTTTTATTTGAATTGATTTTCAATATGGCAATATCAATCTCAGGAGAACCTCCTACAAGTTTTGCAGAATATTCGTTACCGTCAGAAAGTTTTACGTATATTTCATCAGCTCCGTCGATAACGTGATTATTTGTCATAACATATCCGTTATCGGAAACGATAAATCCTGAACCTAAACTTCCGGAATCCTTTTTAATCTGTCTACGCCCTGATGTTCCGAATAACAGTTCTTCAAGAGGATTGTAAGTGTTGACAATAATAGTTTTTTTAGTTCTTATATTGACTACGGAATCCTTTGTTCTGTCATATACATTTGAAAATGCGTCCTGCACTCTGTAAACATCATTTGATGATGAAACAGAAGTTTCTATTTTTGGTGTATTGCCTGCATTACGACTCGCCGTTTCAGCATTCAGGCTCAAAGCGGTAAGCATAAATATAGCTGTTAAAATCTTTTTTAAACTCATAAATATATCTCCTTATTATTTAATTATACGTTTTAAAATAAATTATATTACTGATTAATTAGAAAATATATAGAATTTTAATAAATAATTCCTTTGTAGGATATTTTTCAACAGTACATGAAAAAAAATAAAAAAATTTGGAAAAAAATGAAAAAAATGATAGAATAAAATTATTACAGTAAAAAAGGAGACATTACTTTGACAAAACAATATAAAAATTATGTCAATGGCGAGTGGAAGCTTTCAGAAAATGAAATTAAAATCTACGAACCGGCCAGTGGAGCTGAATTGGGTTCGGTTCCAGCAATGAGTACTGAAGAAGTAGATTATGTTTATGCTTCAGCCAAGAAAGCTCAACCAGCTTGGCGATCACTTTCATACATAGAACGTGCTGCCTACCTTCATAAGGTAGCAGATATTTTGATGCGTGATAAAGAAAAAATAGGTGCTGTTCTTTCCAAAGAGGTTGCTAAAGGTTATAAATCAGCAGTCAGCGAAGTTGTTCGTACTGCAGAAATCATTAATTATGCAGCTGAAGAGGGCCTTCGTATGGAAGGTGAAGTCCTTGAAGGCGGCAGTTTTGAAGCAGCCAGCAAGAAAAAAATTGCCGTTGTTCGTCGTGAACCAGTAGGTCTTGTATTAGCTATTTCACCATTTAACTACCCTGTTAACTTGGCAGGTTCGAAAATTGCACCGGCTCTTATTGCGGGAAATGTTAT
>CALIJH010000187.1 GCA_938017765.1 uncultured Leptotrichia sp.
GATTATTACTGAAATTACTTGAGAAAAGATAAAGCAACTTAGTCCTAAAGTCAGTGTTGAAAACTTCAAGCAGTTCAAAGGGATTTTCCCTGTTTTCATCATAAGTCATTTTCCCCGCCCACCACAGTCTTGCTAAAGTATGCTCTATGAGAGAGCGTTTTTTTCCCCTCGAAAAAAAATAGGAATTTTTTATATTGTTTATATATGACTTATTTCTGTCAAGATATAAACGATATTGCATATAATTCCAAAAATTGCTGTGAGCCATTCCTGCCCATAAACTTTCATTAGTCGCTTCTACAACGGATAAATTTTTTAAGGCACTGTAAAAAATTCTGATATTTTCCATATCACTTTTTTCGGGTTTTTCATAAGACATATTCAGTTCAAAATCAGGAACTTCCTTTTTAAAATCAAGAAAAGGAGAGCCTTCGTTTTCAAAAAAAGTGTATATCCATTCATTTGTAGGTGATGAATAATTCGAAAAATTATGCTCAATATTTTTTCTTAGTGTTTCAAGGGGTATTTCTTTTAAAAATTGCAGTTTCATCAAATTTCCTCCTCTTCATTCTCCAATGAAAGCATAGCTTCCAGACTTCTTGTTACGGGATAGTTTATTATCTTCTGGGCAAGATTATAGGAATGCTCCCTTTCGAGAGAGTCCTTATCAAGCTCAATATCTATATTGTTTAAGACTTTTTTGATTGTTTTGAACCAGTTCAATTCTTGAAAAGTTTCCAAATTGGATTTTTCCAGATTTTCAAAAATATAAATCAATGCAGGAAAAATAATTGATGAATGAAGTAAAGCTTGATAACTTCCTTTAGAAAGCAATGCATAATGTTCATAATCTTTCTTTGAAAGGAATATCTGGATTTTATCCTGTAACATATCGATTTCGATACCGTCTTTTTTATCGGAATCTCTTTTTATTATAAGAAATATGGACGGCACCTGTGCCAGATTGTCTTTTTCCTTTTCAATGTCGATATCAAATTGTTTAGCTACAGCTAAAATTCCGGCTTTTTCGATAGAAAAAGAAATCCCCTCATAGTCATCATTGAAATTTTTATTGGAATAATTTTCAATATCTTTTTTAGCAACTATAAAAAAACATATATTTACTCTATTGTTGAGTTTTGCTTCGGGAATTGTAATGTTTTCAATCCCTGTAGAGGATTTTACAATGTTTCTGTAAGAAGTCGAGGGACATTCGATATGAAAGACATATTCGGCAAGTCCTCTATTAATAAGTTCTTTTAATCCTTCATCGTCCGTCTTTGCCGTTACTTCAAAAATTATTGAGTTTGCCTGTTTATCTATTTCAAGTTCTGAAATAAAGGTAGAATTTTTATAATCGTCGGAAAAATAATTCAGTACGGGATAAGGAAATAATTTATACTCTATATTCATATAGCTCAACCTCCATAGAACAGTCATCGGAATAATTCAGTATAAAAGATAGTGTGAATTTCTGATTTTCAAAAAGATTATTCATGTAGATTTTATCCTGATTTATTCTCAAAGGATTTAACACGTTGTCATTTTCATAAGCATTTCTTATTCTTGCCCTGAGGTTGCTCTGTTCTCCTGAAAGGCTTATTCTCACGCAGGCATCGGGTATATCCTTTTTGGGCAGTATTACAAGCTTGTATTTTCTCAATTTTTTATTTATCAGGATAAGACGAATATTTGCGTCGGGAATGAGAGATACTTTTTTGACTTTTAAAAATCCGTTTTCATCTTTAATAATAGAAAACTCTTTTTCAAGACCGTTTTCTTCGCTTTCATCTATTCCGAAAGGGATATCCGTGATTTCAGGAGCTTCTTCAGGAAAATTGCCGTTTTCGGTAGCTTCGTTAAATTCTTCCCTGCTTTTCGGGTCTGTTTTGGCATTTCTCTTTTTAGGAACGGCATCCACAGACCGCATTTCTATTTTTTTAGTTCGGTCGCTTACTTTATCGATTTTATCTTCTTCTTTTTTCTTTTCAAGAAATATCAGGTCATCAGGCAGATAGTTTCCTATGCCGTCAGCGTCCATATGGTCTACTGTGGAATTTTTTCCAAGCTCCACGATTTTATTTCTTATAAATCTTTTCAGCTCTTCCAATGTGGTTTTCGCATTTTTATCGGAATGTCTGTCAGGCTCCCAGCTGTCATGTTGCGGACTTTCCATTTCCTTGAAATAACTGTTGAGCTTTTCACCCGTTAATGTGAAAATAGCTGAAAATTGCAGTGATGACGGAAACCTGTCCAAATCAAAGATTTTCATACCGTTACTTCTCGAAATCAGAACTTTTCTGTTCAAATCGTCGTATAAAATTTTGAGTTCAAAATCATCAAAATCCTTGAAAGTATTCCCAAGAAGAAAACTGTTTTCTGTCATACCGTTTTCGGATGTGGCGAGAAGAACTTTATAATAATCTCCTATAGTCTGATTTTTCTTTTTTTCGTTTATTTTAAGAGCTTCTATTGTTTCTTTCAGTGTTTCTCGGGAAATAATTGTATCGTCAACTTTTACAATAAGATTTTTACTGTAAATGGCTATAAGAAAATTTTCAAGTATTGCCGTGATAAGCTCTTCTTTCCATTTTGGGTCTTCCCAAAACCCTATTATATAAACGTCGGTACCTGTCTGACCGTCTCTCTTAAAGGAAGTATCCAAATTCAATTCTTCAAAGATAGGAGAATTTTTTTCCGTTTCTCCGTAATAACCTATTCCCTGCGTGAGCTTATCTTCGCCTATCGGGAATGAAATCAGTCTTGAAACACCCTGAGTCGCTAAAATTCCCTCGGTATCAAAAGTTGTATAAAATACAGTCCTTATTTCCGAAGATGCAAAAGGAGCAGATTTACCGATACCGTAGCTTCCTCCCGATGCAGCCGCTTTATCGGAAATACCTGAAGATTTTACAAGGCTCTGCCATGGATTTACGGATATGTTCGATTCTTTAGAGCCTCTTAAACCTGTAGTATTAAAATCGCTTGCTCTTAGTACACTTATTCTTTGATTGCCCATTTTTTTACAGGCATTTTCAAAAAATTTTCCTGCTTTTTTGTCTGAGCTGGAATTTAGACAGCTGTTCAGAGCGTTATTTAATGTTTCATATCCGGGAATGTCTTCTGTCTTAATATCAAATTTTGAAAATTCCACTGTTACGGGTTCTGAAAAATTTAGACGTGCATCAAGCGAATTTTGGCATATTTCTTTTGCCAGTGAGCCGAAAAGGGAACCTCTGAAAGTCTCAATCCCTGCTTCGCTTATTCCAAATCTCTGAGAGTAGTTGCTCTCGGGAAAATTCCAATTTATATTCATATTTTTTAACTGAAATAAAATATTCAGCTTTATCCTCCTTAATTTTTATATATCTAATTTAACATGATTAATAAAAAACAGTCAAGCATAAAAATTTAAATTATGATATAATACTGTATAGACAAACGTTATAATTTTAATAGAGAGGTTGATAAATGGACGTTATAAGAAAATATTACAACAAATTTAAAATGTTAAATCCTAAAAATACGGAATTAAAATTAGCTGTGATTGTCATAATACTCGCAGTTATGTTTTTTAACGGATTTTCAAAATTTAGCTTTTCGTGGGATATAGTGATTTCCCTATGTGTATTTATAGTTTCAATGACACTGCATGAAGTGGCTCACGGATATGTGGCGTATAAATTTGGAGATGATACCGCAAAAAGAGAGGGCAGACTCACATTAAACCCTTTAAAACATCTGGATTTAATGGGAATGCTGCTGCCAATCCTCCTTATATTGAGCGGATTTCCTTTTGTAATCGGTTGGGCGAAACCCGTTCCTGTAAATTTTTACAGATTAAAACCCAACAGGCTGGGGCTTTTTTGTGTGGCGATAGCGGGAATAGTAGTAAATTTTATAATTGCCTCAATTTCATTAATAATTTTGAAATACAGGATATTCGGTTTAAATTTGGATAGTACTGTTTATACCGTGTTCCTTTATCTATATATAGTAAATTTAGCTCTTGCATTTTTCAATCTTATTCCCATTACTCCCCTTGACGGGGGAAGAATAATATATTCAATGGCAGGGGAAACAGTGAGAAATTTTTATAATCAGATAGAAAAATACGGAATGATAATAGTATTTGCCATAGTATATTTCGGGATATTCAATCAATTTTTTCTTTGGATAATTGATTTTTTTATAAAGCTTGCAGATTTGGGAATACCTGTGGATTTTATGTAAGTTATAGACTTATAATTCGATATCTGCAAAGAAGTCTAAATATATAGAAAAATGAAAAAATGACTTTTTGAGCGGGATAATTAATATAATATAAGATTTTAAAAGGAGAAATATAATGAAAAAAATATTACTAATTTTGACAGTGTTTTTTATAATAAATTTTTCAACAAATGCTTTTACAAGAAAGGAATATATACAGGAAAATTTGTCCCGACTGGGAGTAAATCAGGATATAATAGATGAGACTATAATGCAGGATATGGCAATAGGTACAAATAACTATTTTGAAGAAAATGACGATGTGCTTGAACTCCAGCTCAAAATGGCAGAAAATCTTTTGAAACGGGATGAAAGAAATTTTATAGCGGTAGACTTTATAATAACTAATTTTCAGATAAGGAATAAAAAAGAATATAAAAAATATTTGGAGTTATTTGAAAAATATAATCCTTATAAACCGGTTACATTACTTAATTGGGACAGCTACTATACAAATATTGAAAATAAAAAGGAAGCCGAAAAATATCTCAATAAAATAAAAAGTGAATATGGTAACGATACTTTCATTTTAAAAATAGCGGAGCTTAACAGAGCCGTTATAAATAAAGCTCCTGAGGAGAAAATAACTGTTTTAAGAGCAGAAGTTATAGAACTGGCAAAAAGTGAAAAAGCAAAAAGAAAGTACGGGATTACCGATGAGGAAGTAGATTCGCTCAGATTGGCAAATACTTTTGTCCAAATAGTAAAATTAATGCAGAAAAAAGAATATCAGAAAACAATGGAGCTATATTTAAATCAGCTTGGAAACGTAAAAATGTCGAAAAATTCGGTAAAATATAACAGCTCTATAGCTTCAATCGTTTTATTCTTTCTTTCTACGGCAAATAATGAAATACAGGATGAGAAAAAAGCTAAGGAATATTTTGATAAAATAGCTCAGACTGATTTGTATAAAAGAGTTTATGAAATATTGGAAGAAAAAAACAGAAATTAAAAAATAGAGATTGAAAAAATAAAAATTGAAAAAAGGAAAAAAATTGAAAACAGTATTAAAAGAAACAATCATCGAATTTGAAGAAAAAAAATCAAAATTTATAGGATATATAAAACCCGTTTCTTCGGTGAATGAAGCTGAAAAATTTATAAAATCGGTGAGGGAATTGCACCCTGATGCTACACATAATGTACCTCTTTACAGAGTTATGGAAAACGGACAGGAGTATTTCAAATATAATGATGACGGAGAGCCGACAAACACAGCAGGGAAGCCTATGGCGGAGATACTGAATATCCTTGACATATATAATGTGGCGATAGTCGCTACAAGATATTTTGGCGGAATAAAACTGGGGGCGGGCGGACTTATACGAAATTATGCAAAAACTGCAAAATTGGCAGTAAACGAAGCGGAAATAATAGAATATACAGAAAAATCAGTATTTATTTTGGATTACGACTATGAAAACACATCAGAAGTAGAAATGTTTTTAAATGCAAATGAGCAAAAATACGGAATAGAAATTCAGGAAAAAAATTATTCCGACAGAGTAACTCTGAAAATAAAAGCGAATAGCAGTATAGAAGAAAAGTTAAACGGAATAAATAAAATAATTGTGATAAGATTATAATCGTGATAAAATGTGATTATCATAATTGAGGAGGAAAAATGAAACATACAGTAGCAATAGTAGGCAGACCTAATGTTGGAAAGTCTACATTATTCAATAAAATCGTAGGGGACAGACTTTCCATTGTGAAAGATGAACCGGGAGTTACAAGGGACAGACTTTACCGTGAAACGGAATGGTCGGGGAAAAGTTTTATATTAGTCGATACGGGAGGACTGGAACCTAAAACTGATGACTTTATGATGAGAAAAATAAAGGAACAGGCACAAGTCGCCATTGATGAAGCCGATGTGGTGATATTTCTTGTGGACGGCAGAGCTGGAATTACAGGGCTTGATGAAGATATAGCAAATATATTGAGAAAAAAAGATAAAAAAGTTGTAGTCGCTGTAAATAAAATAGACAACTATATAAGAGAACAGGAAAATATACTGGAATTTTATGCATTGGGATTTGAAGAAGTGATAGGAATTTCAGGGGAGCATAAAATAAATCTGGGGGATTTGCTTGATGCGGTAATAACAAAATTTGACAGTAAAAAAGAAAAAGAAACTGAAGAGGGCTTGAGTATCGCTATACTCGGCAGACCGAATGCAGGTAAATCATCACTTATAAATAAACTGCTGAATGAAGAAAGGTCGATAGTAAGCGATATAGCAGGAACAACGAGGGATTCTATAGATTCTTCCTTAAAATATGACGGAGAAATTTATACTCTTATAGATACTGCAGGGATTAGAAAAAAGTCAAAAATAGAAGATTCCATTGAATATTACAGTGTTTTGAGAGCTGTAAAATCTATAAAAAGGGCAGATGTATGTGTGTTAATGCTTGACGCGACAGAGCTTCTGACGGAGCAGGATAAAAGAGTTGCAGGACTCATATATGAGGAAAAGAAGCCTATCATAATAGCTATAAATAAGTGGGATCTGATAGAAAAGGACAACAACAGTGTAAAAGAATTTACGGAACTTGTAAAAGCTGACCTGCCTTTCCTTGATTATGCACCGATTATAACAATATCGGCACTTACGGGAAAAAGAACAGTGTCAATACTGGAACAGGCTAAGTTTATAAACGAGGAATATCATAAGAAAATTACGACAGGACTGCTAAATCAGATTTTATCGGAAATGATAGCTCAAAATCCTGTTCCTACCAGAAAAGGAAGGGCTGTCAAAATAAATTACGGAACGCAGATAGGGCAAGCTCCTCCTAAATTTGTATTTTTCTCAAATAATCCTGATTTGATACATTTTTCCTATCAGAGATACATTGAAAATAAATTGAGAGAATATTTCGGTTTTGAAGGCTGTCCTATAAGTATAGTATTCAATAAGAAAAATGAGAATTATTAAAAATAAGTTCATTCATAATTTTTTCTGTAAAGGAAAGAGAAAGGAGTATTATGAATTTTTATAATGAAGAAAAAATTTTGAAATGGAAAAATATACTTACAGTTTTATCATTGGCATTGCTTTCAGTATTTCTGTTTTTTAAAGTATATGTCTATTTTGAAAAATCCATTCAGATAATAACGGGAACTATATTTCCCTTCATTCTTTCATTTGTAATAGTATATTCGCTTATGCCTTTTATTGATATGTTGAGCGAAACTTTTAAAATGAACAGAAAAATGGCTATATCACTGGTATTGCTTATATTCCTCATATTTTTCATATATGTGATATTAGCTTTTATACCTTTGATTGCAGGTCAGCTGTCAAGCCTTATAGAGTTTTTTATCAAAAATCAGGAAAGACTTCAAAGAAATATGTTTTCTTTTTTGGAGCAGAATAATATAAATATAAGGGATTCCATAATAAATTCCAAAGAAGTTATTTTTACTAATTTTATAAAGATACTCAATTCGAGCGTGTCATTACTGACAGGAACATTCAGTTTGTTGTTTATGACCCCTATTTTTACGATAATGCTCATATTCAGCTATGATAATATAGATGAGGGTGTAAAAAAGGGCTTGAAAAAACTTGATAAGGAAGAACTTATACCTCTTATCAAACAAATGGATGACGCTATTGGAAAATATATAAAAGTAACAGTTCTGGACAGTGTTATTGTAGGAATATGTTCCTACATTATTTTCTTTTTTCTCAAAATGGAATACAGTTCATTATTTTCAATAATAATAGGTGCAGGAAACGTTATTCCGTTTATAGGGCCTTTTATAGGTCTGATACCCGCGATACTTTATGCTTCTACAAAATCTTTCAAACTGGTAGTGATGATTATTGTATTTATAACTATATTACAAACTATAGAAGCAAACATAATAAAACCATGGCTTACAAGTAAATCTGTGGATATTCACCCTATAACTACGCTTCTCGTTGTACTTATCGGAGGAGCATTATTTGGGATAGGAGGAGCATTTTTGGCTATTCCTGTGTATATTGTTTTAAAACTGGGAGTTATTTTTTATTTTGAAGAACCGGGAAAAAATAAAGAAAATTGACAAAATCAAAAGTATATGTTAGCATTGTATGTACAAAACTTTAAATGGGATTATCCTAAAAATAAAAAATATAAGTCAAAAAAGAATGTAAAAGGAAGTGATTGAAATGGAAAGTTGTACCAAGGGAGAAACGCAAATAAATAATTGTCTATATTTTACTATATCAAGGCTATTCAGAGTAGTAAATAAATTTGCTGAAGAATCTTTCAGTAAAATGGATATATGTCCTACACACGCGTTTCTAATGGTTTTATTACAGGAGGAAGAAAACGGGCTATCTGTAAACAGGATATCGGAAGCTTTGACAATAGCTCCTTCGACTGTAACGAGATTTGTAGACAAATTAGTTTTAAAAGGCTATGTGGAAAGGGTAAAATCGGGCAAACAGTCTTTTACGAAAATAACTGAAGAAGGACTGAAAGTTATGCCTGAAGTATATAAAGCATGGGAAAGCATATTTTTTAAAATTGAAAAAATAGTGGATAATAAGGAATACATAGCCGAAACATTGAAAAATATTAAAGAATTTACTGATTTGATAGAGGAAAATCAGAAGTACATTTAAATTATAAGTTCAGTTTTTCTGAAAATTATATGACATCTGTATCCAAAAAATCAAAATATGTTTAGATTACAAGGCTATATTAGTATATTTTATAGTTTTAATACATACTTGTATTCCAATATTAACTAAAGAAAAAATAAAAATTAGGATTTAAGAGGAAAAATTCTCCCTAAATCCTAATTTTTTATAATTTATCAATTTTTTTAATGACTTTACACGGATTTCCTGCTGCGACAGAATTTTCAGGAATATCTTTTGTAACGATACTTCCTGCTCCTATAACTGAGTTATCTCCTATGGAAACACCCGGCAGTATAACCACATTTGCCCCTATCCACACATTATTTCCGATAGTTATCGGATAAGCAAACTCAAGCAACTCTTTATGTCTTAATTTGGGGTCGAGAGGATGTCCTGCTGTAAATATGCCGACATTAGGTGCAATCATTACGTTATTTCCGAAAGTTACTTTTGCACAATCCAGAATAGTACAGTTATGGTTGATATAAAGATTATCCCCTGCAACTATATTATAACCGTAATCACAAATAAAAGGAAATTCTATCCAAAAATTTTTTCCTATTTTTCCGAACAGAGATTCTATTATTCTGTTTTTCTTTTTTATATCCGAAGGTCTTGTATTATTAAAATCAAAACACAATTCTTTGGCACGTAGACGTTCTTCTGTAAGTTCTTTTCCAAAACTTTGATATAACTCACCTTTCAGCATTTTTTCCTTTTCAGTCATTTATCTCTCCTGTTTATATACATTTAGAAAGTCATTGTCTTTAATTTTATCTCCTAAAGTACCTTTTAATGCAGGGTTATTTAGATTAAAAACATAGACATAGGCTTTATCCGTTTTACTGTAACTGCTGTCATAAATATCGAGATAAAGTTTGTTGTACTGGTTATTTTCAAGATTTTCTCCGTAATATCCTTCCATTTGATCCATTTTTTCAAACAAGTCTTTTATGTTTTCAGTATCATCAGAAAATTCATATAATTCCCCTATTGTAAAATTTTCGGGATTATTTTTTTCTTGCGGATCGGATAAAATTAACGCAGGATATTTCTGATTTGTAAGAGTGAAAATGTTTCCTTTCACATAAAACATACCTTTAAATTGGGCTATATCCTCAATATAATGGTGATTAAAACAGCCTTTTCTTAAAGAGCCGTATACAAATAATTTTGTCATTTATCTCTCCTGTAATATAGTATTATTTTATGAGAAACTGTCGTCATTACAGTCTGTTTAACATACCGTTCCGCCTATTTCTTTTATATCTTCGGCATTTTCAACTATCGCTTCGATAGCCGCAGTCAGTCCCGTAACAATAGTGTTCAGCTCCATTGAGGGCATATTTCTTTTATCGACAACTTGTTCAGGCAAAAAAGGAATATGGATAAATCCTGATTTTTTTCCTTTGTATTTTTTCTCAACAAGGTACAGTACACCGTATAACACATGGTTACATACAAAAGTACCCGCAGTATAGGAAACCGAAGCAGGGATTTTGTTCTTCTGAATATTCTGAACCATAGCTTTGACAGGCAGTTTTACAAAATAGGCATTATCTCCGTCAGAAAATACAGGCTCGTCTATAACCTGATTTCCTTCATTATCAGGAATACGGAAATCGTCCATATTTATACCGACACGCTCAACAGTGATATCAAATCTTCCTCCCGCCTGTCCGACTGACAGTATAATGTCAGGATTATGCTCCTGAATGGCTTTTTCTATTTTTTCTAAAGATTTTCCTCTAACTGTAGGTATTTCCAGTTTTATAATTTCAGCTCCTGCAATATTGTCAGGTAATTTTTTTACCGATTCAATAGCAGGGTTTATAGGTTCTCCTCCAAAAGGATCAAAACCTGTAACAAGTATTTTCATATATTTATCATATAGCGGATATATAATAATGTCTTATATAAAAGCTATAAGCTCCTTTCTATAAATTTGTTCCGTAAATATGTCTTTTACATAATAATCAGACAGTAATCCATTCTCTACTATGATATATTTATCGGATATTTCATTTTCACATAATAATAATCAGATAGTAATAATTTAGACAATAATAAGAAAATATTATTTTACTTCGAATAATATCAGCATTAGTATAATGTGAACGGCAAGTAATACAAGTGCCATAGGCAATTGGGTTTTGATAATGCCGTTTTTGTCCTTTATTTCAAGAATAGAAGCAGGCACTATATTAAAGTTTGCAGCCATAGGAGTCATAAGTGTTCCGCAGTAACCGGCGGTCATCCCCAAAGCTCCGATAACGGCAGGATTTCCCCCGTGTTTCAGAATGAATGGTATACCTATGCCCGCAGTTATTACTGAAAAAGCTGCGAAAGCATTTCCCATAATCATAGTAAATAATGCCATTCCGATAGCATAGATTACAATACCTAAAAAAATATTTCCTGAAGGTACTACTGCCGAGATACTTTGAGATATTACATTTCCTACCCCCGCTTCCTTGAAAACGGCACCCAGTGCGGCAAGAAGCTGAGGCAGAAGAGCAGACGCACCTACCTGCATTAAAAGTCTGGCAGTATCATCATTAGTTTCTTTGAGTTTAGGTTTTAAAATAATTGAAGCGACAATCAGCGAAATAATTGCACCTCCGCCTATCCCAACTGCCGAAGGGACAGTTACTTTTCCGATTTTAAACTGGAGAATAAGAAAAGCTGAAACTCCTATTAATAAAGCGGGAATAAATATTTTATTTTTAAATTTTTGGCTCTGGGCAATTTTAAATTCGTGTGTAATAACTGCGAAGTTTCCTATTTGAAGCTGATTTGTAACCGTAATCAGTCCTAAAATTATGAGCAATGCTCCTGTAACTTCGTAAGGAACAGCATTTCCAAGTATAAAAATGACACCTAAAATAAACCAGAATAAAAACGTTCCGATTTTTGCTTTTTCATTTTTCAGTCCTCTGAATGCTGTACTTATGCTCACAAGTCCACAGAGAATATAAATAATTTCCGATAGGATATTAAAGAATGATTTTAAGTCCATTAGTTGCTACCTCCTTTTGAATGTTTCTTGGCGGTCAAAATTTTTCTATCATACAGCCATACTTGGATGGCAGTAAAGATTATGGCGATAATTCCTATAGGTAATGAGAATAATGCAAGGTCTTTTAAGGAAACGTCGTATCCGCTCTCTTGCAAAGTACCGTGAATTAGAAGAAGTCCCGAAGCACCTATAAATATATTTTGAGAAAAGAAATTACCGTAATTTTCCACTGAAGCACTTAGGCTTTTTAGATTTTCGGTTTCTTTTTCCGTCAGTTCATCTTCTTTGGAAGATTTTGCCGCAGCTTCAGCCATAGGTAAAATAAGAGGTCTGATAAACTGTATGTGTCCTCCTATTCTGATTGACAAAGCTCCCGCAATAGAACGGATAATCATATAAAAAGTCAAAATTTTCCCCGCAGTGGCATTTTTAAGTTTTCCGATTAATTCAGCACTTCTTTCTCTAAGACCGTATCTCTCAAGCATTGCGATAACGGGAAAGCTGATTAGAAAAATGGACATCAGCCTGTTATCAACAAAGGCTTTTCCTATAATTCCGAGAATTTTCAGAAAGTCCATTTTTGCAGCTAACCCCGTAGCAATTCCTGCAGTAAGAACAACAGCAAGGACATCAAGTTTTAGACTGAAGCCCACGACAATAATAACGATACCTATAAGTATCCATAAATTCATAAAAATTCCTCCCTTATTTAATTTTAATATCATTATTTTACCTTTAAAATAAAATAAATGCAATAGGAATAAAATAATTTTTACGATAAATTCTCCAATTATCTGATTGAATTTTGCCCCTTATTTATGTATAATGTAATTATTATAAAATTATGATTGGCCTTGATAGGAGAACTGAATAAAAATTGATTTAAATTTAAAATTTAAATAGGAACTTAAATTTATGAAAAAGAGAGGAGAAAACAAAATGAGTAAAGTAGAAGAAAAATACGGAAAAGCCAAAAAAGTTGTGGGAAGCAGATTTTATTTAAAATTTGTTTCATGGTCAAATATAGTACTATGGTCGTGTTTCATATTTGCAACAATAACAGTCGGATTTAACTCTATCGGAAAAATTATGGAAAATAAAGGTATATCAGGAGTTCTGACAATAATTTTAGTACTATTTTTATTAATTTTAGCTCAAATCGGATTTATAGCACTGGGAATTTTTCTTTTGAAAAAATATTCCAATATATATTTTTATGACGACGGATTTGTTGTAGGTAGTAAAGGGGAAAAGAATTATTATAAGGATTTGAAATATTATTTCACACCCGGACTTACACCCGGAACTTTTGCAAGTATTAATTATAAACCAGGAAATCAGGATTGGAAAATGATACTGGGTAACGGCTATGGAGTAAAATCATTTCATTTATTTCAAGAAGATGTAGTAAAAGCGGTCTATTCTGAAGTAATGGAAAATATAGAAAGGGGAGGAATGGAAGTATTTCCTTTTAAAAATCCTAAAAAGAATGTGTTGGGATTTTTCGGTCAAAGAAGAACTTTAGCTAAAATGGCTGAATTAATAGAAAACGGCTATAAAATAACGGTAACAAAAGAATATATATCTTTTGACAATGAAATCTATAAATGGGATGATTATAAAGTAAGCGGAAATTATGGAAATATAAAAGTTTTCAGTTTGGATGGAAAAGTAATATTATCCCTTGTAAATCTCACAGTCTATAGACCAAATCTACTTAGTACGCTAATAAGCGCATTGAATAAAAATTAGGAATTATAAGGAGTAGAAGAATGGATTTGAAGTTTACAGTGAAAAAAGATGAAAATAAACTTTTGGGACTGGTCGGAGGACTGTTAGGAGCCAAATTGGCAATAATAATTTATGTAATAATTTCTATGACAAATGAATATTATCCTGTAGTTACTCCTATACTTTTCACCGTTTTGCCGATGACTGGATTTATGTATCTTCCCAAATGGATAAATGAGAAAAGAGAAAAACCCGAAGAAGAGGAAATGGGAGTCAGTAAATTCGGAGAAAAAAGGAGTAAATTTTTTTATGAATATCCTGAAATGACATTATTTTCGACATTTTTTACCGTAATATTTGCAGTGGGGGGAGCATATATAGGAGAAGTTATAAATTTAGCTGTTTTAGCAAAGAGAATTAATCCTGAATTTTCATTTTTTTACTGTTTGTCTTACTCGTTTAGTGAAGTATTTGTAGAACCTACGGTGAGCGGGTATTTATATGCCAATTGGATACAAATAATAATTATAGTCATAGTAATGGGTGTAATAAGTGTTGTTGCTCCCATGGCAGTCAAGAAAAAAAATGGTAAATGGGAAAATCGAACGGGTTTCTAATGAAGAAAAAATAATAAAAATTGTCAGTCAAGTTTTATTGGATTTATATGAAAGAACACCAATAAAATATGAAAAAATATGAAAAAGCCGAATGAAAATTCGGCTTTTTTAGTTTTTAAGGAATAAAAACATAATTGGATAAGTATGTAAAAAATCTTAATATAACTTGATATAAATAATCAAATTTTAAAAAATAAGATTTGTATTAAGAATTTTGTTGAAACTTTATGAAAATTATGGTAATATTGAGTATCTAATATAAAATACAACTTTTTAATATAAAATTCAAGGGGAGTGAAAAAAAT
>CALIJH010000188.1 GCA_938017765.1 uncultured Leptotrichia sp.
GAGAATACTTGAAAAAAAACGGTATAAAACCGTCCATACAGAGAATAAAGATATTTGAATATTTGCTGGGTCATCACACTCATCCTACAGTTGATGATATATTTCAAAGTCTTTCATCTGAAATTCCTACTTTATCCAAAACTACGGTTTACAACACCTTAAATATTTTTGTTGAAAATCATATTGTACACGAAGTGATAATCGAAGAAAATGAAGTAAGATACGATGTTGAAACGGGAACCCACGGACATTTCAAATGTAAAGTCTGCGGAGATATTATTGATTTTGATGTGGATTTATCGAAACTTGATTTGCAAAAATTGGGAAATGTAGAAATTGAGGAAACGCATTTTTATCTTAAAGGAACATGTGCCAAGTGTCTGAAAAAAGAAACTGAAAGTAGAAGCAGTTAGAATTTATCATTTATCTAATGATAAATTTATTGCAACATTGGTAATTTATTGATATAATAAAATTACTTGTAAATAAAATTAGGAGGAGAAATGTCAGTAAGAAAACATAAAAGTACAATTAAAGTAATATCAATTGTTTTAATTTTAGCTTTTGCAGCATCAATGATATATGCAGGATGGGCTTTTCTTAAAAATAATGTGTTTGTCGAACACAGAAAAGTTATAGCAGAAGTAAACGGAGAAAAAATTTATGCAGAGGAAATTGAAAGAAATTATTCAGATTTTGAATCAAGACTCAATTCTGTAGTTGCTCAAAGAAAACAGCAAATAGCCCAGTTAGGTGGAGACCCTAACGGATTTAAAAATCTGCCTGAAGAAATCATAAGAGAATATACGTTGAAGAACCTAATTGATCAAAAATTACTCTTGGCTTCGGCTAAAGATTTAAAAGTAAAAGTGAGTTCGGCAGATGTAAATAAAATAGTCGAGGATACTCAAAAACAGCAGGGAGGAAAAGAAGCTTTTATACAGTTCCTGACTATAAACGGGTACAATTTGACAACTTTTAAGGAACTTGTAAAAAATAACCTTTTATTTGAAAAAGTGAGTGAAAAAATACAGAGTTCATTAAAAATTAGTGATGATGAATTGAAAAAGACTTATGAAAGATATAAATATTTTAATTTTCAGGACCAGACTTTTGAAGAAGCTAAGGAACAGATAACTCAAAGCTTGGAAGATGAAAACGCACAGATGCTTTTCAGCTCACATTTAGCTAAAGCATGGAAAAATGCAAAAATAAAAGTGAAAAATGACGACACTAAAAATATTGATTATAAAAAAATGTATGAAAATATCACAAGAACAGTAGTCGAAAAAGACGGATATAAATTTGACGGAGCTTCTTTAAATGAAAAAATCGTAACAATGTTTATCAGATCCGAAAAAGGTTATGATAAATCATTAGAGGAAGAGGCTAAGAAATCATTGCAGGCTGATTTGGATAAATTACTGGAAGTAGCTAAAAAAGCCAAAGCAGCAGGATTAAAAGCATCTCCTGAATTTGTAGGAATACAGGAACTGAATGATTATGCGAAAAAATATTATAATTATTTGATAGATACTTATAAACCTACTGAACAGGCAATGCTTGAAAGATTTAATTCAAAAAAGGATACTTATAATATACAGAATACTATTGCAGGACAAGTCGTAGGAGATTATTTTCAAGCTTCTCAGGCTGATATTGCAGAACTCAAAAAAAGAGCCGATGAAATAATGAAAACAATAACTAAAGAAAATTTTGCTCAGAAAGCCAAAGAACTGAGTCAGGATCCCGGATCAAAAGAGAATGGGGGACAGCTTGGAGAAGTAGATTTGACACAGTTAGTTCCTGAATTTGCAGAAGCAGTCAAAAAAGCTGAAAAAGGTAAAATTACAGGACCTGTAAAAACAGAATTTGGATACCATATTATATATGTTGAAGATAAAGATGCCTCAAATGAAAATAAGGCAAAAGTAAGCCATATTCTTATTACTCCTACCGTATCGGAAGCTACAAAACAGGAAATAATCAAGAAAATGAAGAGTTTAAAAGATCAGATTATTGCTAAAAAAGTTACATGGCAGCAGGTAAATACTCAGGATAAATATAAATTTGAAGTGAAAGAACAGTTTAAAAAACTGACTAAATCTCAAGCTATTCCGGGAATAGGGAAATTTGATTCCGAATTAAGTAACAAATTATTTTTATAAACTTAAAATGAATCATTATGGGATTTTTAAAAGAATTTAAAGAATTTGCCGTAAAAGGTAACGTAGTCGATTT
>CALIJH010000189.1 GCA_938017765.1 uncultured Leptotrichia sp.
ACTCTTTAAAATTATAGAAACCCTTATTTCTCTTGTTTTACTTTAAGCTATAGTCATTCGGAGTGTTTTTATATCTGAAAAAAATTATTTTCTTTATTTGCTTTTTTCAAAAAATAGGGTATAATTATTTTAAGAGAAATATTAGGTAATCAATAGTAATGAATGTTAAATAATTAAATAAAATGTTTGGATGAAGAATAAGTGAGAGCCTCTTAATCAATGTCAGAGCACCGAAGGTACAAATCAGTAATTTGCAATTACTGGTGAAATTCTCAGGTAAAAGGAGCTTATTTAGACAAAACTCTGAAATTATTTATGACAGGGAAGATGCTTAGCATATTTCCTGTTTTATTTTTAACTTTAGATAGTAATTTTCATTATTAATTTCACTATTGATATTTAAAAATTAATATCAAATAGTATCAAATAATATCAAAAATCCACACATTAACATTGAAAGATGTTAAAAATACGAAGAAAATATAAATAAAAATTATAAGGGGGGAGCAGAAAGTGAAACTAATAACAAACAATCCGAAATTCCTAAATTATGAAAAAAAGGGAATAGAAGTTGATTATAGAGATGTCGATTATCTGAAAATTCTTGAAACTGCAAGGGATCTTATACATATGAATTATGAGATGTTGACACATCCCCTTTACGGGAGCGTGAAACCCAATGAAACTATATACAGGTCAATAGTTGTAGATTTTAAGGATAATCTTGATGTCAATTCGGTTACAATGATATCCGAGGCGATAGAAACTTTTGAAAAATTCAGGAAAAATAAGGAAACGCCCTTATGGACAGAAAGAGTCAGGGAAGATTTCGGAGTGATTGATTACGATTTGATTACGAATGCTATAGAAAGAATTATTAAATAAGTATATCAAACAAATAAGGAGGATAATATTATGGCAGAGCATTTTGATTTGGTAATTATAGGGTCAGGACCGGCAGGACTGTCTTCGGCACTATATGCATCAAGAGGCAAGCTTAAAACATTGGTTCTTGAAAAAGGCCAGAATGGAGGGCAGGCAGCGATTACTCATTTAATAGAAAATTATCCGGGTTCTATTGAAAATCCTACAGGTCCGAATCTTACACAAAGAATGTTGGAACAGGCAAAAAGTTTCGGTACGGAAGTGAGAAAAGAGGAAGTACTGGAAGTAGATTTTTCAGGTAAAGAAAAAGTTATAAAATGTAAAGATGCTGAATATACAGCAAAAGCTGTAGTTATAGCAACAGGAGCAACTCCAAGAAAATTAGATGCTCCAGGGATTAAAGAACTTTCAGGAAAAGGAATATCCTATTGTGCAACATGTGATGCAGATTTCTTTAAAGGACTTGAAGTTTATGTAGTAGGTGGAGGAAACAGTGCTGTAGAAGAAGCGATTTTCCTTTCAAAATTTGCAAGACAAGTCCACATAGTTCATATGTTGGATAATTTCCAATGTGAAAATATCACGTTAGAAAAAGCTAAAAATGTTCCTAATCTGGATATCAGAACAAGAACTGTAGTTCAGGAAGTAAAAGGAGACGGAATACTTGAGTCCATAGTATTCAAAAACCTTGACACTGATGAAGTATATGAAGTTGAAGCTGATGAAGAAGACGGAACAATGGGATTGTTCGTATTTATAGGTTATCAGCCGCAAACTGAACTGTTCAAAGGAAAAGTTGAGATAGATAAATACGGCTATATAGTAGCAGGAGAAAATACTGAAACAAATGTACCGGGAGTATTCGTAGCGGGAGATTGCAGAAATAAAGAAGTACGTCAAGTAATTACGGCTGCGGCAGACGGTGCTGTATCAGCAATAGCCGCTGAAAAATATATAAGCAAAGAATTTGAATAAAACTAACTTTTAAAAGGAGATTTGATGAACACAGAAAATGAAGAAATGAAAAACAGTCAGATAAAAAAGGTGGAAAGATACAGATGGCTGATATGGCTTATACTTGCTGCAACCTATGTATTTGTTACTTTTCATAGAATGAGTGCGGCAGTTGTCAAAGATGATTTACAAAAAGCCTTTGGAATAGGTGCAGTACAATTCGCCGTTATTGGTTCAATGTATTTTTATGCATATTTCATTATGCAAATACCTTCAGGAATACTTGCCGATAAAATAGGACCTAAAAAAACAGTATTTATATTTTCTTTAATTGCTGCGGTCGGTTCCATATTTTTTGGACTTGCACCTTCTCTGAATATAGCCTACATCTCAAGATTTTTTG
>CALIJH010000190.1 GCA_938017765.1 uncultured Leptotrichia sp.
GCTTTTGAAAAAATGTTTTATATCCATTGCCGCCAGATATGTTTTTCCCGTTCCTGTGGCCGCTACTACAAGTCCTTTTTTATGTCCTACATTCCTTGTATTTTTAAGTTTTTCAAGAATTTCTTTCTGCATACTGTTAGGTTCAAAATTTCTTTTTTCAGTCTGTATCTTTTTATAATCAAATGTATTTATGGGACTATTTTTATCCCTGTATTTCTCATATTTCTGAATAAAATCTTCTGTCAATTCAATTGCTTCATTACTATTCCACAATTTTTCGAACTGTTCCAAAGATTTATTATAAATATCAAGGAAATTACTGTCTGTCAGCTTTACATTCCATTCTTCAGCAGAATATAAAGCACTCTGGCTTATATTTGAAGAGCCTATTATACATGTATGATATTTTTCTTTTTGAAAAAGATAAGCTTTTGTATGAAAACTCTCATTGGAATTATTATAAATTCTTACTCTTATATTTTTATAGGATAACAGTTTTTTCAGAGCTTTAGGATCTGTTATATTTAAATATACGGATGTAATTATCTCTCCTTTTATCCCTTTTTCTTCAAGTTCATCAAAAATACTTATAAGCAGCTGAATTCCTGAATATTTTATAAAACTCACTATAAAATAAAATTTTTTGCAGCTTAGAAGTTCTTTTTTCAAATAAACAAAAAAATTCATAAATTTAGCTTTTTCATTGATAATAAGGGTATTCAACTTATCGTTTGGAATAATGTCTTCATCTATTCTGAGAGGGATTTCCAGTTTTTTTCCTATCTGATTTTCAATATATTCCAGAACATTCTGATAATCATTTTTCTCAATAAACGAAGAAATATTATTGGAAAAATACTCTGAAATTTCAAATTTTAAAATTTCAGAATAATTATCCATATTTATGATTTTTCCATTTTTATTACCTTTTTCAAGTAAAATTCCCATTTACTCACTCCAAATTTATGAATTTATTATTTTATTCAATAGATTATTTTATAGCTCAAACTTTAAAATTATACACACGACAAGATATCGAATTTATATTAGTCATAAAAATGATTATAGAATAAAATATTCTGATTATTATTCTTTATTCAGAAATCCGCTTATTCTCGGTTTTCCGAATGGATTTTTGGACATTTTATAAAATACTCTAAAAGTAATCAGCACATCATACAAACTCTCATGTAACTGATTTTCATTTATAGGCACATTATAAAATTTAGCACACTCCATTAATTTAGGCCATTTATACGAACCGTATTCATTCAATCCTACTCTTACTATATCAATATTTTCTGTCATAGTATCAAACTGATTTTTTAAAGGAAAAGGAATAAAGCTCCTGTCAAACTTTATATTATGAGCAACAAAATGTTTTGTATCCTGACAATATAAATAAAATGAATCCATATCTTCCTTAAATGTAGACGGATAATCCATGTTTTTCCTTTTCTCGGCAATCACATCATCGGTTAGACCATTTACATTTATTGCCCCGAAATCTATTGCTTCACCTTCATTTCTGAAATAAAATCTATCATATTCGGAAACTTTTTCCCAACTGTTCTTTTCAAAATCATAACTTACTTTTATTGCTGACATTGATAAAACAGAACTTCCTATTTTTCCATTCGTTTCAACATCAAAAAATATTATATTCTTTTTCATAGCAAACCTCTATTTTTAATAAATTTATCGTATTCAGCTATTTTAATCATTTAATTTCAATACTGATAAAAATGCTTCCTGCGGTATTTCAACATTCCCAATAGCCTTCATACGTTTTTTCCCCTCTTTTTGTTTCTCCAACAGTTTTTTCTTACGTGTTATATCTCCTCCGTAACATTTAGCTAATACGTTTTTTCTAAGAGCTTTTATTGTTTCTCTTGCTATTATCTTTGTGCCGAGTGCTGCCTGTAAAGGTATTTCAAACTGCTGTCTTGGAATTACATCTTTCAGTTTTTCTACGATAGCTCTTCCTCTGTAATAAGCATTATCCTTATGAGCTATAAAAGAAAAGGCATCTACAGGATTACCGCTGACAAGAATATCGACTTTTACAAGGTCCGATTCCTTATAGCCTATCATTTCATATTCAAAAGAAGCATAACCTTTAGTTCTGGATTTCAATTTATCATAAAAATCTATTACTATTTCAGCCAGAGGCAAATCATAGCTAATCATTGTACGCGTATCATCCAGATAGTTCATATTGAGAAATATACCTCTTTTTTCCTGACACAGTTCCATAACATTTCCTACATAGTCCTTTGGCACTATTATAGTACCCTTGACATAAGGTTCTTCTATATATTTTTTTCCTGCCGGAAATTCTGCAGGATTGTCTATTATGAGCATATCACCGACTTCAGGAGTAACATGATACTGGACCGACGGTGCTGTAGATATAAGGTCAATGTTAAATTCTCTTCTTAGTCTTTCTACTATAATTTCCATATGAAGCAGTCCTAAAAATCCACATCTGAAACCAAATCCCAATGCCAATGACGTTTCGGGTGTATAAGTCAATGAAGCGTCATTCAGTTGTAATTTTTCAAGGGCTTCCCTTAAATCTTCATAGTCATCGGTAGATATAGGATAAACCCCCGCAAATACCATACTTAGTGCGGGTCTATATCCTGCAAGAGGTATATTCGTAGGGTTTTTAACATGCGTTATAGTATCTCCTACCTGGGTATCTTTTATGGACTTTATCCCTGTAATTATATAGCCTACAGAGCCTACAGCGAGTTCTTCCGTTTCTCTCATTTTAGGAGAAAAAATCCCTATTTCGAGTACATCAAATTCTTTTTCTGTAGACATAATTTTGATTTTATCCCCTTTGGAAATTTTCCCTTCGACTATTCTTATATATGTAATTACTCCTCTAAAATCATCATAATGTGAATCAAATATCAAAGCCTTCAAGGGGCTATCAATATTACCTTTAGGTTCAGGAATATATTGTATTATTGCCTCCAATAAATCTTCTATTCCGATACCCGTCTTTCCCGATACGAGGACTGCATTATCCGAAGGAAGACCTATAACATCTTCTATTTCCAATTTTACTTTATCAGGATCGGCAGACGGCAAATCAATCTTATTTATAACAGGCAATATTTCCAAATCATTTTCAAGAGCAAGATAGACATTTGCCAGCGTTTGTGCTTCTATTCCCTGAGCAGCATCCACGACTAACAAAGCTCCGTCACATGCAGCTAAAGACCTTGAAACTTCATAAATAAAATCCACATGTCCCGGTGTATCTATCAAATTTAATTCATATATTTCGCTATTTTTTGATTTATAATTAAGAGTTACCGCTTGAGCTTTTATTGTTATCCCTTTTTCACGCTCCAGATCCATACTGTCAAGCAACTGATCTTTCATCTCTCGTTGAGTAACCGTACCAGTTACTTCCAGCAGTCTATCGGCAATTGTTGACTTCCCATGATCTATATGTGCTATTATAGAAAAATTACGTTTATTTTTTTGATTCAGCATTCAAAATACTCCTTTGATTTTAACTATTTGCTTTACTAAATATTATATAATAAGTAACGATATATTTCAAGTTGTTTTTTTTAGAAAAATCCTTTATAATACTTAAAATCAGTGAGAGGAGAAATTTAATGTTTAAAGAATTTAAAGAATTTATTTCCAAAGGGAATGTTATGGATTTGGCAGTTGGAGTTATTATAGGAGGTGCATTCGGTAAAATAGTAACTTCATTAGTTGATGATATGATTATGCCTATTTTAGGAATTATATTGGGAAAAATCAATTTTACAGCTCTCAAACTTGTTATTACTCCTGCTGAAGGTGATAAACCTGAAGTGGCTGTGTTATATGGCAGCTTTATTCAAAATGTTGTTAATTTCTTAATAATGGCTTTTGTTATTTTCTTAATGGTAAAAGCTGTCAATAAATTAAGAAAACCCGCTAAAAAAGTAGAAGAAGTTATTGAAGAAATTCCTACAAAAGAAGAAACATTATTAACTGAAATAAGAGATATACTAAAAAATAAATAAATCCAGAATATAAATAAATTCAAAATTGGTTTCCCGAATATTTTGTTTTTATAATCTAAGTGTTTCGGGAGATGAAATATTTTTACTTAATATAAAATATATTTTAAAAAATTAAAACTAATAAAAAAAGGAGGGTGTCTTATAAGCCCAAAATAATTTTACTAATCTTATGAGGCAGCCTCTTTTTTATATGTAATTTTTCCTAAAATAATCTATTCAAATTTTATTCCCTGCTCCAGTGCAGCAAATATGCATCCGCAGTAACATTGCCTATAAACATCATATTCCTTACACATTTCTACCGAACGACTGTATCCATTATTTTTTTTAAAATCCGACGGCAAATATTTTACATCAAAAATTTCCTGAATTTCAAGTCCTATATGATTTATAAGTTCGCTATTTTTATGAGGACTTAGCGTCAATGCACTCCCAAAATAATCATATCCCAATTCCTGTGCTTTTTCTGCAACTATATCAAGGCGCATCTGAAAACAGACAGTACATCTTGCACCGCCCTCTTTTTCCCTTTCAAGTCCTTTTACTTTTTTATAAAAATCTACAGGCTTGTATTCATCCTCTATAAATCTGACATTATTGCCTGTTTTTGCATTAAATTTTTCTATGAATTCTTTTTGGACTAAAGCTCTTTTTCTATATTCCGCTTCAGGATGTATATTGGAATTTGCAAATAATATAGCTACATCTGCAAATTCCGTCAAAAATTCCAGCGTATATGTACTACATGGAGCACAACAGCTGTGAAGTAAAATTTTGGGTCTTAAATTCTTGTTTTTCCAATCGGTTATAAGTTTTGTCAGTACTGTATGATAATTGATTTTCTGATTTGGATTCATTCTGCTTAAAATATCTTTCGCGTCTTTTATATCTTCTTCTAACAATTATACTCCTTTATTATATCAATTATATCAATATATCCTCTTTTAAGCATCTCAAGGATACATAAAGTAATATTTTAATATATTATCTGTTGATACTGTTATACTCTTCCAGAGCTTTTTTCAATATTTTCATTCCATTTTCTATTTCAGTCAAATTATGAGTACAGAAAGAAAATCTTGCTTCTTTCATTCCTTTATCTTTTCCTGAATAAAATCCGGGTCCCGGTGCAAACATCAATGTTTGATTTTTATATCTGTATTCTGTTAGCAACCAAAGTACAAACTTTTCTATATCGTCGACAGGGAGTTCTGCAAATATATAAAATGCACTGTCAGGCTTAAATGAAATTACTCCGGGCATATCTCTTAAATGATTATACATCAAATCTCTTCTTACTTTATATTCAAGTCTCACATTATCAATATATGTATCCAATGTATTTATTAAATTCGTACTTGCAAACTGCTCAATTGTCGAAACTGCAAGTCTTGCCTGACATAATTTCAGGGCCTGTGCTATAAACTCTTTATTTTTTGAAGCAACAACTCCTATTCTTGCTCCGCACGCACTGTAATGTTTGGAAATACTGTCAATGAGTATTGTCCTGTCGCTGACTTCGGGTACTGTCATAAATGACCTGTATTCAATATTATCGTCATATATGAACTGTCTGTATACCTCGTCAGTAATTATATAAAGATCGTGTTCCAGAGCAATTTCTTTTATAATATCCATTTCTTTATGAGTAAATACAATTCCTGTCGGATTACTCGGATTTGAAAACATTATCGCCTTTGTTTTCGGTGTAATAAGCTTTACTATTTCTTCTTTTTCAGGTAAATGATAATTATTTTGAATAGTTGTTTTAATAGGTATTAATACCGCACCGGCAGCCTTTAAAAAACTGTCATAATTGGAATAATAAGGTTCAGGTACTAAGACTTCATCTCCCGGATTACATATAGTCTGTAAAGTTATCTGAATAGCCTCACTTCCGCCGTTAGTTATAAGCATATCTCCGGGAAAAATATTCATCCCTGACGCTATATAAGATTTTGAAAATGAATTTAGAAGTTCTGCAAGTCCTGCAGAATTTGCATATTTTACTATCTTCTCCTTATAATTATGCAGTCCGTCAAAAAACGTGTCAGGTGTCTGTACATCAGGCTGACCTATATGCAATTCATAAACTCTTACTCCATTTTTTTTAGCTGTATCTGCATACGGAACCAATTTTCTTATTGGCGAATATTGCATATTTAAAACTCTTTCC
>CALIJH010000191.1 GCA_938017765.1 uncultured Leptotrichia sp.
GCCCAATTCTTCAAGCCGTTTTACAAAATGACTTGTCTCCTGACAAATATAATCTTTAAACAAACGAGACCCATAAGTACAAGGTGTTCCTTTCTTCTCTTGCCCTAAGTCTTTTAAAAATAAAGGAACTCCTGCAAAAGGTTGATTATTCACTTGAAACTTCTTTGCTTCTTCTATTGCTGCTTCATAACGTGTCGAAACAATCGCATTTAAACTAGGATTCAATCGCTCTGCTTTTTCAATTGTTTCTAACACCAATTCCACCGGACTCACTTGTTTATCCCGAACCGCTTGCGCCATACTCGTCGCATCTTGAAACATCTCCACACCTTCTTTCATACTATTTCGCATTGTCATTATATACACGTACGTTCTTTATTGGCAATGAGAATGCATGGGAAAGAATAGTCATAGTTTTAGTTGAAAAGTGAAAGAAAATAAAAAAGACTGTTAATTTTTACAGTCTTTTTTTATAATTTATAGTTAATATCATATATAGCATTATATTTTACGAAATTTATTCTATAAGTTTTACCATTTCATTTTGTTTTCTTTATTAGAGCTTAGGCTATATTGTATTTTATAAAATTTATCTTGTTAAATTTTATCTTTCTCTTAAATATTTTTCTATTCCGTTTACCATTCCATTTACCATTTTAGTCTGATATTCTTTTGTAGCCATTTTTCTATCTTCCTCAGGATTGGACATAAATCCCATTTCTATAAGAGTATTAGGTACTGTAGACCAGTTTGTTCCTGTAAGATCATCACGATAAGAAATTCCTCTGTTTCTTGCTCCTGTAGCTTTTACAAATTCAGTTAGAACGTCTTTTGAAAGTTTGTCGCTGGCTCTCTGGACTTTTTGAGTATACGGATTTTTAGATGATGAAGTCAGAAGCGATACCCCTGTAAGACTTCTATTTGATGAACCGTCGGCATGAAGTCTGATGTAGGCATCACAGGAAGCCTTATTTGTCATAAGAGACCTTTCTTTGTTGCTTATATTTACATTGTGAGTTTCTCTTGTCATAAGAACTTTATAACCTTTACGTTTAAATGCGTCTTTTAATTTCAGTCCCACTTCCAGTGTCAGTTCGTATTCGTTTTTTCTTGTAGCAACTCCTGCTGTTCCGTCTGCTACCTTTACTTTTTTCTTTGAAGAACCGGGAGCTATTTCTTCCATTTCCCTGTTACCTTTTCCTTGATGTCCCGGGTCTATACAGATAAGTGTTTCGCCGGGTTTATATTCATTTCCTAAAGAAATGGCGGAAAATGTAAGTATAAGTCCCAATGTTGTAAAAAGCGTTTTTGAAATTTTACTAAACATAATATTTCTCCTTCTAAATTTAAAGTGTATTTCCAAAAAATTTTATCATAATAAAAGGTGGATAGTCAATTTGTCATTATGTTAAATTTATGGTATAATCTATAGCAAAATTAAACTTTAAAATAAAGGTTGATAATATGAAAATCAATAAATATAAAATATTATTTCTTTTCCTTTTTTGCCTGTTGTTATCAGCTAATGCGAATGCTGAAGAAACAGTAATAGAACTGGAGACAGAAAAATCAATAATAGATATAGAAAAAGAAGCCATTGAAGCTACCGACGGAGTTATACTGAAATATGGGGATATTACTATAAGAGCCGATAATGTAAAAAAATTAGGTCAAAAAAATATTCTTTTTGCCTATGGAAATGTAGTATTTACTCAAGGCAGTCAGACTGTAAAAACAAACGAAGTAGTTTTTGATTTGGATACAAAAAAGGCTAAAATTATGGATTCTGAAAGTTATGATACAAATTTAAAATTACGTTTTGGAGGAGAGCAGACATTAAGTGAATATCCAAGTAAAATTACAATAAAAAACGGCTGGTTCACAACCAGTCCTTATGAAGAACCTAATTACAAAGTAAATGCTGATGAAATTCTCATTTATCCCAACAGAAAAATAGTTGCTAAAAAAATAGGAGTGGAAGCGGCAGGAAAAACATGGTTCAAGTTTCCTTACTATGTAGCTTCATTAAAACCTGCAAGTCAGAGAGCAACTTTATTCCCTTATATAGGATCTGACAGCGATAGAGGACTGTTTGGAATATGGGGGTTTGACTATGATAAAGGAAAATTTGCACAGGGATTTGTTGATTTTGAAGTCAGTACAAAGAAAAAGCTTGCGTTGAAAATTTCCAATGACTATACTTTATGGCAGGGAAGTACAGGAAATATTTTTGCTAAGAGGTTTGTTGTCCCTATTGGGAATCATATAAGGGAATGGGATTTTGAGTGGAAACATAATGTGGTAAATACACCTAAAAAAGAAAAGAGTGAAAGAAAATTTTATGATTTGGGATACGGAATCTGGAATTTAAACTATAAAAATACGACGACGAATTTAATGAGAGCAACTGACGGAGTGTTATTAAAAGATGATTATACTGCTTATGTAAATTCATATAAGAGAATAGGATTTTATGATTTCAAGATAAATCAGGAGTTAGGGCAAAATGGAGAGTTCAATCTGGATTATTATTGGACTCAAAATCCTGATGCACTGAGAGAATTGACAAAAATAAATGATTATATAGTTGACAGAGATGAAATTGACCCGAGAAAAACTGACGTAGATTTATACAAAAGTTTGAAATATACAAACGGTAACAGCGATGTCGCTATAAAGATTGATAATGAAAAATTTATTGATATAAATCCGGGATATGTCGGAGATTTGAATTCATTCAGAGATAAAAAAAATTATTCCATAGATCTGAAAGGACCAAAGATAAAATTTGAATATTTAGATTCAAATAAAGACGAATATCAGGGAATACTCAATTTAAAAGAAAGAGATGATGCTGATAATGTGTCTCTTGAAGACTCTAAAAGATGGGTTCAGACGACAGCTTATGACCGTATAAAAGAGGTTTCATTGAGACTGGGGAATTATTATCCTTTTAGACAGAGTGAGTTTTTTGGTTATCAACCGAAAACTTTATCTCAATATTTGACTAATAATTTCTATTTCGGTATTGAGACAAAACATTCGGAAATCAGGAAAAAAGAATATGAATATGATTTTACAAGGGATAATCCTGCGTTTAATAACTTATTCATAAACTCGGCAACCGATGATAACAGCAGAATTTACAAAGTATATGAAGACGCCGATAAAATAAGAAGAGCTAAAAAGATAATTTATGAAAAATACCGTTCTCAAAAAATTAATATAGGTAATGACAAGATTGATTTGCCTTTCAGAAATTCCTATTTATCTTTTAATTTCGGATTTGAGAATAGGGATTATTCAGATATTTATGTGCCTGAATTTTTCAAAGGCAGAAAAATAGAAGATATAAATTCTAAAACGGGATATAAAATATTGAAAGATGCTTCGGGAAATGAAATAAAAAGACATCCTTCAATGAATATAAGCACTCTTAATACGAAACTGTTTACAACACTCTTTGATAATACGGCGAGAACTGATAATAAATATGACATTAAAGTAACAAATGAAGTAAATCTCACAGCACAAAAAGTAAATGCGAATGGTGCTATGTTCAACGGAAATGATATAATAGAAATTCCTTCAAATATATGGGGAATAAACAATAATTTCAATTTTTATTTGGGAAACATAACTTTTAACTATAACTTTACAAACCGTCATAATAGACATTTTAGTGATGATTGGCTGAAAGGTCAGTATGTCAGAAATTATTTTAAAGTGGATATTGCAAATAAAAGATTTTTAAGTTTTGATTTTGAAAGTAATGACGAGTATGAGTTTAAAGATTTTAAATCCGAAAGAAACTTTAATAGAGAAGTCCAATACGGCTATCTTTCAAATGAGGGTAACAGTTTTCTTTACAGATTTAGCGACAGAAATAAAGAATATTATCCTTATAATGAGGATATGGGCTGGAACAAAGGAGTATATAAAGAATCTATAAGAGATAGAATGTTTTCAATAAACTATAATGAATGGGGAATAGACTATACAAATGTCAGAAGTAAGACGAATGATATATTCGGAACGAGTCAGACATTTGGAATACCTGAACTGAAACTGAAAAAGGAAACTCATAAAATAGGATTTGTCTATGATACATCAAAAATGAAGAATAAAAAATTTGAGTCGAACCATTATTTTAGAGTAAGTTATGGATTCGGGAAAAAAACGTATAGAGATTTAAGTGGTACTCCTCTTGTAACTTCCGATGACAGATATTCCTATGGGAGTGATTATACGACAATCAGTCTGCTTTACAGATATGAAAATAATGTAAAACCTAAATATGAAGGTAGGGATGCTTCAGGAAACATAATTAATGTAGTCAAAGATTCTAACCAACAGGATTTTTCCTTAGAGAAAACTAATAAAAATGTATTGGACAATGTTGAAATCAAAAGTGATGACAGACTGTTTCTCAATAATGAAGAAGAGCAGGCTTATAAAAGTTATGTGGAAGAAGAAACTTACAAGCAGAATAAATTTAATCTAAATGATTTTAATTCAAAATTACAGGATTTGAGACGTGGAAAAAAATATTTTCAGATAGGTCTTGATATGGAGATAGACGGCTCCAATTCTATAAGACAAACTAATCTGAAAGGATTTGACAGGCTGAATGACCTCACATTTAAAGTGGAAGCAGGATATTTAGAGAAATTTTTTGTGAGATATGCATTTACAATGGAAAAACCTGACAGAATATATAGAAATGAATCCTATCGTTTCAGTCAGTATAATTTCAGAAAACATGATTTCGAAACTAAATATATGTTTGGTCCTGATCCTGATAAACCTTGGTGGATAGGGGCTAAACTTCAATATGTACAGAACGGAGCCCCAAATTCTTCAAATCCTGAGATATTTGAAAGTTCATCTCTTGCAAAAAAAGTAAATAAGGTTACTTTAGGGCTGGCTACCATAAGTCATAGATTTGAGAACCTCGAATGGGAAATAGGTGCAGGAGTAAAATGGGATAAGCCTGATAATAAAAAATTAGGATATTACCCTGTAATTACATTGAAATTTGGAATTGTAACATTCCCTGAAAAAAATGTTCAGCTAAATTACACTAAAGGTTCACCTTCATTTGGAGCAGGTTTCTAATAATTTACAAATAAAAATTATGTGGAATTTAGTATAAAAATGGTGTAAAATAACTATGTAAAAAACTAATAAAGGAGTACAAAAATGATAGAAATGATATTACCTGACAGAAGTGTCAGAAAACTTGAAAAACCTATGACAGTAGCAGATTTTGCGAAAACGATAGGTTCAAGTCTTGGAAAAGCAACTGTCGGTGCTGTAATAGACGGAATACAAGTTGACCCGTCATATTTAATCGAAAAATCAGGGGAAATCGAAATAATAACAGCGACGAGTGAAAAAGGAGTCGAAATAACAAGGCATAGTGCTGCACATATTATGGCTCAAGCAGTACAGAGACTTTTTCCGGGAACAAAAGTTACCATAGGACCTGTGATTGAAAATGGTTTCTTTTATGATTTTGACCCTGAAAAACCTTTTACTGAAGAAGATTTAGTGAAAATAGAAGAAGAAATGGGAAAAATTGTAAAAGAAAACTATGAATTTAAAAGAAGTGAAATGAGTGCCGAAGATGCAAAAAAGATGTTTGCTGAAATGGGTGAGAATTATAAAGTTGAAATAATAAATGATTTGGGAGTAGATAAAGTAAGTATTTATCAACAGGGAGAATTTATAGATTTGTGCAGAGGTACTCATATACCGTCTACAGGTTTTCTAAAAGCATTTAAATTGATGTCTACGGCAGGAGCTTATTGGCGTGGAAATTCCGATAATAAAATGCTTCAAAGGATTTATGGAGTAGCTTTTGCGACTAAAAAAGAACTTGATGACTACTTGACAATGATGGAAGAAGCTGAAAAAAGAAATCATAGAAAATTAGGAAAACAACTTGATTTATTTTTTGTAGATGAACATGGACCGGGCTTTCCTTTCTTTATGCCTAAAGGTGTAGAATTATTTAATAAATTACAGGAAATCTGGAGAATAGAACATAAAAAAAGAAGATATCAGGAAATAAAAACTCCCATAATGCTTGATAAAGAACTGTGGGAAATTTCGGGACACTGGTTTAATTATCGTGAAAATATGTATACATCAACTATTGATGAAAAAGAATACGCGATAAAGCCGATGAACTGTCCCGGGTCAATAATTGCTTATAAAAACAATCTTCATTCATATAAAGATTTACCATTGAAATACGGTGAAATGGGACTTGTTCACAGACATGAATTTAGTGGAGCTTTACATGGCCTTATGAGAGTTAGGGCATTTACTCAGGATGATGCTCACGTTTTCTGTACTAAGGAGCAGATAGAAGAGCAAATTATTGAAATTATTGATTTGTACGATAAATTTTATACTTTGTTCGGATTTGAGTATCATATTGAATTGTCAACAAAACCTGATAAAGCAATAGGTTCTGATGAAATATGGGAAATGGCTGAAGCAAATCTGAAATCAGCTTTGGAACATAAAGGGATTGACTATAAGCTAAATCCCGGAGACGGTGCATTTTATGGTCCTAAAATAGATTTTAAAATGAAAGATTCCATAGGAAGAATATGGCAATGCGGAACAATACAACTGGATTTCAATCTTCCTGCAAGATTTGAAATGAGCTATATTGGGGCAGACGGTGAGAAACATGAACCTGTTATGATACACAGAGCAATGTACGGAAGTATGGAAAGATTTATAGGAATACTTATAGAGCATTATGCAGGAGCGTTCCCTACGTGGTTGGCACCTGTACAGGCGAGAATTCTTACGATTTCAAAAGAACAGGTTCCTTTTGCGGAAAAACTTTACGAAAAGCTCCAGAATGAAGGAATAAGAGTTGAAATAGATACGAGAGATGAAAAAATAGGATATAAAATAAGAGAAGCCAATGGAGACCAGAAAATTCCTGTACAGCTGATTATAGGAAAAAATGAAGTTGAAAATAATGAAGTAAATGTAAGAAGATTTGGTTCTCAGGAAAGTGAAAATGTTACGGTCGATGAAATAATAAATATTTTACTTCAAGAATCGAAGGTTCCTTTTAAAAATTAATTTTACTTTTATTTTAGATTTTTGTTTCAGCCTTTAACTTGGGGTTATAATATAAAGTAAAAGTGGTAAAAAAGTTATAAAAATATAAAAAACAAGTTTATAAATTTATATTTTTAACAAATAGAATATAGATAATAATTCAAAAAATATTTTAGATGAGGTGATTTTGATGAACGAATTTAATGAATTGAACAACTACGGACAATCTGAAAACAGATATTTGACTTACGAAGATGTTGAAAAAATAGCTGCTTCAAAGGTTAGAGGAAGTATATTATGGATGGTATTCGGACTATTGATATCGGGAGTAACGGGATATTTTACATTAAAAGGACTTTATGCGGGAATACTTCCTTATCAGATAGTAATGGTTTCATGGGCATTGGAATTTGTTGCAGTGATAGCTTTTACTGCATTAACTTTTAAAGCCAGTGCCAATGTATTGAGAATTATTTTCATCCTTTATTCGGTACTGACAGGAGTTACCCTTTCGGGAATAGGAGCTTTATATGACCCTTATGTCATTATCTCTGCATTCTCAGGTACAGTAATTTTATTTACTATACTCGCTATATACGGATACATTACAAAAGAAGATTTGAGTAAATTCAAACCGATATTGATAGTGGGACTTATAGCACTTATAGTTATGGGTTTAATTAATATTTTTCTTCAAAGTGAAGGTCTGATATGGATTTCTTCAATGTTAGGAGTGGCAGTATTCATAGTGTTTATTGCTTATGACGTGAATAGAATAAAAAATAACGTAATTGCGTATGCAATGGAGGAAGATGCTTCGATACTGGATAAAATCGAAATACACGGAGCATTGGCATTGTATCTTGATTTTGTAAATCTATTCATATACTTATTAAGAATATTAGGAAGAAGAAAATAAGAGAAAAAATAGAATATAAAATAAAAATATAAAAAAACTGTTTCGAAAATAAAAGATATTAAGATAAATATTATATATAAAAATATAATAATTAATTTGTCAATTTGTTATTCTTAAAATTCTTATTCTTGAAACAGTCTTTTTCTATATATAAACATAATAAGGAGAAAAAATTGGAAAAACAAATAAAGAGTGTTGAGGAATTTCATAGAATTTATAAATTAGGAAATTCTAAAAAACCTATTGCTAAATTAGAAAATGAAAAAGAGAATTTAAGATTTGAATTAATGAAAGAAGAAAATGAAGAATACATTGAAGCAGCCAAAAATGGTGATATTGTTGAAGTCGCAGATGCACTCGGTGATATGATGTATATACTTTGCGGAACAATAATAGAGCATGGAATGCAACATATAATAGAAGAAGTTTTTGATGAAATCCATAAAAGTAATCTGAGTAAATTAGATGAAAATGGAAATCCGATATATAGAGAGGACGGAAAAGTAATCAAAGGACCAAATTATTTTCCTCCTGATATAAAAAAAATAATGAAAAAATATCTATAATTATTTTTTTAGTCTGAAATATCAAAAAAAATATCAAAATCTAAAAAAAATATAGAAAAAAACGAAAAAAAGAAATCAGGAAACAAAACAATATATAGTATTTGGTAAGAGAAGAGGAAAAGATATATAGTGCATATAGGGAGTAATGAAAGGATAAAGGAGAAATGGGGGGATAAAAAAAAGGTAAAAAAGATAAAAAAAGGTATTGACAAAAGGGAATAAATTTGGTAATATAATTTTTGTCAACCGCAAAGGTAGGCGAGGACAATGGGAAACAGAATAAAAAGAAGAAGCAAAGATGCGAAGAGGTTTTGAGTGAAAAGAAATCTCTGTCAAAGGACGAAAAAAAGGTGAAAAGAAAAATATATGAGAAAAATATATTGAATGAAGAGTTTGATCCTGGCTCAGGATGAACGCTGACAGAATGCTTAACACATGCAAGTTAATGGGGAAGATATAGCTTGCTATATTGGGAACCATAGCGGACGGGTGAGTAACGCGTAAAGGACTTACCCTCAGGACTGGGATAACAGAGGGAAACTTCTGATAAGACCGGATATAATATATGTATTGCATGATATATATATGAAAGGGAACGCCTGAGGAGAGCTTTGCGTCCTATTAGTTAGTTGGTGGGGTAACGGCCTACCAAGGCGATGATAGGTAGCCGGCCTGAGAGGGTGGACGGCCACAAGGGGACTGAGATACGGCCCTTACTCCTACGGGAGGCAGCAGTGGGGAATATTGGACAATGGGGGCAACCCTGATCCAGCAATTCTGTGTGCACGAAGAAGGTTTTCGGATTGTAAAGTGCTTTCAGCAGGGAAGAAGAAAGTGACGGTACCTGCAGAAGAAGCGACGGCTAAATACGTGCCAGCAGCCGCGGTAATACGTATGTCGCAAGCGTTATCCGGAATTATTGGGCATAAAGGGCATCTAGGCGGCCCTGTAAGTCTAGGGTGAAAACCTGCGGCTCAACCGCAGGCCTGCCCCGGAAACTACAGGGCTAGAGTACTGGAGAGGTGGACGGAACTGCACGAGTAGAGGTGAAATTCGTAGATATGTGCAGGAATGCCGATGATGAAGATAGTTCACTGGACGGTAACTGACGCTGAAGTGCGAAAGCTAGGGGAGCAAACAGGATTAGATACCCTGGTAGTCCTAGCTGTAAACGATGATTACTGGGTGTGGGCATGAAGAGTGTCCGTGCCGAAGCAAATGCGATAAGTAATCCGCCTGGGGAGTACGGCCGCAAGGCTGAAACTCAAAGGAATTGACGGGGACCCGCACAAGCGGTGGAGCATGTGGTTTAA
>CALIJH010000192.1 GCA_938017765.1 uncultured Leptotrichia sp.
CTATAAAGAATAAATTATATTTTTATTTATATTTTAAAAATATAATTTAAAAAATAAATATAATAAGGAGGAAAACTATGTCAAGCAAGTTATCAAATGATACAGTAGGGAAAAAATTAGTTGATTTTTATAATCCCATATTGGGTGAAGTTAGAGATACTTTTAAAAATAATTCTTATGAAGAAATACAGAGAGCTTATAATCTTTCAGATAAAGAAATAAATGGGTATGTGGAAAAATATCTTTCAAAAATAAAAAATTACAGATTTAGCTATTGCAATAGCTATAACATTAATCCCTACTTCAAGAATAGAAATATCTATAGAGAAATTAGCAGTTCCTATTTTTAGATTTCTTGAAAAAAAAGGCGTAGAAATCTCTGCTAAAAAAGTAATTGCTTATATTATGAAATTAGGAAAAACTGCTTTAATTACTGAAGCAACAAAAGAAAAAATGATTGGAAAAAGTGATTATATGAAATTATCATCTTCTAAAGTAAAAGATTTGAATCAGGAATTAAATGATGCTCATAAAGAAGGACTTCTTGTGGCAGTGGCTGCGAGAGAACTGGAAAGAAGTCAAGTAGCCGGCAAACTTGCTGATAAGGATGAAGATTTTTTGCGACCTATTACAACTAAAAATTTGAGTTCAGTTTCTCCGAAAGATATTAGAAATATGTGTGAAGGAGATAATATATGTATAGATGAAGATAGATTTAGAAAAAAATATCCTAATGGAGATATAAAAATTGCAAAGGAAAGATTAGGCAGATATCTTAATTTTAGAGATAACTATATAAATCCAAATCAAATAGCAAGAACAAATTATTATTTAAAACCTTTTACAAAAACAGAGCGTCCATACAGTAATAAGCAAAATACACCTCAAAATAACGGTCGTAGCCGTTAGAGAAAGGGGTTTTAGATATGATGATATTTCTAAGGGCTTTTTCTACTGCAATGATACTTATATATTATTTGAGAGGACAATTAATTGAAAGACCTATGTTTCATTCGATTATTATCCATTTTTTAATATATTCAATTATTATTATCGCTTTTTATGATATTGACTATAAGACATTTATTATTACTGCATTTGCTATTATTGCTTTTACAGCATTATTAACTCAAAGAATAGTCATTAAAGATTTAGAATGGCCTAAAATAATATTTGGCTTTGTATTACTCATTATATCGCTGCCCGGTAGTTTTAAAGAAGAAAAGTACATAAAGTCCGAAGAATATTCGGAAGATGATGATTAAAAATAGGAAAGCAGGTTACAATGATAGTATTTGTAAGAAATTTTTTTGCAATATTAGCGTTTGGGATTATTTTAAGAGGTCAGCAAATAGGTAAAAATAGTTTTCAATCATCAATAAATGACCTTTTACTCACAATTTCCTCTATATATTCTTTTTCTCAAATGAATTATAAAAAACTGATTTTTGTGGAATTAATTTCGGTTATTTTATTTATGCTATATACATTATTTATAGGAGATAGTATTATTATAAAGGAATTAGATTGGTTCCATATAGGATTTTATTTTTTGGTTTCACTTCTTTTACTTCCTGATAGTATAGAAATAATGAAATTAAATAAAGAAAAGGAAAAATTAGAAGAAGAGCAGGATGAATAAAAAGTAGAATATATTAAGCAAATCAGAAATATCCGATAAAAATTTTCTCATTTAAAAAAATAGTGTGCTGATTATGTTGATAAAAATTAATTTTAAAAAATATAAAATTAAAAGGATTGACTCCCGTTTTTTTAGAAGTCAATTCTTTCTTTAACTTTTGTCATCAATTTTTGCCATTTTTTCCAGTTCTCTTATCCTTTCTTCGGTAGACGGATGAGTTCTAAAAAGATTAGTCAGTCCTCCAAGTCCTGCCAAAGGATTTACAATAAACATATGTGAGTAGGCGGGATTTCTATTTTGCATTTGTATTCTGCTGCTGTATGTTTCAAGTTTCTCCAAAGCATTTCTCAAATAGAGAGGGTTTCCAGAATATTCAGCTCCTGCCCTGTCTGCCATAAATTCCCTTTTACGTGAAATAGTCATCTGAATAATCATAGCGCCTATAGGAGCTAAAATAGAAAGTAATAGTGCCAATGCTGCTATATTCCCACTATCATTATCACGACGACGTCCCCTTGTACTGTAAGGTAAAAACCTTGCAATATTTGAAATAGCTCCCGCAAATGTAGCGGCGACAGTACTTATCAATATATCTCTATGTTTGATATGTCCCAATTCATGTCCTAATACTCCTGATAATTCTCTGTCATCCATTATATCAAGGAGACCTTGAGTACATGCAACAGCAGCATGTTCAGGATTTCTGCCTGTGGCAAACGCATTAGGCTGCTGTTCAGGAACTATATATACTTTAGGCATAGGTAAATCTGCATTTTTAGCCAGATTCTGTACCATTTTGAATAATCTTGGATTATTTATTTCAGTAATCTCTTTGGCTCTGTATGAGCTTAGGGCTATTTTATCGCTGTTCCAGTAGCTGAAAAAGCTCATTCCTCCTGCGATAAGCAGTCCTATCAATGCACCTTCTCTGCCAAATAACCCTCCTATTGCGACAAATAGGGCTACAAGCCCCGTCATAAGCAGACCTGTTTTTAAACTGTTTTCAAACATTAATTTTCTCCTTTTTTATTTTAAATAATTCTAATTCTGATTTATGCTGTTATAAATTCAGGATTATTTTTAATTATAATATATAAACTCTAATTTTTCAATGGATATTATTATAAAAAGAGAAAAACAGAAAGAAATACTTGAATATCTTAGTATATTGTATAAATATATAAATAGCTGATATATTAAAAAAATAAAGAAAAGCTCTTTCTATTGAAAAAATAAGGAAAAGATTGTAAAATACAAACAATACTTACAGGAGGTCAAAAATGAAAAAAAATATAAAAATTTTAATGATTATAGCAAGTTTAACGTTATTTATCGGTTGTGAAACAGCTCCTTTGACAGGAAGAAAGCAGTTGAAGATCGTGAGTGATGAAAGTCTTGTAGATCAGTCTAAACAGGCATATTCACAATTTATAGGACAAATGCGTGATAAAAATTTATTGGTGAATAATACAACTGACGGGCGTAGACTATCGGCAATCGGAGGAAAACTGTCCGTAGCTGTGGAAAAATTTATGAGAGAAAATGGAATGGAAAACAAAATTAAAAATCTTAACTGGGAATTTAATCTTATAAAAAACGAAGAGAAGAATGCTTTTGCACTTCCGGGAGGCAAGATAGTCTTTTATACAGGCATAATGTCCATACTTAAGACTGACAGTGCTGTAGCATTTGTTATGGGACATGAAATAGGACATGTGGTAGGCGGACATCATGCTGAAAGTCAGAGCGGGAAAACTGCTGCTGGATTAGTGATGATAGGAAAAGAATTGGCTGATACTCTCACAGGAGGGGCAACGGCAGTTATAAATAATGATTTAGTCGGTCAGGGACTTTCAATAGGGCTTTTGAAATTTAATAGAACACAGGAATATGAAGCAGACAAATATGGAATGATATTTATGGCAATAGCAGGGTATAATCCTGAAGAGGCAATAAAGGCTCAGGAAAGACTTATGGCAGTTGAAAAAGGAGTAAATGTGGAATTTCTGTCCACTCATCCGTCTACACAGAACAGAATAGAAGCTATGAAAAAATTTTTACCTGAAGCTATGAAATATTATAAAAAATAATAAAAAGAATGGGGAGTAAATGAAGAAAGATATTATCAGTGTGGCACCTATGGTCGATAAAACTGACAGACATTTCAGAAATTTTGTAAGGATGATAAATAAGGATGTACTGCTGTATACCGAGATGATAACGGCACAGGCTATTATAAATGGCGATACTGATTATATTCTTGGATTTGACGATATAGAACATCCGATTGTATTACAGATAGCTGCGACAAATAAAAAAGAGGCTTATGAAGCTGTAAAAATTGCAGAAAAATATAATTATGATGAAATAAATCTCAATGTAGGCTGTCCTTCCGACAGAGTATCGGGAAATATGATGGGAGCTTATTTAATGGCTTTTCCCGAAATAGTAGCCGAAATAGTTCAGGAAATAAAAAAAGCTACTGATAAGCCTGTTTCTATAAAGCATAGAATAGGAATTGACGGTAAAAATATTCTGCCTGATACATTTAAAAGAACTTTGCTTGACAGATATGAAGATATGCTGAATTTTGTCAGCATTACTGAAAAAGTTGGAGTCAAAAAGTATATTATCCATGCGAGGATAGCTGTTTTGGAGGGACTTGACCCAAAGCAAAACAGGGAAATCCCTCCGATAAGATATGATGAGGTTTATAAACTGAAAAAAGAAAAACCCAATTTACATATTGAGATAAATGGAGGTATAAAAACTACAGAACAGATTGATGAGCATTTGAAATACGTAGATTCAGTAATGTTGGGCAGAGAGATTTATGATAATCCTATGATACTTACAAAATTTGGTAAATATTATGAAAGAGAAATGGAAATCACAAGAAAAGAAATAGTTGAAAAAATGATATTATATGTAGAAAAACTCGAAAAAAGAGGTGTAAGACCTCATCTGTTTCTTATGCATACTCATGGACTTTTTCACGGAGTCAGAGGAAGTAAATACTGGAAAAGGGAAATCAATGCTCCTGAAGCAAATTTTGAAACATTAAAAAGATTATTGGAAGAAATTTGATAAAAAATTAGAAATCATAAAATGTATTGTCTTTTCTTTATATAATTATTTCTTTTTGTAAAGTTATAAAATATCTATATAAGAGAAAATCAAAAGAAACAAAAAAATAATATTGAAATAATTATAAATTTTGTCTGATTTTAAATTTTTGTGTTTTACATTTTTTAATTTTTATAGTATACTAAATATACTTAAGTTAAAGAAATAAATAATTTGCAAAGGAGAAAACATACAAGATGAAAGTAGTTGTAATTGGCTGTACACATGCGGGAACAGCAGCAATTCTAAACTTGAAAAAAATAAATCCCGATACTGAAATAACAGTATTTGAAAGAAATGATAACATCTCATTTTTATCATGTGGAATTGCATTATATGTGGGCGGAGTAGTAAAAGATCCTCAAGGATTATTTTACTGTTCACCTGAAAAATTAAAAGAATTAAACGTTGATACAAGAATGAAACATGATGTAAAAAACGTTGATATACAAGGTAAAAAAATTCGTGTTGTAAATCTGGAAACAGGAATTGAATTTAATGAAACTTTTGATAAATTGATTATCACATCGGGTTCATGGCCTATCATTCCTCCAATTGAAGGGATAGATTTGGATAATATTCTACTTTGTAAAAACTTTAATCATTCAAATGAAATAATTGAAAGGGCAAAACATTCCAAAAAAGTGGTTGTAGTCGGTGCAGGATATATAGGAGTAGAGCTTGTAGAAGCATTTAGAGATAATGGGAAAGAAGTTGTTTTAGTAGATGCGGAAGAAAGAATACTCAACAAATATTTTGATAAAGAATATACCGAAGTTGCCGAGGAAGCATTCAGACATAGAGGTATTGTAACTGCTACAGGAGAGAAAGTAGTCAGATTTGAAGGGAAGAATGGAAGTGTAACAAAAGTAGTTACCGATAAAAATGAATATGAAGCCGATATGGTAATTATGTGTGTAGGATTTGTACCTAATACATCATTATTTAAAGGTCAGCTGGATATGTTGCCCAATGGAGCAATAAAAGTTGATGAATATATGAGAACAAGCGACAGAGATGTAATGGCGGCAGGAGATTGCTGTTCGGTATACTCTAATCCTCTTAGAACATACAGATATATCCCTCTTGCTACTAATGCCGTAAGAATGGGAACCTTAGCAGCATTAAATCTATTTGAAAATAAATACAGACATCCGGGAACACAAGGGACTTCAGGAATAAAAATATATGAAAATAATATGGCTGCAACAGGAATAACTGAAGAAACAGCAAGAATTGAAGGTATAGATGTGGACTCTATCTTAGTTACGGAAAATTACAGACCTGAATTTATGCCTACTTATGAAAAAGTAAAATTTAAAGTGGTATTTGAAAGAGGCAGCAGAAAAATTTTAGGAGCACAGATAACTTCCAAAGCTGATTTGACACAGTCAATCAATACTTTATCAGTATGTATTCAAAATGGAATGACAGTAGATGAGTTGGCTTTTGTAGATTTCTTTTTCCAGCCTCATTATAATAAGCCTTGGAATTTTATAAATCTTGCAGGATTAAATGTTTTGAAATAATAAATAAAATAAAAGAAACTATTTTTAAAATAGTTTCTTTTATTTTAAGGTTTTAATATATTCTTTTACAAAATTTTCAATTTCTGTTTTGTCTATTATTTTGGAAAATCTTATTTCAGATTTTCTCACTTCATCAAGTTTTTTAGGAAACTCAATATTTGTAACGGATGAAATTTCATCTAAAATTTCGTAAGGATTTCTATTTTTGTTCAAATCCAGTGCTTCTGCAACAGGCAATGGAAATTTGAAAGGATGAGCAGTGGACATTATTACGGTATGTATATCCTTATCAATATTATTATTTAATTTTTCATATACAGCATAAGCAACGGCAGTATGAGGATCCATTAAATATTTATATTCATTATATACGTTTTTTATAGCTTTTACAGTAGCATTATCATCGGCAAATTCACCATAAAATTCTTTTTGGATATTTGAAAGTTCTTCAGGCGTAATGGACAATTTTCCTGTAGAAAGTAGAGAATTTATAAGTTCATTAACTCTTTCAGAATTTTCGTCTGTACTGTAATATAAATATCTTTCAAAATTGGAAGATAGTAAAATATCCATAGAAGGAGAATTTGTAGTATAGAAATCTCTGTTTTTATTATATGTTCCTGTTTGGAAAAAATCAGACAACACGTTATTTTTATTTGAAGCTGAAATAAACTTTTTTATAGGAATTCCCAATTTTTTTGCAATATATCCTGCAAGAATATTACCGAAATTTCCTGTAGGTACAACTACATTAAAGTTTTCTCCTGTTTTTATAGTACCATTTTTAATTAGATTAACATATGTCGAAATATAATAAATCACTTGTGGGAACAATCTTCCTATGTTTATGGAATTTGCACTTGAAAACATAATATTATGACTTTCTGCATATTTTTTGAAATCATTGGAAGAAAATATATTTTTTATGGCACTTTGTGCGTCATCAAAATTACCGTTTACAGCAATGATTTCAACATTTTTTCCTTTCTGCTTTCTCATCTGTTCTTCCTGCATAGGACTGACACCATTTTTAGGGTAAAAGACAACTATATTTATCCCGTCGATGTCTTTAAATCCTTCTAAGGCTGCTTTTCCCGTATCACCCGAAGTCGCAGTGAGAATAAGTATGTCTTTCTTTTCATTTTGTTTTTCCTTGCTCAAAAGCAGCAAATAGGGAAATAATGAAAGAGCTAAATCTTTAAAAGCCAGAGTTCTTCCATGAAACAGTTCTCCAAAACTTACTTTTTCATTTAATTTATGTAAAGGAACAATATTTTTATCGTTAAATGTATTTTCGTTATAAGCATTATTTACAGCCTGTTTTATTTCTTCATCGGAAAATTCCGTAAAAAACAGTTTTATAATTTTTTCTGATAATTCCTGATAGGATAAATCTTTTAAATCTTCATACGATAATTTTACATCAGGAAGTTTTTCAGGTATATACAACCCTCCATTATCTGCAAGTCCATGTAAAGCAGCAAAAGTAGATGATTTGAGCTCCCCGCCTCTTGTACTTTTATAATTCATATATGCACCTCTTTCAATATTATTACTGTTTATATTATTATTGTCTTATTATTACTTGTTATGATAAATAGTATCATAAAATTATGATTGATACAATAAAAATTTAAATTTTAAAAAATTTTTTGAAAAAAATATTGATATAAAAGTTTTCATAAAAAACTCTCATTTTCTTTTAATGTAGTTATGATATTAATTATAACAGAAAAATATTTGAAGATAATAAATCAAAAGGAGAAAAACTATGAGAATTTTAAATTTTTTAAAGAAAACTGATAATAAAGAGATAGCAATTACTCAGATGATTATGGGAAGCGGGACAACAATTGCAGCAGGGGTGGCTTTTACTATGCCAGCATACATTCTTCTAGGAGGCAGTGTCTCAAATATAAATAGAAATACAATGTTTTTTACAATTCTAGTTGGAAGCATTTTAGGTGGATTTGTGTCGTTTATTTTTAGAGCGAAAATATTAGAAGAAGACAAACTTGAATTTCCTGTTGGACAAGCTACTTTTAATGTGATAGATTCTGGAAGTAAAATTGAAAATGCAAGAATAGTTGGACTAGGACTGGGAGTAAGCTCAATTATAACAGTTTTACGAGATGCTAATTTTTATAAAAGTAAACCGTTACTTCCGACAATTTTTTCTATAAACGATAATTTTTTTAGTTTTTATGTTTCACCACTGTTGATTGGTGTAGGATATACTTTGGGACTTGCAAGAACTTTTCTCTGGTTTTTAGGTGGAATATTAGTTTTTTTTATTTCAGAAATTTTTTCAAAAATTTTTAAAATAAATAATTTTATGGCTGTAAAAGATAGTTTAGCTATGGGTGTCATAGTTGGAATAGGATTTTGCATAGTTTTAAAGACATTTGCATTTGGAAATGTAAAAAAGAATTCAGGAATTTTAATAAAATTGTTACTTCTGATGATTTTTTATCTTTTTTTTGTAAACATAATTTTTAAAACATCACTATTTTTATCAGTTCTTTTGATGGTTCTGGTAGTTTTCGCTGTAGTAATCTCTGGATATTCAACTGGAAAAACCAGTATAAATCCAATAGAAATCAATGCTATAATCACAATTTCAATAATATCGTTTTTAAATAAACTATTTAATGGATTAAATATTTCTGGAGTGAGGTACGTTACTGGGATGACGCCCTTGTTGATGTTTTTAATGGCTT
>CALIJH010000193.1 GCA_938017765.1 uncultured Leptotrichia sp.
ATAAATGTTACTTTAAAAGGAAATTTTGAAATATTAAGAACAATTATTGAATAAAATATTGAAAGAGGTGAAGTAAATTGAAATATAATTTTGATGAAATAATTGATAGAAAGAACAACCACTCTACGAAATACAACGAGCTTATGAAAAAATTCGGAACGGATGACGTTATTCCCCTTTGGATTGCCGATATGGATTTCAAAACGGCAGAACCCATAATAAAAGCTGTTGAAGAAAAAGCAAGACACGGGATTTTCGGCTATGTTTACAGACCCGATGAATATTTTCAGTCTTTTATAAATTGGCAAAAAAGACAGCATAACTGGAATGTGAACAAGGAACTGTTAAGTTTCAGCATAGGTGTTGTTCCCGCCCTTGCTACATTAGTTAAGCAATTTTCAGAAAAAGGCGATAAAATACTAATTCAGACACCTGTTTATTCCGAATTTTATGATATTAATCATGATAATGGAAGAACAGTTATTGAAAATAAATTTTCGGAAAAAGACGGAGAATATTTCTTAGATTTGAAAGATCTTGAAAATAAGTTGAAAGAACAGCCAAAATTATTTATTTTCTGTAACCCTCAGAATCCTATCGGACATGTATGGACTTATGACGAACTGAAAGCTATTGGAGATTTATGTATCAAATATAACGTTCCCGTAGTATCGGATGAAATTCATGCAGATCTCACTTTATGGGGAAATAAGCATATCCCTTTTGCAAGTGTTTCAGAAGAAATCGGCAAAAATACTATCACTTGCACATCTACGGGAAAAGCCTTCAATCTTGCGGGATTACAATGTGCAACTGTAGTATTCAACAATTTACAGGAAAAACAGAAGTTCGACAAATTTTGGAAAGACCTTGAAGTACATAGAAACAATCCTTTCAATTTAGTCGCTACAATCGCTGCTTACAATGAGGGAGATGAATATCTTTCCCAGCTGAAAAAATATCTTGAAGATAATATTATGTTTGTTCATAATTATTTAAAAGACAACATTCCTAAGATAAAATCAAATATTCCTCAAGCTACTTATTTAATTTGGCTTGATTGTCGGGAATTAGGGTTAAATCAAAAAGAACTTGAAGAATTTATGTTAAAAAAAGCAAAACTCGGACTTAATCCGGGAAGAGCCTTTCAGAAAGATTTGGAAGGATTTATGAGGCTCAATTCCGCCTGTCCGAGAGCTGTCCTAAAAAAAGCAATGGAACAACTGAAAAATGCTGTAAACGAACTTTTAAAATAAACTCTGTATAATAATTAATTATAATTCCAATGTAAAAAATATATTTATTCATATAATAAAATATTATTTTTTACATTGTTTTTATTGTTAAATTTTGATTTTAAATATTTTATTTTATTCATTGACAATATAACATAAATATAGTATTATATTTGTATGTAAAAATATTTTCGAGGAAAAAGATATATATCCGAAAATAGAAAATAAAATTATCCGTACTTAATTTAGTTTCTAAATTTGAAAATGATACTAATATTTAACTTATCGAAAGGAGTGCTAAAAAGATAAAAAAAAACTTTATCTTTTACCTGATGAAATTATGAAATACAAAAGTGTGTTCATTTTATTTACTCTATCTGCTGTTCTTTTTTCAGCAGTTACGGTTATGAAAAATGACAATATGTCAAAATCTAAAAAAGATATGAAAATGCAAAATATGAATAATAAGAAAGGAATGATAATGGACGACAAAAATACCGCAAAATCCGATGCAAAAGAAAATATAAGGGAAATATATCTCGCAGGAGGGTGTTTCTGGGGGATTGAAGCTTATATGGAAAGAATATATGGAGTAAAGGATGCTACTGTAGGCTATGCCAATGGAAAAACAACTGATACGAACTATCAGCTGATACACGGTACAGGCCATGCAGAAACGGTACATGTAAAATATGATACCAATAAAATATCCCTTGAAAAATTACTGAAATATTATTTTCAGGTTATAGACCCTACAAGTGTAAATAAACAGGGAAATGACAGAGGAAGACAATATAGAACGGGAATATATTACACAGACTCAAAAGATAAGAATATTATTCTAAAAGAAATTGGAGAACAGCAAAAAAAATATAACGACAAAATTCAAGTTGAAGTAGAGCCACTGAAAAATTATATATTAGCCGAAGAATATCATCAGGACTATCTGAAGAAAAATCCTAACGGATACTGCCATATAGATTTGGAACAGGCAAATAATGTTATTATAGACCCTAATGACTACCCTAAACCGAGTGATAAGGAACTTCAGTCAAAACTGACTCCTTTACAGTACAGTGTTACTCAGAAAAAAAATACCGAACATTCTTTCAGTAATGAATACTGGGACAATCATGAAGCAGGGTTATATGTAGATATAACTACCGGCGAACCCCTATTTTCATCAAAAGATAAGTATGACTCAGGCTGCGGCTGGCCAAGTTTTACAAAACCTATTATAAAAGAAGTCGTTACTTATCAGGAAGACACCAGTTTTAACATGATAAGAACAGAAGTCCTAAGCAGAAGCGGAAAAGCACATTTAGGACATGTATTTAACGACGGTCCGAAAGACAAAGGCGGACTAAGATACTGTATAAACAGTGCATCTATAAAATTTATACCATTAAAAAATATGGAAAAAGAAGGTTACGGATACCTTGTAAATCTAATAAAATAATTAAGGAGTAAAAAAAATATGTTTGAACAGCATTTATTTATAGGAGGAATATTTACAGCAGGGCTTGTATCTTTTTTTTCTCCATGCATCTTCCCTATAGTACCTGTATATTTGGGAATTTTGAGTAAAGGAAAAAGAACAGTTATAAATACATTTTTATTTATACTCGGGTTATCTTTCACTTTTGTATCTTTAGGATTTAGTGCAGGATTTTTAGGTCATATATTTTTCAATGATTATATAAGAATTGGAGCAGGCATTCTCGTTATTATCTTAGGAATACATCAGACAGGAATAATCAAACTTAAGCAACTGGAAAAAACAAAATTACTTACGGTAGACACTCATGGTAAAAATTCATCATTGGAAGCATTGATATTAGGGCTGACATTCAGTTTAGGCTGGACTCCGTGTATCGGTCCTGTTTTAGGTTCTATCCTTGCAATTTCAGGAAACGAAGGTTCGGCTCTATATGGAGGAATGATGATGTTTATTTATGTTTTAGGTCTTTCTATGCCATTTATACTATTTTCTCTTTTTTCAAAAAAAGTCTTGGAAAAAGCAAAAAATTTAAATAAACATTTAAATAAATTCAGAATCATAGGAGGTATCCTTATAATTTTAATGGGTATTTTACTCATAGCAGACAAACTGCATTTTTAAATATAATTAAATATAAAAGAATAATAGAAAGGATAAAAATTATGAAAAAGATTATTACATTTCTGATGATAATGTTATGTTTCAATTCTTTAGCGACAGGAGGCACTTCATTGGACGGAATTCAGTTAAAAGACTTAAACAACAAAACTGTTACACTCGGTAAATATAAAGGAAAAAAAGTTTATATAAAAATGTGGGCTTCATGGTGTCCTACATGTCTTGCAGGATTACATGAAATAAATTCATTAAGTGCAGATAAAAACAAAAATTTTCATATTATAGCAATAGCTTCTCCCGGACATAGAGGAGAAAAATCTAAAGATAAATTTGTACAATGGTATAAAGGATTGGAATATAAGAATATTACGGTATTAATAGATGAAAAAGGAGAAGTCCTGAAAAAAGCCCAGATTAGAGGATATCCTTCAAATATTATACTGGATTCAAATTCAAATATTATAAAAGTTCTGCCGGGACATTTGAATGCCGAACAGATAAAAGAAGCCGTAAAATAATGTATAATATTCTGATTATCGACGATGAATTTATAATAAGAAGAGGAATAAAAACTTTTACAAATTTTAAAAAAATGAACGACCTTATTCTCTTAAAAAAAAGTTTTTTTGATCTTATTATAATTTCAGTTTCCCTTATTTTTACTACTATAAATATTTATACAAAAAATCCAAAAATGATTTGAACTAAATTCAATATTTTTGGATTTATTTTTATATCTACCAAACTTTTATGACACTTCAAAGAGTTATCCTAAAAAATTTTAAAACTATATCTGTATTGTTATTTGTATTATTATTTTTTCAGAATAATTTATTCTGTTAATCTATCATCTAAATTGCTCATTATTTCGTTCCGAATATTCTATCTCCTGCATCTCCCAATCCGGGGTAAATATATGCCTTAGAATTAAGTCCCTCATCTATTGCAGCTATATAAAGGTCAACGTCAGGATGTTTCTCTATGACCTTTTTTATGCCTTCAGGAGCACCTATAATACACAACATGGTAATATTTTTTACTCCTTTTTCCTTTAAATAATCAATAGTATAAATCATAGACCCCCCTGTCGCGAGCATGGGATCTGTTATAAACACTTGACTTTCCGCCACATTCATAGGCATTTTTGCATAGTAGTAAACAGGTTTCAAAGTTTCTTCATTTCTATATACTCCCAAATGTCCGACTTTGGCATTGGGAAGCAATTGCAAGATACCTTCTACCATTCCCAGACCCGCTCTCAAAATAGGTACTAATGTTACAGGCTCATCTAAAATTTTTGTTTTTGTTTTCTGAATAGGTGTTTCAATCTCAATTTCTTTTAATTGTAAATGTTTTGTCGCTTCATAAACCATAAGTCCTGCTATTTCATTCAAACTTTCTCTAAACAGCTTTGTATCAGTATTTTTATTTCTTAAATTTGTAAGTTTATGCTCAATTAGAGGATGTTTTAATTCATAAACCGCCATTGATAATCACTCCATTCTTTATTTTCTATAAATTCTCAAAAAAAAACAGAGAATACTACTATTAAAAATAGTAACTCTGTCCGTATTATAAATTATATTTTTTCTTAAATTTATCAACTCTTCCTGTTTCATCGACAAATTTAGATTTACCTGTATAAAAAGGATGCGAAGTTGAACTTGTTGCAACTTTAATTACAGGATATTCTTGTCCTTCAAAAGTTGTCGTTTCTTTTGAAGCTTTTGTAGATTTTCCTAAAAATCTATCTCCGTTACTTGTATCTTCAAATACAACAAATCTGTAGTCAGGATGTATATCTTTTTTCATATTTGACTCCTTTCTATCTATTAAATTTACGATATTTTTTTCGCTATTTCAAATAATAATATCATATTTTCATCATATTTTCAAGTGATTTTTTGAAACAAAATAAATAAAAAATAGGTTCAATAAAATCTTAAACCTATTTTTCACTAATTAAATAATCTTTTGTAAGCAATATTATTTACTAAGGTTATTATCTTAAAGATTTCAATAATTCAAAATCTTCTAATATTTTTTGTTCTTTTTTGATTTCTTTGTCTAATTCAGCTCTTAAAGATTTGAATTCAGCCATTTTTTGTTTGAATTCTTTTCCGAAGATACTTGTATTAGCATTTGCTTCAATATCAGCTATTCTTTGGTCAATATTTGCTTGCATAGCTACATATTTGTCCAATCTTTGTTGAGCTGCTTGAGCTAAAGCTGCTTGCTCATTGAATTTTTGTTGCTCCATTTGGTCTAATCTCTGTAATTGTTTTTCTAAATTGTTTAAACTGTCTTCTAAAGAAGATTTTTTTGCCGGTGCTGCATAAGCCATACTACTTAATACTAATACACCTGCTAAAACTGCTAATTTTTTTTTCATTTTTAATTTCCTCCTTTTAATTCTTCTACTTTATTAAAATTATCTACTACTTTAGATAATCTTGCTATTTCTACATCTAATGCTTTTACTACATTTTTATATTCTTTTACAAGAGTTTCATACTCACCTTTGAAATATTTTGTGTTTCTTGTTTGTTCCAATTTAACCATTTTTTCTTCAATAGCTGCTTTCAAGGCTTGTTTTTCCTGTAACTGTTGAGAAGCATTTTCAGCATTTCCTCTCAATTTTGAATATTGCTGATTTTCCATATTAACAAGTTGGTTATATTCATTTTCCAATTTGTTATATTTAGCATTTAATGTTTGATAATCTGCAAATGAAACTGCACTTAACAATACAAATAAAATTCCTAATTTTTTCATAACATCCTCCTAAAGATATTTAATTAATTGTATTTCAAAACAAATCTTTTGTATATTATATATTATTTATACTACCTTGTCAATATTTTTCTTGACCAATTCGTTTTAAGAAAAAGAGCTAATTTAATAGCTCTTTTTTATTTTGAATATTAAATTTTAACAAATTATTGATTGATTAATTTTACATTATTGAAGTCAACGTTTTGGAAGAATAATTCAACTCTTCTGTTATTGTATCTTCCTTGAACAGTTTTGTTAGTATCAGCTGGTTGAGATTCTCCTTTACCTGTGATTGAACCGTAAGATATAGAGTTTTTCAATCCATATTCTCTTAACAATCTAGCAACATTTTGTGCTCTTGCTACTGATAATTTTTGGTTATAAGCATCTGAACCTGTAGAATCTGTATGTCCTATGAAATCAATTGTTCCACCGTCAGCAAATTGGTTAATTACATTTGCGATAGTTCCTAAATCTTTAGCTTCTGCTTGATTAGGTACTCTTCCGTCAACTTTAAATCCTTTAATTACACATTTTCTTTCATCAGCTGAACAGTTGAATGGGAATACAGCAGTTTTTGTATTTACTACAACTGGTTCTGGTTTTGCAGGTTCAACAACTTGCTCAACAACAGTTTGAGTAACTACTTTTGGTGATCTGTCATTTTGTAATTTTCCAAATCTGTATCCTAATCTTAATCCAAATGAATCTACTTTATCTCTATCTCTTGATTTTGTATCTCTATCTTTGTATTTTAAATTTGTTCTTTCATATATAGCTTCCAATGAAACAGGTCCAAATTCAGTTCCTATTCCTGCAGCTGTATATAATCCACCTGAAACATCTACTCCAGCTTTTCCTAATTTTTTATCTTCGTTAGCAAAAGCATATCCTGCTCTTCCTAATACATATAATACATCATTTCCTGAACTTGTAGTAATTAAATTGAATTTACCTAAAGCATAGACAGGTGCTACTCTTGCGATTTTACCGTCTTTATCTTTTTTATCAATTAATTTTCCAGATTTTGGAGAGAATTTGTATTCAGCTCCTAATCCCCATTCAAATTCACCTTGGTTATCAAGAATGTATTCTAAACCTAAAGTTGGTCCTCCTTTAAGTCTAAAATCTTCTCCTACTGCAGATGCACCATTTTTATATTTTCTACTAAAATCATATCCACCTTTTAATTGGAATTCTGACGCTACAGCATTTAATGCTAATAAAGCTGTTCCTAAAATAACTAACTTTTTCATTTAATTTCCTCCTTAATATTTCAAACATTTGATTTTTCAAATAGTCTCCCTAATCTTCTTCTAAGATTATACTATATGTTGTCAAAAAAATCAACCATTTTTTTATTTTTATTTTTTTCCCGTTTTTATTTTTATTTTTTATTTTTAGAAATTTTTCTTTTTAGAAATAAATTTTTTCTAAGCATTGTAAACACTGGATTTCATTTGTAATTGCCTTTTTTTTAAAAACATCTTTTTTTAAATTTTCTCCCTGTATTTAAAAATTAAATTTTAAAAAATAAAAATTATTTTTTGATTAAATTTTATAAATTTAATATTTTGTCTGTATTTTTTTCCAATTTTTTCAATAATGATATTCTATTATTTTTTATCTCTGTATTTTCATCATTTATTATTACTTTATCAAAAAAATCATTTATAACCTCTTCATTATCAATCAATATGGATGTATATGTTTCAAATTCACTGCTTTCAATCTTTTCGAGTTTATTTATAAATAAAAGCAAATTCTTTTCCTGTTCAGTATTAAATAAATTCTCATTAACAACTATATTATTTTCTTTTTCATCTTTTAAAATATTTTTTACTCTTTTCAGCAGATTTATGAGCTTATCGAAATTCTCAGTTTTTGATAATTTTGACAATACTTTCAGCCTTTCATCAAGCTTTACGATATTACTTTCCAAATCAATTTCATAATTAATCAGTTCTTTATTATATCTTTCTGATAAAACATTTATTATTCTTTGTTTAAAGAACTCTGTCACGTCTTCTATTACATTTTTTTCAGTTACTTTTTTATCATCAGAAAAAATCTCATATGATTTTTTTATAAGTTCTTTATAATCATATTCCAATACCGAGCTTAATGTAACATAGACTATACCCTGAACTGCACGTCTTAAAGCATAAGGGTCTTTCGAGCTTGTAGGCTTTAATCCCACAGAAAAACAGCCTATAACAGTATCCATTTTATCTGCAATTCCTGCCAGAGCTCCTTCTATCGTTGTAGGCAAAATATCTCCCTGATATCTTGGCAGATAATGTTCAAAAATACCCAAAGCTACATTTTTATTTTCTCCCTGTTTTTCAGCATAGATTGAACCCATAAAGCCCTGTAATTTAGTAAATTCTTTCTCTGAAATTACATTCGATACTAAATCGGCTTTAGCAAGCTCGACTGTTCTAAGAACATTTTCCTTATCTGACTGTTTTCCAGTTTTTTCTATCAGATATTCGGCAATTTTTTTACTTCTCCGTATTTTATCATATATTGTACCCATATCTTTTTGAAAAGTTACTTCTTTTAATTTTTCAACATTGTCCGAAAATTTATTTTTCAGGTCTTCTTCAAAGAAAAACTTCGCATCGGCAAGTCTTGGTTCTATGACTTTTTCATTACCTTTTTTTACAGTTTCGGAATATTCGGGAGCATTTCTTACAAGTATAAATTTATTAGTCAGTTTTCCGTTTTTATCTTTTACAGGAAAATATCTCTGATGAGTTTCCATTGTAATTGTCGTAATATCTTCAGGAAGTTGTAAATAATCTTTGTTATATTCTCCTTTTATGACATATGGATATTCTATAAGATTTACTACTTCTTCCATTAAATAGTCGTTTATTATGGCTGTGTCTCCGTCTTTTTCGCAACTTTCTTTTATACCTTTCAGAATTTCCTCACGTCTTTTATCTTTTTTGGGAATAACAAAATTTTCTTTTAACGTTTTTTCATATTCTGAAGGACTTGAAATCACTACATCCTGAGAAGCGAAATATCTCATTCCTCTCGTTTTATTTGAGCCTTTTATTCCTTCGAACTCAAAATTCAGGACTTCATTTCCAAACAGAGTAACAAACCACTTAATAGGTCTTGCAAATCTGAAAGATTTATCTCCCCATTTCATTGATTTTTCAAATTCTATTTTTCTTATTATATTACTTAATATCTCAGGTAATATTTCCTTTGTTTCTTTTCCTTTTACAAATTTTTCAACAGAGATATATTTTCCTTTTTCATTTTCAACTATTTTAATATCTTCTTTTTCGGCACCCTGAGATTTTACAAACCCTTCTCCCGCTTTTGTCAGTTCGCCGTCTTTATATGCTATTTCGATTGACGGTCCTATACTTTTTTTATCAAGGTCTTCCTGTTTTTCAGCTATATTTTTTATTATTACGGCAACTCTTCTCGGTGTACTGAAGGACTCTGTTTCTGAAAAAGAAATCCTCTCCGCTTTTAACTCATCTTCGGTTATTTTTTTTAAATCAGTTTCTGCCTTATCTACATATCTTGAAGGAAGCTCTTCCAATCCTATTTCAAAAAGAAAATCCATATAATCTCCTCCTTTTACCAAAGTTATTTTATTATTTCTTCAACAACGGATATCCTAAATTTTTTCTTACTTCTATAAACTGTTCCGCACATTTTTTTGCCAAATCTCTTACTCTCAGTATGTAGGACATCCTCTCCGTTGTGCTTATCGCTCCCCTTGCATCAAGATTATTGAATGTATGGGAGCATTTCAGAACATAGTCATAAGCAGGTAATACAAGTTTATGCTCAAGACAATTCAGTGCCTCTTTTTCGTACATATCAAACAATTGAAAATTCATAGGCACATCAGCCACTTCAAAACTGTATTTTGACATTTCATATTCATACTGAAAACGTCTTTCCCCGTATTTTACACCTTTTGCCCATTCCAAATCATAGACATTATCCTTATCCTGCAAATAAAGAGCTATTCTTTCAAGTCCGTATGTCAGTTCTGCCGGAGTTATCTCAACTTCAATTCCTCCAACCTGCTGAAAATAAGTAAACTGCGTTATTTCCATTCCGTCAAGCCATACTTCCCAGCCAAGACCCCACGCTCCGAGTGTGGGACTCTCCCAGTTATCCTCAACAAATCTTATATCATGTTTTTTAGGGTCTATCCCTAAAGCCATCATACTTTCAAGATAAAGTTCCTGTATATTCTCAGGAGAGGGTTTCATTATTACCTGAAACTGATGATGTTGATAAACTCTGTTAGGATTTTCTCCATATCTTCCGTCTTTCGGTCTTCGTGAAGGTTCTACATAAGCTATGTTCCAAGGTTCGGGACCTAAAGACATTAAAAACGTATCAGGATTGAAAGTTCCCGCTCCTGTTTCCACATCATAGGGATTACCGATTACACAACCTTTTTCTCCCCAAAATTTCTGAAGTGTTAATATTATTTCCTGAAAAGTCATATTAATACATCTCCTTTCCAATTTATTTAATTTTTTGTAACCCTTTTTTTGGCCGATATTTTCTGAAAAGATAATCAATCACAATAATATATATTCCTATATGTACGTACATATCGGCAACATTGAATACAAAACTCCAAATACCTCTAAAATCTATCATATCTACGACAAATCCTCTGAATATCCTGTCAGCCATATTTCCCACTGCCCCTGCCGCTATTACGGAAACTCCTATTTTCGTCCACTTGGTATAATTCTTAAAATTCTTAAATTCGGAAAACACTATGTATCCTATCAAAATTATACTTAAAACAGTAAAAACATTTATTTTTCCCTGAAACAGTCCAAAAATTCCTCCATGATTTTCCACGTAAGTTATATGAAAAAAATTTTTTAGAACAGGAATTGAGTAGCCTACCTGTCCTTGAGATAATTTTACTATTTCATATTTTGTGAACTGGTCTACTAAGCCAAGAATTATAATTATCAATATATAAAGCATATTTTTTCCCTTTTTCTTCCTATTTTTTTTCTGAAGCAAGAACTTTAGCACATCTTGGACAAACATCCGGATGTTCAGGGTCATTTCCTACTTCTTCATGATACTTCCAACATCTTTCACATTTTTTTCCTAATGCTTTTATTACTCCTATGGAAATTCCTGAAATTTCACTTTGTTCAAGCTCATCATTTACAAATTTTGTCTGAGAAACAATGAATAAATCAGATACTTCATCTTCAGTATAGTCTTTCAGAAAATCAAAGTCGGCATTATCAACTTTTAAAAGAACTCTCGCATCAAGAGAATGTCCTATCAGACCGTTCTGTCTTTCAGCTTCAAGTTTTTTGTTTACTTCTTTTCTCAAATGTTGAATTTTACTCCATTTTTTTGCAAGTTCATCGTTTTTATATTCAGGAATTAAATCTATCCAGCTTGATAAATGTACACTTTCCTCATCTTTCAGAGCTTCAGGTATTCTCTCCCAAATCTCATCTGCTGTAAATGAAAGAACAGGAGAAATTATTCTTACTAATACTTTCAGAGCTTCAGCCAGTACAGTCTGGGTACTTCTTCTTTCAAGGGAATCCTTTTCTTCGCAGTACAGTCTGTCTTTCACTATATCCAAATAAAATGATGACATATCTATTGAACAGAAATAGCTGATTTCCTGAAATAAGCTGTAAAACTCATATTTATCATAATATTGTGTAGTTTTTTCTTTCAGTTCTTCTAATTTATGCAATGCCCATTTATCTATTTCATACATATCATTGTAATTTACTTTTTTATTTTCATAGTCGAAATCATTCAGATTTCCCATTAAAAATCTTGCAGTATTTCTAATTCTTCGATATGCGTCCGACATCTGCTGCAATATATTTTCAGAAATTCTTACATCTTCCCTGTAATCTACTGAAGACACCCAGAGCCTCAATATATCTGCTCCGTATTTTTCAACTATATCTTTTGGGAGTATTGTATTTCCAAGAGATTTGGACATTTTTCTGCCCTGTCCGTCCATTACAAAACCGTGTGTAAGTACCCTCTTATAAGGAGCGTCTTTTGTACTTGCTATTGATGTAAGAAGTGATGACTGGAACCAACCTCTGTGCTGATCACTTCCTTCAAGATACAAATCAGCAGGTCTTGGAAGTCCTCTCGGAATAAGCACACCTCTATGTGATGCTCCCGAATCAAACCAGACATCCATTATACTTCTTTCTTTTCTCAATTTAGTGTTTTTCAGATTATATTTTTCAAGAAGTTCTTCTCCGATTATTTCTTCAGCTTCATATTTCCACCAAATGTCAGTTCCTTCCTTTTTGACGAGTTCGATTACTTTATCCATTATTTCAGGCTCATAAATGACTTCATTCGTTTCGGCATTATAGAACAAAGGTATAGGCACTCCCCAAACTCTCTGTCTTGAAATAGTCCAGTCAGGTCTTGTTTCAAGCATCGCATTAATCCTGTTTTTACCCCATTCAGGTACAAATTCCACATCTTCCAGAGCTTTCAACGCATTTTTTCTGACATCGCTTTCGTCCACACTTATAAACCACTGCTCTGTAGCCCTGAATATTACAGGCTTTTTACTTCTCCAGTCATGGGGATAGGAATGGACAAATTTACTGTGATGTAACAAATGTCCGCTATTTGTCAAATCTTCCACAATTATATTACTCGCTTTTGCATAAAACAGTCCCTCATATTTACCGGCTTCTTTTGTCATATGACCTCTGTCATCAACAGGAGATAATATACCGATTCCATATTTTAGGGAATAATTGTAGTCATCAACTCCATGTCCCGGTGCCGTATGTACCGCTCCCGTACCTGCATCTGCTGTTACATAATCTCCTACCATTACCAGCCCTTCTCTGTCCATAAAAGGATGTCTGTAATGAGTATTTTCAAGGTCTGTTCCTTTAAACTCACTTATTAGCTCATAAGAAAGTCCAAGTGTTGCAAATACTGTTTCTGCAAGGCTTTTTGCTAAAATAAGGTTTCCTTTTTCCGTTTTATACAGTCCATAATCAAATTCAGGATGCAGGAACACTCCCAAGTTCGCAGGTAATGTCCATGGCGTTGTTGTCCAGATTAGGATATTTGCCTCATCTACGCCTAATTTATCCAGTAGATCCTGTGAAGCTTCAAACTTTACATAGATAGAGTGAGATTCTACATCTTTATATTCGATTTCAGCTTCGGCAAGAGCCGTTTCAGTGGTAGGCGACCAGTATACAGGTTTCAATCCTTTGTAAATATATCCATTTTCGTATATTTCCTTAAAGACTTTCAGTTGTTCAGCTTCATATTCAGGTCTTAAAGTAATATAAGGGTCTTCCCAGTTTCCCAATATTCCCAGTCTTATAAATTCTTCTTTTTGTTTCTCTACCCATTTCAATGCATATTTTTTACATTCCTGTCTTATTTCAAGAGGAGTCATATTTCTCGCTTTTTCTCCGTATTCTTCCATTATTTTCCACTCAATAGGAAGTCCGTGAGTATCCCAACCGGGAATATACGGAGCATTATACCCTCTCAATCTCTTATATTTCAATATTATATCTTTCAAAACCTTATTCAGGGCATGACCTATATGTATGTTTCCATTAGCATAAGGCGGTCCGTCGTGCAATACAAAAAACTCATTTCCTTCTCTCAATGATTTTTTGTAAATTTCAGATTTTTTCCAGTCTCTTAATGTTAACGGCTCTTTCTGAGCAAGATTTGCTTTCATTTTAAAACTTGTTTTCGGCAAATTGAGCGTTCCCGCATAATCCACCTTTTCGACATTCTGTTCTTCCGACATTTTTCCTCCAAATTCATTGATTTTCTTATTTTAAATTCATATATTTATCTTAATTATCTTTATGATACCTGATATTAGTTTCATCAATCTGTAACTACGCTATCATTACACTACCTATAAATACCAATATTCCTAAAATTATTGCATACACTATTGAATATTTAATAGTAAATTTCAGCATATCCCCTTCCTGTCCTACAAGTCCTACAGTTGAAGCTGCTATTGCTATATTTTGCGGAGAAATCATTTTTCCTCCTGTAGCCCCTGCTGTATTGGAAGCTATAAGCAAAGATTTGAGTATATCACTGCCGGGTTTCAGCCCCTCTGCCACACTGTGTTGCAAATCACCAAATAAAAGATTTGAGGACAAATCACTTCCTGTAACGAAAGTTCCTATTGTTCCTAAAAACGGGGAAATCATAGGAAAACCTTTCCCTGTAAGACTTACAAAACCGTCCGCTATACTCTGTATCATTCCACTGTGTTTCATAACTACCGATAATGCGACTATCCCCATAATAACAGTTAGTGAAGGTATTTTATGAACTGTAGTATGCCATAATACCTCTCCCATATCCTTAATTTTGGCTTTCTGAACAAATCCTGCCAGTACAGTAGCTAAAAATAATGGTGCCGCAGGAGCAAGAAGCCATTTAAATGTTACGCTCGGATCTCCTCCGTCCCTAAACCATATATCCTGATTTCCCAAGGCAAAATTAAATTTAGTTGTCGTAGGTTCAAGTAACTGATGAATACTTTCTACAACAGGACTTGTGCCGACTATAAGCACTATCATAAGAATATAAGGAAGCCATGCAAGTAAAGCCTCTTTTGCTGTAACAGGTGCTTTTACAAAATTTTCTTCATTTTTAATAAATATTTTTATAGATACTATCATTAATATCATTGCAAATAGACTTGACAGGATTGTAGGTAATTCCGCTCCCATTGTAAAAGCAATTACAGGCTGTATAAGATATCCCAGTATCGAAGCCACTATTATAGGAATAATCCCCCTACCGTAAGCAGGATTTTTACCGCCTTCCACTTCTTTATTTGCCATTTTTACTATAATAAACGGAATGATACATGTCAAAACCAGCAACAGCAATGACGTAAACAAAGGTGTATAGTTCCCTGTTTTATCAAGCCCAAGTTTTGAAACCATTGTTGTAACGGGCAATCCTACTGTACCGAAAGCTGTAGGAGTAGAGTTTGCTATAAGACATATCAATGCCGCATTTAAAGGATTAAATCCTAAAGATACCATTATTGCCGCAGGAATTGCAACAGCAGTTCCGTATCCTGCTATCCCCTCTATAAATCCTCCAAATCCCCATGCAAGCACTAAAGCCTGAGCTCTTTTATCAGTAGTAATATTCCCCAACATTTTTTTCACTGTTTCGATTTTTCCTGTCTTTACTGACAAATCATAAGCAAACAATGCCGCAATAACTACAAATCCAATCGGCATCCATGCCACTGAAAATCCCTCTATTACTGAAGCCAATATCCCCTGTACCGGCATTCTCCATGCAGGAACAGCAAAAGTCAGAACAATTGCTACAAACAAACTCATATATGCACTGAACATTGCTGATTTTTTCAGACCTGCCAGCAGTACCAAAAACAATATTATCGGAACCAGTCCTATTAAAAATAAACTCATTTTTTTACCTTCTTTCTCTACATATCTAATTTCTAATCATTGATTTATAACTATTGATTTATAATTATTTTTCTTAATCATTTTTATAATGACACTCTAATTATGTTAATCTTATCAAACATTTTATAATGTTTTTCTATTATATTATTGATTTATTTTATTTATTATATTCCTTTTCTTGTAAGTCCTACTCTTCCTCTTTCTTTATCCAGAGACAAAATTTTAACTTTTATTATCTGTCCTACGGATAATTCTTTCGTAGGGTCTGATACAAATTTGTCGGATATTTGTGATATATGGATTAACGCATCATTTTTTAATCCTATATCTACAAAAACTCCGAATTTGGCAACATTTCTTACTGTTCCCTCCAAGACCATTCCTTCTTTCAAATCGTCCATATTGAGAATATCAGATCTTAATAGAGGCTTCTCAAACTCATCTCTCGGATCTCTTCTGTCTTTTAACAATGCCCCATATACATCCTTTGCAGTTTGAGGTCCGAAGTCATTTTCTTTTATAATTTTTTCCAGATTGATTGTTTTCAATTTTTGTCTGACTTCATCCAGATTTTCTTTTAAATCTGAAACTTTACAGCCTGCTTCTTTTAATATAGTTTCAGCAATATGATAAGATTCTGGGTGAATTATAGTATTGTCAAGGGGATTTTCACTGTCCGGTACTACTATAAAACCCGCCATTTGCTCAAAAGCCTTGTCGCCTAAACCTTTTACTTTTTTCAATTGCTTTCTGTCTTTAAAATCTCCATTTTCATGTCTATAATCCACAAGATTTTTAGCGACATTTTTCTTAATCCCCGAAACAAAACTCAACAATGCCCACGAAGCTGTATTAATATTTACACCGACATTATTTACCACATGTTCTATTGTCTGCTCCAGTGTTTCATTGAGTTTTTTCTGATTCACATCATGCTGATACATCCCTACACCTATAGACTTCGGGTCTATTTTTACAAGTTCTGCCATAGGATCCTGTATTCTTCTTGCTATGGATATCGCCCCTCTTGCTGTTACATCAAGGTCAGGAAATTCTTCTATAGCAAGTTTTGATGCCGAATATACCGAAGCTCCCGCTTCGCTTACTATGAGATACGACACCTGCTTTTTAGCTTCTTTTATTATTTTTGCTACAAAGCTTTCTGTTTCTCTCGAAGCCGTGCCGTTTCCTATCGCTATTATATCCACATCGTATTTATCAATATAGTTCAATATTTTCTTCTTAGCTTCGTCAAGCTGTCTCTGGTTATGCATTTCCTCAACCAGATAAAGCACATCATTTGTTTCGTAAAATCCGTCTTTATTTATTATGACCATTTTACAGCCTGTTCTATATCCAGGGTCAAGTCCCATAAGTGTTTTTTTTGATAAAGGAGGCTGTAACAACAGTTTTTCAAGATTTTCCGAAAATATATTTATCGCCTCTTCTTCGGCTTTTTCAGTATATATATTTCTCACTTCATTTTTTATTGACGGATAAGCAAGTCTGTCCAAAGAATCTCTTATAATCTCTTTATAAAAATCTGTCATATTTTTATTTGGGAATGATTTCAGTATAAAATTCATTATAAATTCTTCAGTTCTTTCATCAATATCTATATCAACTTTCAGGATTTTTTCCTTTTCTCCCCTATTTAATGCCAAAATTCTATTTGAAGCAGCTTTTTCTATAGGTTCAGAATATTCATAATAATCCTGATACACGCCTTTTGTATCTTCATTTTTATTCTTTTCAATAACTTTTGATGTAAGAGTTCCGTATTTTGCTATTCTTTCCCTTAAAAATTCCCTTATTTTAGCATCTTCTGATATATTCTGGGCAATAATCAGGTGTACTCCCTCAATAGCCGCTTCCACGTCAGGAACTTCTTCGGTAATGTATTTTTCAGCTTCAGCTCTCAGTAAATCTGCCGTAGTATCAGGCAGCAAAGCAAATATCGATAAAGGCTCCAGCCCATAGTCCTTGGCAATATCAGCTTTTGTTTTTTTCTTTTTCTTGTAAGGCAAATACAGATCTTCTACTTCCTGTAATTTAACAGAGTTTATTATACTTGCTTTCAGTTCTTCGGTAAGTTTGCCCTGCTCTTCTATCAGTCTTATAACTTCTTCTTTTCTTTTTTCAAGGTTTCTATAATAAGTAACTTTTTCAATTACTTCTCTTATCTGTTCTTCATCAAGATTTCCCGTAACTTCTTTTCTATAACGTGCTATAAACGGAACTGTCGCTCCTTCATCAAACAGATTTATCGTATTTTCTATTTGAGAAACTTTTAAATTCAGTTCTGTTGCCACACTTTTTACTATATCCAAGACTCTCCTCCATATACATTTTTTCACTTTTGTTATTTTATTTTTTAAACTAATAAATATTTTAGCATAATTTCCATAAAATAACCAGTTTTTCAAAGAATTTTTTTAAAAAGTAATTTTACTGCATTTTATGACAAAAAACCTGTTTCAATCTCCAATCAAGATTAAAACAGGTTATCCTTATCCGTTTATTAAATTTATTTATGAGCTTCAACTTTTTTGTTAATTTCATCCTGCGTCATAAATCCTACAAGAGTTTCAACAGGTTGTCCGTCTTTGAAAATAACCATTGTAGGCACACTTCTCACTCTAAATTGTGCAGCAAGGTCGCTTGCCTGATCTACATCTACTTTTACAATTTTATAATCAACATTATCTGACAGCTCGTCCAATACCGGTCCCAACATTTGACAAGGTCCGCACCATGTTGCAAAAAAGTCTACTAAAGTAACTCCGCTTTTTACTAATGTTTCGTTTTCAAAATTTTCTCCTGCATAATGTACTACTTTACTCATATTTATTTTCCTCCTATAAATTATAAATTTTTTTGTTAAATGTATTATATCACTTTTTATGTGTATATGCAAACTTTTTCAAATATCTATTCTAATATAAGACATATTTTTTATTTTAATTATTCTTATCTTAATCATTTTTATCTCAATTACTTTTGTTTCAATTACTTTTTACTCAATCAGTTCTTCATATTTTTATTTTGAATTTATTTTAAAAAATTTTCCATAATTTTTGATTATCTTTTGATTATCAGTTTGGCTATTGGAATATGATTATTTAAAAACCTCTCCTGCTTCCTTATACCACAGCACCAAATCCAGCTCATCCATTCTAATTCCTGAATATTTTGAATATTCCCTCATTTTTTCTTCTATTTCGTAATATTTTTTTTCAGTTATGGATTTTGGCATTTCATCAATCACATTTAGCCATGCAAGATTTCTTAAAATATGTCTGTCCAGTATGGCAATATTTTCTCCAAATCCTAGATTTCTCAATACATGATTTGCTTCTTTCAAACCCATTCCTTTTATATTCTTATATATCCATTCCCTCTTCTGCAAGGTATCTCCCTTTTCCGAAAGAATTTTTTTTGGCTGGAGTTTTCCGTCCACTGTCATCAGTTTTCTAAGTTCCACTAAATACCTTGATTTATTATTTTTAAATCTGACAATATTTAGATATTCGGCTATTTCTTCAGGCTGTCCGTTAAACAGCAGACCGTTATTTACTAACGTCATTATTGCCTGCCACGCATTTTTAGCCTTGGACTGGGGCGTCAGTATACAGAATGCCACTTCTGCAAATACTTCCTTTTCATTGCCTTGCCATGCTTTCTTATAACCTTTTATAGCCTTTTCCATTTCTTTTTTTATTTTTTTATGTATTTCCATTATTTCATTATGAAGTTCCTTATTCAATTTTTTTTCCAAACTATTTTTCTTTGGCAAAATATTTTCCTCCGATATTATATTTATGTTTCAATTTTTATTCCAAATAAAATTTCCCTATTGCGTCCAGAGCTTCGTCCGTTTCTTTTAAAGGAGCTAAAATCCAGTCGTGACAAAGATTTTCTCCTATATATAATTTTACTGTCGTTCCCACCGCCGTATCAATCATATCACTTAGTTTCATACAGTCAGGATAAAGAACTTCATTTGTTCCAAAAAGAAGCATTATTTCACCAAGATTATCCATATTTCCATAAATGGGAGAAATCAAACTCGATTTTACATCTATATTTCCCGCGTACTGCTTCCCTGCTTTAATAAGGCTTTGAACGGGTAATAAAGGATCTTTTTCCTCAAAATCTTTTATTTCTTCATTTGTCATGGAAACATCAAGCCACGGAGACATCAGTACGGTCTTTTTAGGAAAAGGAGTTATATTTTTATCTCTCGCTTCCTGAAGAAAAGCCAGTGCCAGTCCTCCCCCTGCGGAGTCCCCAAAAAAATAAAAATCATCTTCCTTATTTTTTTCGGATACTGATTTATATGCTTTCATTAAAACATCGTGAGCTTTATCTATCGTGTATTCAGGAGCTAAAGGATAATCCACAAAGGTTACTTTCAGGTTATACTTCTTTACCATTCTTTCAACGATATTTTTATGGCTTCTTACCGCCCTTAGCACATAACCTCCTCCATGAAGGAAAATTATATGCTTATTTAAGGATTTCTCAGTTTTTACTGTGATTATCTGAAATCCGTCTATAAATTCCTCATCTATTAAAAATTCCTTGCTGAAATATTTTTTATTGAAAAAATCCGTGTCCCGTCTCGGATTTTCCATAGCTTTTTCATTTCCTTTTTTTGCATTTACCAGTTTTGCTACAGGTACTGCTATATCTGATAACAAACTCATATTTATACAATTACTAAACTTTGTAACTGTTCTCCTTTCAATATTTTGTATTTTTTTATTTGTTATTATACTGTTTTGTATTATATCATTTTTAACTAAAAGCTTCAATTCAATATTTCTAATATTTTTTTCTGTAATTGAGTGCTTCCAGCAGATGTACAGTTTCTATATTTTCCGAATTATCAAGGTCAGCTATAGTCCTTGAAACTTTAAGCACTTTATCATACATTCTTACAGAAAGTTGCAGTTCGTCAATGGCTTTTTCAAATATTTTCTTTGTATCTTCATTTATTTTACAATATCTGGAAATTTGCCTTCTGTTCATTTTTGCATTCAGCAAGTCCGAATTATATCTCTTTTTCTGTATTTTTCTTGCTTTTATTACTCTTTCCCTTACTTTTTCAGATGTTTCCGATACTTCATCATTGAATATTTCTTCTTTTTTCAGCCTTCTCATTTCCACATATAAATCTATCCTGTCCAGAAGAGGTCCCGAGAATCTTTTCTGATAATTTTTTATATTTCTTAAAGTATCCGTACATAAAATATCATCAGGGAAAAATCCGCACGGCGTAGGATTTGATGCCGCTATCACTATACTTTTCACCGGATAGGTAATTATAAGATTTGCTCTCGAGATAGTAATACTCCCGTCTTCAAGGGGTTGTCTCAACATTTCCAAATTTTCTTTGCTAAATTCCCCCAGCTCATCTAAAAATAATACTCCATTTAATGCCAGTGTAATTTCTCCCGCCCTCGCTACTCCTCCTACCAATGCCGCCTGAGTTGCGGAATGATGAGGAGCTCTAAACGGTCTTTCCGTAATAATCGGATTTTCGCAAGAGAGCATTCCCGATACACTGCATATTTTAGTAGTTTCTATTATTTCTTTTTCAGTCATCTCGGGCAGAATAGTAGTAAATCTTTTAGCAAGCATTGATTTTCCTGAACCGGGATCTCCCATAAGAAATATATTATGCCCTCCCGCTGCCGCTATTTCCAAAGCTCTTTTTGCCAGAAACTGACCTTTAACTTCTAAAAAATCAATACTTTCATTTAAATCGTTTTCATCAAATTCAAATTCCTCAATTTTTAAATTATTTTTGCTGTTTTTCTTTTTAATATGTAAATTTTCTATATTTTGTAATAATTCTTCATATTCAATCTTTTCATCTATAAAGTCCACTGCTTCTTGTATCCGAGTTACGGGAATAATTTTCACTCCTGAAATTAAACATGTCTCATTATAATTTTCCGCGGGAACTATGACGCCTTTTATTCCTTTCTCTTTTGCCAAGATTGCAGCGTTTATGGCACCTTTTATCGATTTTATATTTCCATTCAGGGAAATTTCTCCCAATACAAGATAATCTTTTAAAGTATCTATATTTTTTATTTCTCCGATATTTGCCAATATTCCCAAAAACATCGGCAAATCAAAATGACTTCCTTTTTTTCTTATATTTGCAGGAGATAAGTTTACAAGTACCCTTTTTACAGGAAAATCAAGTCCTATATTTTTAAAACAGCTTCTAATCCTTTCCCTGCTTTCAGTTATTGCCAAATCTCCCATTCCTACTATATTAAAAACAGGAAGTCCGTTGGATATATCCACTTCAACTTCCACAATATATGTTTCAACCCCTAAATAACTGCAACTAAGTACACTTATAGCCACATTTCCCCCTCTTTTTCATTAATTTTAATTTAATAAATATAATTTATCATTTTTTTTGCTTTTTTGCAATATTTATTTTTTATGCTTAAAAAATCTCTTCTATAGGCTTCATTCTTTCAACTATTTTTTATACTTAAAAAAGCTACAGCATTTTTTAATTTTATTGTTTTTTACT
>CALIJH010000194.1 GCA_938017765.1 uncultured Leptotrichia sp.
TTATCTTATAGAAATAGAAGCGAAGATGAAAACAGACAGTCTACTGTTCAAAAGGCTGGAAAAAGTATTGATTTTATTTATTTTGGGGATACCTATTTCGGCTTCACTGGAACTGATAAGGGAAAAATACTTTTCAAATAAAAAAATATTATCGGCAAGAATTGTTGAGGGAGTAATAACATTATTACTGCTGTGTGCTGTTAAAATGGTGTATATGCCTCACGAAGTTCGTGAATACTATATTGAATTAGTTTTTATATGGATTATTTCTTATCTGATATTTTTATTGATTCCTGTTATAAAAAGGGGAGATGACAGTGAAAAGTATATTCAGACCGTAGTAATGAATAAAATAATAACAGTTGTCTTTTCGGGAATTTTATTTGCAGGATTAGCTGCAATAATAGCAGCGATAGATGTTTTATTAATAAATCTTGATAATAAAATATATATGGATGCATATGCCTTTACTGTATGTATATTTGGAATTCCTTTTTTTGTATCAAGACTAAGGGGCATAAATGAAAGCCTCGAAGAATATGAAATAGAAACGATTTTCAAAGTTCTTCTGAAATATATAATAATTCCTTTAATATTAGTATATACTGTAATTTTATACATATATCTTGGAAAAATAATAGTTCAAATGGAAATACCGAAAGGGGTAGTTTCTCATCAGGTATTATGGTATATGACATTCAGTCTGTTTATTATTGTGTTTGTTACACCTTTGGCGAAAAAAGATAAAATTATAAACGAATTTAAGAAAAATTTTCCGAAAGTTTCCATACCTCTGATTATACTTTCTCTTGTGGCGATATTCCAGAGAATAAATCAATATGGAATAACAGAAAGCAGATATTATATAGTTATTATCGGATTATGGCTTTTATTCTGTATGATTTTCTATATTTTCAGAACAAAACTGACAGTCATAATAGTTTCAGTTATTGCAATTATTCTTGTTGCAGTATACAGCCCTGTCAATGCACGAAAAATCTCCCTTATAAGCCAAAATAAGAGATTAGAGAAATTGCTGGTTGAAAATGGACTTTTGAAAAATGGAAAATTGGAGAAAAATCCTAAATTAGACAGAAAAACAAAAGCCGAAATAGCGGATATTTTTAGTTATATTACGCGTCAAAAAATATCGGATTTGAAGCCTTTCGGAAAAGCTGACGGAAAGCCTTATAAATCAATAGATGAATTTCAAGATGCAATAGGTATGAATGGAAACTGGTATAGTTATGGCAGTTTGGATGAAATGGAAGAAAAAATCACATATATACTAAAAGGCGAAAATAGATATATCTCAAAAACATACGGCTATGATTATTTGATAACTTTTTATAATGCATATATCAATGATCCTGTTCCATGGGAAGTAGTTTCGGAAGAATATGAGGCTCGGCTTAAAGATAAAGACCTTACTATTTTAGATAAAAATAAAAAAGAGCTTTTAAAAATAAATATTGAAGAAGTTTTAAAAGAAATCATGGAAAGAAAAGAACTGAAATCTGAAAATAATTATCAGATGTCAAAAAATGGAACAGTAGAAATTCCGAAAAATGCTATGGAATATACAGGAGAAAATGAAAATATAAAATATAAAATAATAATAAAAAGCTTTGAGATTAATAAAAAACAGAATGGAAATATTTCATTTGAAGGATATTCTATGGTTTTAAGTTTTTCAGGTAAATAAAATCATAATAATTATTCCCGAAAATTTTTAAATAAAAATTTATTAATTGACTAATTACTCTATATATGATACATTTAGATATAAATAAATATTATATGGAGGTTTAGAGATATGGGTTTATTTGATTTCTTAAAAGGGAATAATAAAGAAACTGAAAAAAAAGAATTTGAAGGGAAAGTTTATGCTCCTATTTCAGGAAATATTCTACCTTTAGAGCAGGTACCTGATGAAGTATTTGCACAAAAAATGATTGGGGACGGAGTAGCTATTGAGCCTTTAGCTTCAGGAGTAATGTTGGCTCCTGCTGACGGAAGAGTAGAAAAAATATTTGATACAAACCATGCTTTCAGTATTGTAACTACATCAGGACTTGAAATATTTGTTCATTTCGGTATGGATACAGTAAAACTGGAAGGAAAAGGTTTTGAAAGAGTGGCTAATGAAGGGGATATCGTAAAAAAAGGAGACCCTTTAATAAAATATGATTATGACTACTTGAAAGAAAACGCAAAATCAATCATCACTCCTGTAATTATTTCCAATTATGAAGATTTTTCTTCGTTGGGAAAACAACAGCAGGACGGGGAAGCTGTTGCAGGGGAAACATTAATTTTAGATGTAAAAAAATAAATTAAACTATTTTGTTATGACAGTTTGAGTTTATAACAATAGTTTGAGAATGACAACAAAATAAAGATATCTTTATTTATTCTAAAAATTTTTCTTGATATAAATATTTACTGAAATGTTTTAAGATAATGTTTATATTGTAAAAATTATAAATGAATTTATAAAGATATTTTTTATTTAGCCATATTAGCCGTATTAAGATAATTTTTAAAGGAATGATTGAAAAACTGTCTATAATATTATATAATGTATCAAAAGAGGTGATTTGATGACAAAAAATATAGCGGCATTTTTTGATATAGACGGAACAATCCATAGAAACTCATTACTTATAGAGCATTTTAAAATGCTTGTAAAATATGAATATATAGATATAATGTCATGGGAAGGAAAAGTAAAGGAAAAATTTTCTAAATGGGAAACAAGGACAGGAAATTATGATGATTATCTCGAAGAGCTTGTAGAAGCGTATGTTGAGGCATTGAAAAATTTTAAAAAGAAAGATATGGATTTTATCGCCAAAAGAGTTATCGAATTGAAAGGAAATAGAGTATATAAATATACGAGAGACAGACTGGAATACCATATCGGAAAAGGACATAAAGTGATAATAATTTCAGGCAGTCCTGATTTTCTTGTGGGAAAAATGGCTGAAAAATATGGTGTCAAGGATTATAGAGGTTCTGAATATATAGTCAGTCAGAATGGTGTATTTACGGGGGAAGTAAAACCGATGTGGGATGCAAAAAACAAAAAGAAAGCAATAGCCGAATTTTGTGATAAATATGACATTGATTTAAGCAAATCATACGCATATGGCGATACGACAGGAGACCTCACAATGTTTAAGAAAGCGGGAAATGCCATTGCTATAAATCCTGCCGGAAGATTGTTGGAAAAAATCAAAAAAGACAAGGAATTGAAAGAAAAAGTAACAATCATAGTAGAAAGAAAAGATGTGATTTATAAATTTAAATCCAATGTTGAAACACTCTGATTTAAAAAGATATGAAAATTATTGAAGATATAAAAAATATAAATATAAAAAATAAATGAAGAAAATAATAAGAGCTATTGAAACTATAAAAATCATAAAAATTTAAAATACACTATAGTAAAAATGGGAGAGATAAAATATGTTATCAAATACTTTCAATGGTATAAAGCTTGAATTTGAAGGACTATATTACGGGGGAAATTATGATATAGAAATTTTTTCTGACGGAAGATTCTATTATTCGTATATTGAAAATGATTCAGTAGAAATAAAAAAAGGGTCTTTTCAGATAACTCAGAAAGAAGTTATGATTTTTGAGGAAATGATGGATTATTTTGAATTTCTGAAAAGCCAGAGAAATTATATGATAAATGAATATAAATTTGGGAATGGAATACTGGTAATACAGAAAAAAAATGGCCGTGAAGAAAAAATAAGGCTGGGAAAAGAAATGATGTTTGAATATTCAAGAATACTTATTGATAAATATATTACCAAATCCAGAAGAATTTTTCTGCTTGATACATATTTATCGGGAACGAAATATATAAGAAACTTCAGTCTTAAGATAAAGGACGTCGGAATACTCGACCTTTACAGGGAATTCAACGGGGTATCTCTAAATGCAGTGGCAGCATTTAATGAAAATAAGGAAAAAGTGGGTTATGTACCTAAGGAACAAAGTGAAATTATAGCAAGACTTATTGATGCGGGGAAAAAGCTTGTTGCTATCCCTATTCCTTTTGATGAGGAAGTTGCATTGAAAATATATATATTGGATTAAAATAGCATTTTTAAAATAATATCAAATAAACGTAAAATAAAAGTTGCAAAATACTTGAAAATATGATATTATAACTATAAGAACAGAATAATTGACAGAAAGAGTGGGTTTTCCCACTCTTTACTTTTGGGAATATCGTCAATTTTGGATAATTAAAGTAGAAAAGTCGGAATAAACACAGTTATTGTCCTACTGTTCAGGTAATAACGGAAATGATAAATAAAAAATCGTAGAATAATAGATATGAGGTGATAGAGTGGAACAGATTTTAGACAAATTTGAAAAAGAAATTCAGGAACATCTGGACAGTCTGAACTTGGAACTTTCAGATTTGGAATATGTTCAGGAAGGGGGCTATAATTATTTGAGAGTATATGTTGAGAAAAAAGACGGAACTACAAGTTTGGATGATTGTATTGAATTAAGCAGTAAAATAGACGATTTGGCAGATAAACTGATAAATAAAAAATTTTATTTGGAAGTTTCCACTCCGGGAGTTGAAAGAAAACTGAAAAAAGAAAAAGATTTTCTGCGGTTTACAGGAGAAAAAATAAAAGTTTATTCAAAAAGTCGAATTGAAGAAAAGAAAACTTTTGAAGGAAAACTTGAAAAATTTGAAAATGATACAATATTTCTGAATGATATAAATATTGGAAAAATTGTCGAGATACCATTATCAAAATTGAAAAAAGCAAATTTAATATATGAATTGCCAAATGACACATTGGAGAAAGAGGAGGAGTAATGAAATCAAAAGATCAAAGAATCTTTTTGGAAGCACTTGATGAACTGGAAAAAGAAAAAGGGATAATCAAAGAAGAATTACTGGAAGCAGTAGAAACGGCACTTTTAGCTGCGTATAAGAAAAATTACGGTGAAAAGGATAATGCTGAAATTTCCATAAACAGGGAAACAGGAGAAGTCAAAGTATTTTCAAGAAAGAAAATAGTTGAAACTGTTGAAAAACCTGAAGAAGAAATAAGTCTTGAAGACGCGGTTTCCTTAAAGAGAAAATCAAAACTTGGAGGAACGATAGATATTGAAATCAATGCTGAAAATTTTAAAAGAAATGCCATTCAAAATGCAAAACAGATTGTCGTTCAGAAAGTAAGGGAATGTGAAAAGAAAAATATCTTTAACAGATTTAAACAGATTGAAAAATCTATTGTATCGGCAGTGGTGAGAAAGACTGATGAAAAAGGTAACCTTTACATCGATATAAACGGTCTGGAAGCTATAGTTCCCGAAAAAGAGCTTTCAGAAATTGATAAATTTGTTCAGGGAGATAGAGTCAAAGTATATGTAGGAGCTGTAGAGGAATCTACAAAATATACTAAATGCTTTCTATCAAGAAAAGTGGAAGAACTTATGAGAGGATTGTTAAATCTTGAAATTCCCGAAATAGAGGACGGAACAATAGAGATAAAGCAAATTGCAAGGGAAGCAGGCAGCAGAACAAAAGTGGCAGTCCATTCCGAAGACCCAAACTTGGATGTGAAAGGTGCATGTATAGGTAAAAACGGTATGAGGATACAGAGTATAATTGATGAACTGAGAGGAGAAAAAGTAGATATCGTACTCTGGAATGAAGATATAAGACACTTTGTAAAAAATGCTCTAAATCCTTCGGAAGTAGTTTCAGTCGAAATAATAGAGCAGGACGGTGAACAGATTGCCAGAGTGGAAGTGGAAGAAGACCAGCTGTCTCTCGCTATAGGTAAGAAAGGGCAAAATTCAAGACTGGCAGCCAGACTTTGCGGTATTAAGATAGACATACATATAGTGGAAAATGAAGAGACGGATGAAACTAAAGAAGTAGAGGAAATTGAGGAATAAAATAAAGGTGGAAAATGTTATATGCCTGAAAGAATGTGTGTGTGCTGCCGAAGTAAAAAGGAAAAAGAAGATTTTTTCAGAATATGCTTAGTTGACGGCAAATATATCTTTGATGAGAAAAATAAAATACAAAGTAGAGGATTTTACATATGTAAAAAATCAGAATGTATTGAAAAATTATCAAAGCATAGAAAATACAATGTTGAAACAGAAGAATTATTGAAAATGTTAAAAAAAATAGAAAAAAATAGAAAAGATATAATAGACATTTTGAGAGCTATGAAGAATTCTGAATATTTCATATTTGGAATAGATGAAAATGTCAGCGGGATAAAAAAAAATAAAGTAAAATTGTTGATTATTCCGAGAGATATTAATAAACGTTACATTGAAGAATTCGAAAAACTGAAAAAAAGATTCGATATAAAAATTATTGAAATTGATAAAAAATCCAAATTGAAAGATATTTTTTCAAGAGATGTAAATGTAATAGGTATTATTGATAAAAAAGTTGTAAACGGAATATTGAACAAAGTGGAGGTGAAACATGAAAGTACACGAATTAGCTAAACTTATGGGTTATAAAACTGCCGATTTTATTGAAGAACTGAACAAAATCGGGATTAAGAATAAAAATCATGCCAATAATAAATTAGGTGATGATGAAGTAGCAGCGGTAAAAGAAAAACTTTCAAATGATAACAGGAATAGTGAAAGTGTTTCCGTAAAAAATAAACAAAACGAAGCAAAAGCACCTGAGCCTAAAGAGAATAACGTCAAAGAACATGTTATAAAAGAAAAGTTGATTTTCAGTTCGAGACCCAAGAAAACTGATAAAGCAAATGTAAGCCATAATACAAAAGAAACTTTAAAAAATAAAGAAAATCATACAGATGTCGGAATAACGGTTGAGAAAGATAATAAGACTGTAAAAGAAAACTCTGAAAAAGAAATAAATAGAGAAGAAAAATTTCAAAATAAAGATGTAAACTCTGAAAAAGAAAATACTGTAAAAGACGTAACAGATAATAAAGATGTTCCTAAAAATAATTTTAACAAAAATGACAGAAAACAACAGAATAATAATAAATTCAATGACAGAAACCATGAAAATGGAAACAGATTCAACAGAAATAAGGACAATCAAGGAAACAGAGAAAGTCAAAGTCAAAATAACAAAAATTTTGATAAATCAGATAAAGGAAATTATCAAAAAAGGGACAACAAATATAGTCAATCAAAAGACGGAAATAGAGAGCGTCAAGGAGACAGATTTAACAAAAACAGAGACAGTCAAGGAAATAGAGACGGACAAAATAACAGAAATTTTGGAAAATCTGACAGAGGAAACTATCAGAACAGAGAAAACTTTCAGAATAAAGATACTCAAGGGAACAAAGATAGAGACATCAGGGATAATAAAAGATTTGATAAAGATAAAAGGGATTTTAAAAAGAGAGATAACCGTCAGCTTTCCGACAAGGATAAAGACGATTACAGAAATGATAGAGGATTTGGAAACAGAAATAAAAAGGAAGTACCAAAAACTGATTCTCAGGGAGTTTCAACCATAGCAGAAAAGCCTAAAACAAATACAAAGGGAAAAGCGAAATTTGATAAGAAAAAATACGAAAAAGAGAAAAAACAGAAAGAAGAAGAAAAAAAACTAAGAGAACTAAGATCAGATTTCAGAAAAGATGACAAAAAGAAAAAAAGCAAGAAAAAACAGGAAAAGGTTATGAAGGACGAAATAATAAGAATTGAAGGCGAAAGCATAGGAATGATAACGATAAATGAGGAAATTGTTATCAAAGATTTAGCGGAAAAATTAGGAATAAATGTTTCAGACATTATAAAAAAATTCTTTATGCAAGGGAAAATGCTTACTGCGAATGCAATCTTATCTTTTGAAGAAGCTGAAGAAGTGGCACTTGATTATGATGTAATCGTTGAAAAAGAGGAAATAGAAGAAATAAGTTATGGAGAAAAATATCATCTTGAAATTGAAGACAGGGAACAGGATTTAATCACAAGAGCTCCTGTTATAACGATTATGGGACACGTAGATCACGGTAAGACATCGCTGCTTGACGCTTTGAGACACACAAATGTAATCGAAGGAGAAGCAGGAGGGATAACTCAAAGAATAGGAGCTTATCAAGTAAACTGGAAAGGACAGAAAATCACATTTATCGATACTCCTGGACACGAAGCATTTACTGAAATGAGAGCCAGAGGAGCAAATATTACAGATATTTCCATATTGATAGTTGCAGCTGATGACGGAGTAAAACCTCAAACTGTGGAAGCTATTTCTCACGCCAAGGAAGCGGGAGTACCTATTATAGTAGCTATAAACAAAATAGATAAACCAGGAGCAGATCCTATGAAAGTCAGAACGGAATTGACAGAATACGGTTTGATGTCTCCTGATTGGGGAGGAAATACGGAGTTTGTGGAAATTTCAGCCAAACAAAAGATAAATCTTGAAGAATTGTTGGAAACAATATTGATTACCGCTGAATTGCTTGAATTGAAAGCAAATCCTAAAAAGAGAGCCAAAGCCGTAGTTGTCGAATCCAGACTTGACCCTAAAATGGGAGCTGTTGCGGATATATTAATTCAGGAAGGTGAATTGAAAATAGGAGATATATTCGTAGCGGGAGAAGCTCACGGTAGAGTAAGGTCCATGGTAGATGACAGAGGAAATAAAATCGAAAAAGGAGTTTTATCCCAACCTGTTGAAATTACAGGATTTAGTGATGTTCCTAATGCAGGAGATGTCCTTTACGGGGTAAATAATGATAAACAGGCTAAAAAAATTGTTGAAGACTTTATAAAAGAGAAAAAAGTAAATGAACACAATAAAAAGAAACATATCTCGCTGGAAAGTCTATCTCAGGAACTTGAAGAACAGCAGCTTAAAGAACTTAAATGTATTATAAGGGCAGATTCCAAAGGTTCTGTTGAAGCATTAAAAGAGTCATTGCAGAAATTGTCCAATGATAAGGTTATGATAAATATTATTCAGGCAAGTGCGGGAGCTGTAACCGAAGGAGACGTAAAACTTGCTGAAGCGTCCAATGCAATAATAGTGGCATTTAACGTAAGACCTACTACCCCTGCAAGAACTGAAGCTGAAAAAACGGGAGTAGAAATTAGAAATTACAACGTAATCTATCACGTTACAGAAGAAATCGAAAAAGCGATGAAAGGAATGCTTGACCCTGAATACAAAGAAGTTTATTTCGGTAGAATAGAAGTGAAACAGGTATTTAAAATATCTAATGTCGGAAATATAGCCGGAGCTGTAGTCGTAGACGGAAAAGTAAGCAGAACTTCAAAAATAAGAATTATAAGAGACGGAATAATAATTTTTGACGGAGAACTTGAATCACTGAAAAGATTTAAAGATGATGCCAAAGAAGTTGTCATGGGACAGGAATGCGGAATTGGAATTAAAGACTTTAATGATATAAAAGAAGGCGATATAATAGAGTCATACATCTTAGAAGAAATACCAAGATAGATATTTTCGACCGGCGAAGTAAAAATTATGAGGTGAAAGTATGAACGATAGAAGAAGAAAAGGTCTTGAAAAGGAAATATCAAGAATAGTAGGAATGACACTGCTGACTGAAATCAAAAATGAGAAAATAAAAAATCTTGTTTCGATTCATAAAGTGGAACTTACTAAAGACGGAAGATACCTTGACTTGACATTTTCAGTTTTAGATCTGAAAAATAATATAAATAAAGAAAAAATCATGGAAGACCTTGAAAAAATAAAAGGTTTTCTAAGAAAAACAATAGGTTCACAATTATCAGTCAGATTTGTTCCTGAAATAAGAATTCATCTGGATGACAGTGTGGAATACGGAATAAAAATATCTTCAATACTGGACGGAATAAAGCAGAAGGACAGTGAATAATCAGTGAAATGGGAAATGAAGAATTATGATAAAAATTATCTGATTTCCAAAAGCAGAGAATTCGGGGAAAGTGAGCTGATAACAAGATTACTTCTGAACAGAGATATTAATACAAAAGAAGAAGTGGAAAAATTTCTGAATTCTGATGAAAATGATTTATTAAATCCGTTTTTATTTGAACAAATGGATAAGGTTACCGACAGAATAATCAGAGCAAGGAAAAATAAAGAAAAAATAGTGATTTACGGAGATTATGATGTGGACGGTATATCTGCCGCAGCTTATCTTGTGATAGTATTCAGAAAGTTGGGAATGAATGTAGATTATTACATTCCCAACAGAGCCCACGAAGGTGTAGGGATAAATAGAAATCTTATAAAATATATGACAAAGAGGAATACAGGGTTATTTATCAGTGTCGATACAAGTATAGCGAGTGTCGAAGAAATAATGATGTTGAAAAAAAACAACATTGACATAATTATTACCGATCACCATAGAGAAGCCAAGGAAATAAAAGATTTTAATCTGCTCACCATAAATCCAAAAATAAGTAAAAATTATCCCAATAAAAATTTGTCGGGGTCAGGTGTGGCTTTCAAGCTGGCAGAAGCTGTCTACGAGAAAACAGGAGCAAATAAAAAAATACTTTATGATTATTTGGATATTGTTATGATAGGAACCGTTGCAGATGTAGTTCCTATGACTGACGAAAACAGATTTATAATAAAAAAAGGTCTTTATAATTTAAGAAAAACTAAGATAAAAGGTTTAAAATATATTTTAAATTATTTGAGAATTAATCCTGAAAATATAACTACAAGTGATATAGGATTTTATTTAGCACCTATGTTTAACGCTCTTGGAAGAGTGGACAACTCAAAAATGGTAGTTGAGTTTTTCATTCAGGAAGATGACTTTAAAATATTTGCAATAATAGAAGAAATGAAAAAAGCAAATAAAATACGCCGTTATCTGGAAATGGAAATATATAATGAAATCGAAGAAAAAATTCAGAGATTAAATAATCCTAAATATATTTTTATGAAAAGCAGAAAATGGCATTCAG
>CALIJH010000195.1 GCA_938017765.1 uncultured Leptotrichia sp.
AAATAGACCAGTTGATATGAATAATCATTCAACAATTAATTGTATAACATAACTGTTTAATTTTTATAATTTTAAATTTATAATTTTTTAAATATAAAAAATATTCTGCTTTCTCCAAATTTCGGATTAGTAGCTACATCAAAAATCTCAAATCCTTTATTTTGTGCAGTTTTTACTATCCATTCAGGTTCATATATATATTTATAGTGCTGTTCATTATATTTCCTAAACAGATTTCCATTCAATAAATCACTGTTTTTAGATTTTTCAGCCTGCTTTATAAACAAATCTATTTCGATAAAATATCTTCTCTTACCGCATTTTTCATATCTCCAAATACTTGTATATTCAGGTTCTTCATCTAAAAATATTCCGTTTTCAAATATTTCTTCAAATATTTCCTCTGTTACAATATCAAATATCAAATATCCGTCTTTCCTTAAATTTCTATTCGATTTATCAAGAAATTTTTCAAATTCCTTTTCATTTTTCAGATAATTTACCGTATCAAAATTGCATATTATATAATCAGCTTCAGAACCATTTTCATAATTTATAATATTCTCATTTATTAATCTGTAATTGTTATTTTTCAGTTTCTTATTTTCAATCTTTTTCTTTGATACTCTCAGCATATCCTCAGATATATCTACTCCCGTAACAGAAAATTCGTCTTTCAAAAATCTATAAATAAATTCTCCCGTGCCGCAACCTAAGTCGAGGACCTCTCCTTTATCCTTTATATAATTTCTTAGAAAATTATACCAGCTTTTATAATCCACATGTTTCATAAAAACATCGTAAATTTCCGCAAATTCTTTATGCAATTTTTTCTCCCAATTATTATATTTTTTATCAGAACAGTCTTAAAAATGGAAATTTTTATAAATTATAATTTAACTAATAACTATGTTTTTCGATATTTTCTATTTTTAAATCTCCGTTCACAAGATATCTGACCTCTTATTATAATATCATATACCGATAAAAATATCCATAGGTCTAATATTAAAATCCTATTGCCTTTCTGCTTCACTTTCCTTGTATCCTGCAACTTCTACCCTGTCAGCTTTACGCTTTTACGTCATTTTTTATATTATATCATTTATATAATCTTTTATATCTTCTTTTTGAAACTTGCTCTCTTTAACTTCTTTTTTTTATTCTGACATACAAACATACATATATTATATAACGTACACATATTATGTATTATTATACATTTTATCAGTTTATATATTAAAAGATTTTTTATATGACAATATTGTATCAATATTATCATATAAAAAACTGAAAAAAGTCCAAAATTTATACTTTTTTCAGTTTCTATTTTCAGTTTCTATACGTTTATATTTTTTTATATATCTTTATAAAATTTCTTGTTTATAAAACCTCTTGTTATTTTATTATTAAACTTTCCCCGTCCATTTCAGCGGGTTTTTCAACTCCAAGTAAATCAAGCATTGTAGGTGTTATATCTGCAAGTTTACCGTCTGTTCTGAGTTTAGCATTTTTCATATCATTAGTTATAAGTATAAAAGGAACAGGATTTACAGTATGTGCCGTATAAGGGGCTCCTGTTTCAGGGTCTACAAGCAAATCAGCATTTCCGTGGTCAGCAGTTATAAGTATAGCTCCGTCCATTTCAAGCACTTTATTTACAATCTGTCCTGTACAGTTGTCTACTGCCTGACATGCTGCAATTACTGCATCTACTACACCTGTATGTCCTACCATATCAGGATTTGCAAAGTTCAGAACTACAGTATCCACTTTTCCTGTATTCAGCTCTTCAATCAGTCTGTCTTTTACTTTATAGGCGCTCATTTCAGGCTGCAAATCATAAGTCGCCACTTTTGGAGAATCTGAAAGAAGTCTGATTTCCCCTTTATAAGGTTCTTCTACTCCTCCGTTAAAGAAGAATGTTACATGGGCGTATTTTTCAGTTTCAGCAGTTCTCACCTGAACCAGTCCTGCTTTGGATACTACTTCTCCAAATCCGTTTACTATTTTTTGAGGCGGATAAGCTACAGGTACATCAAATGTTGAATCATACTGTGCCATACATACAAAGTTTACTTTAGGATGTACTTTTCTCGTAAATCCTTTGAAGTTATCCTCAATTATCGCTCTTGTAAGCTGTCTCGCCCTGTCGGGTCTGAAATTCGCGAATATTACTCCGTCGCCTTCTTTAATAATTCCCGCAGGCTCTCCATTTTCAGTTACTTTTACAGGTTTTACAAACTCATCGGTTACTCCGTCAGCATAAGAAGCTTTTATTCCTTCCTCTGCGGAAGTTGCAACTGCACCTTCTCCTAAAAATAAGGCATTATAAGCAGTTTCTATTCTATCCCAGTTATTATCTCTATCCATTCCGTAATATCTTCCTATAACCGAAACTAATTTCCCTACACCTGCTTCATCAAGAGCTTTCTGCATTTGTTCCAAATACCCTGCTCCACTTTCAGGAGGAGTATCCCTTCCGTCCATTAATGCGTGAACATAGACTTCTGTCAATCCTTTTTTCTTAGCCATATCGACTAATCCGATTATGTGATTGATGTGGGAATGAACTCCTCCGTCAGACATAAGTCCCATTATATGAAGTGCTTTCCCGTTTTCCTTTGTTTTATTCATAACATCTGAAAGAGGCTTATTATCTAAAATCAGCCCTTCTCTTATTTCTTTTGTAATTTTAGGTAATAACTGATAGACTACTCTTCCTGCTCCTATATTCAGGTGCCCTACTTCAGAGTTTCCAAACTGTCCTTCAGGTAATCCTACAAATTCTCCGTCAGCTCGTAATTCAGTAAACGGATACTCTTTTCTGTATCTTTCAAAATTCACAGGATGTGCCATTCTTACAGCGTCTACCTGCTCTGTGTGATGATTCATTCCCCAACCGTCTAAAATTATTAAAACCACAGGTCTTTTTTTCATCTTTTTCATCCTTTCATCTTTAAATTATTGTTACTTTTTTTACTTTTCCCTGTACATTATACTCGCTTTTTAATAATTTGGCAAGGGATTGTTTTTCACTTAGAACGAAGCTCCAAATCCTAAACCTACTCTTGCATTTTTTCCTCTTGTTTCGTATCCTCCTGTCAATGTCAAGCTGTAATGTCCTTTCTCAAATCCTAAGCTTACATTTCCTTTAAAGTTCCCTCTTTCTCCTTCTTTTTCCCCTTTTAGCTTGTACCAGTCTGTTCCCGTTCCTACAAATCTTATTCTGTTTTCTATATTCTCTACTTTTCCTACCTCATAATCATATCCTATTCCCAATATCGCCCTTATTCTCGCTCTGTCTGTTATCGGCTGTATATAACTCATTTCCAATCCGGCTTCAGGTCTTATCGAGTAATAGTCATTCCCTTTTACTTCCAGTCTCAATACTCCGTTCTTTTCTTTTATATTGTTAAATTTTCCGTATTCAGCTTTCAGTCCTACATATGGTCTCAATGTAAATGTTTCTGTCAGATTTATATCCTTTCCTATCTCGTTCTTTATTGCTCCTCCATATGCGTTATAGCCTGCCTGTCCTGTATACTGCTCTCCTCCTACCACATATTTTCTTTCCATTTCACTTCTCGATATAAATCCTTCTCCCGTTACTTTCCAGTCCATTCCCAATCCTAATTCAAATGTCTTATGTACTCCTAATTTCAGCATTGATACTTCTTCGTCCGTTCTTCCGCTATCTTTCAGCTTGAAGTTATTCACTCCTGCCGCTGCATACCAGCCCAATTTCTTCTCTTTGCTGTTGTATGCATATACCGCTCCGTATCCTGTTGCTTCATGATCAGGTACTTCGTCTATCTTTGAACTGTATTTCCCTTTAGTCGCAAATGTTTTTACTTTGCTTCCTTCCGTTACTTCTTTCTGTATATCGTTTATTTCCCTGTCAAGCATTGTCCCTGTTTCTTTTATTCTCTGCTGTACATTTATGTACTGATTTCCTGATACTTCCTTGTATGTCTTGGATAACAGTTTCCTCTGATTGTTTCCCAATGTGTTTATGTAATTAAATAACTGTTTCTCTTTTGAATCAGCTGAATTTGAAACATATCTTTCATCCAGTCCTGCCGCAAGTTTTTTAGTTTCTTCATCTTCTGCAAACTCTGTATACGATTTCTTTTTAAGAGTTACATTTTTTACTTCATTTCCTGATGTTTCCGCTTCGGCCTCCCAAGTCAGGGCATCCGATTTTACATCTATTTCCTTTATATTTCCTCCTTTAAATGACGCATTATATTTGGAAAGTATTTTTTTATCTACTTTTATTTCTGTGCTGTTAGTTTCCGAAGCAGCTTCGGCTCCCATTACGAGATTTACTTTTTCAACTCTTGAAGAAGCTATACCGTTTATAGGGTTTGTTTTTCCCAATGTATCTACATACAGCTTAGGACTTTCCAAACTCATCGGTACTTTTATTCTGTTCATAAGTATTTGTGCCGTTATCGGGTCTACTATCTTTTCTCTTACTATTTCTTCTTTTGAAGGTTGACTATTACCCGGATATATATTAATAGTTCCGTAATTTCTTACAGTTCCTCCACCGTTTAATATTCCTATACCTCCATACGAATAACTTATGTCTATTGTGCCTCTGTTTTCAAATATCGCATTTTTTCCTAAAACAACTCCTATTACCCTTTTTGGATAATATTCTTCAAATAAATCACGAGTATCGGCGATAATACTACCTTCATTTACTCCATAGACATTTTCTCCTAAAATCATACCTATAGCATTATCTCCTTTTAGAAGTATTGTTCCACGGCTGTGATTTACTACTTGGGGAGTTCCGTCTCCTGTTCCACGTACTTTATACATTCCTACCGAATTTGCCCCCACTTCAATTGTTCCTTTTTCTTGCAAATGACTGCTATTACCATTGTGCAGGGAAACTTTTTCCGAATCTGTGTACATTCCTATGTTCGGATTTCTTTTATCCGATGAAGCTCCAACCGATATTTTACTTCCGCCTACATATTCATAATTATATATTGAATATTCCCCTTCTCCCGTACCATACATTCCGATAGATTTATCACCCTCCATATTTATTGTTCCTGCATTTCTGAAAGTTTTCATATGACCGTTATCTATTTTGAAATAAGCTCCTATTACATTTACAGTTCCAGGTTTACTCTCTATTGTTCCTTCATTTTTATAATCTCCGTAAGTGGAAATATTAGGATCTGCCGGTATGTCCGAATGGTCGTATCTTTCAACTCCGTAATATGTACCTATTGAATTATTTCCATTGATACTTACTTTTCCTGCATATCTAAATTCCTGATTAGTTATAAGACTATAGTTTGTTGAAGACCAGCCATTACCTCTTATTATTGCAGTCGGTTTTACTGCCTGTAAATATATTCCTACAGATTCTTCGCCTATAGTAACGGTTTTTCCTCCTCCACCTGTAACATCATTTTCTTTTGCATATACCGCAATAGACCTCTTCCCGGTCATGGTTATATCATGTTTAATAGGTTCCCCATTTCTATGTATATATCCACGATCCAGAGGAGTTACTTTTATTCCTATCTTGTTATCCTCATTAAATTCAAGATAGTAATATGTTCTCCAGCTTGAAACTTTGGGACTTAATTCATCAGGGTTTACAGGAACTCTCAGTCTCTGTCTATCCACTTTTACTACGCCCTCTCTAAATGAATTAGCGGAATTATTTGGATTATTCGGGTTATTTGGACTATTTGGATTTCCGTTATTACCTGAATTATTTCCTCCTGAATTATTCCCATTACCTCCTGCTCCCGGATTATTCGGATTTGACGGTATGCTCGGTGTCGGTGATGATGTTCCGCCTCCGCCACCTCCTCCGCCTCCGCCGCAGCTCATTACAACTACAGCTAATAGAGCAATTAGTACCATTTTTTTTCTTTTCATAATTTTTCCTCCTGAATACAATACCTAAGCTTGATTTATTTATTTTATATTTTTTATTTGTTAAGCTGTTTTAAACATTTCATATGTTTTCTATTTTTTTGTTCTTTTTTTTATCTTAATATTAAACTTTAATTTCATTATACTATCTTTTTTTTAAATATACAATCTAAATTAAAAAATAATTTTTTTATTTTTTTAATTTTTGTATACCTTTAGCAAAAAAGGCTTTATTATTATTTAATTATTTTTTATTAAAAATCAATTTTTCGAAAATAGAAAACAGGAATTTAGCTTGTATCTGTTTCATAATTATATTATAATATAGAAAAATTATACTGAAAAGGTGATTATATGAGATACGTGTATTTTTATGACACTAAAATTAAGGAATTAGGTACATTAGGAATTGGAGCGGATGATAACAGGATAACAAATTTGTTTTTTGAATTTGAAACTGAAAATGTAAAAAAGAATAAAGATTACACTATAAAAGAAACTCCTTTAATTAAAAAAGCGGCAACTCAGTTATTTGAATATCTGAACGGAAAAAGAAAAAATTTTGATTTGCCTTTATTAAAAGACGGAACGGATTTTCAAGTATCAGTATGGAATGAGTTAATAAAAATTCCCTATGGAGAAACCCGTTCTTATAAAGATATCGCCATTGCCATTAATAACGAAAAAGCTGTAAGAGCTGTAGGAATGGCAAATAATAGAAATAAGATTTCCATTTTTATTCCGTGTCATAGAGTTATAGGAATGAATAAAAAACTTGTAGGATATGGCGGAGGACTTCAAATAAAAGAGTTTCTCCTTAATCTTGAAAATGTAAAATTTTATCAATCCTAATTTTGTTAGCCTGAATTCTGTTAAATAATGAATTCAGTTTCCTAAATACAAAACTATGATAAAATTTTCAAAAATTATCTAAAAAACTGTAATCTTTCACAATATAATGTCATAACCGATAATATCATAGCTAAAAATTATATTTACAGCAATATTTCCGGAAATATGCTTAGTATGAAGCCTAAATTTAAAATATTATAATTGAAAGTTATATCTATATATTAAAACATAATAAAAACGGAAATATCTTTTTAAATCCATTTGAAATTTTATAATACAATACGATACAATTTCTTGTATTATTTAAGTAAAACAATTTAAAAAAATTTCCCCAATACGGATAAAGATATTTCCAATTTTATTTTTCTTTTTTTATTTTAAAAATTTATTTTAACATTAATATTCCAATACTTATTAATATTTCTATACTCATTATTATTTATTATTTCTATACTTCCAGAATTTTTGTAAAAATCTCATATTTTCCTGATATTTTTTCAGCCAATATTTTTTTATATTCTTCCAGCTGCTGTATATATTTTTCATTTTCTGTAGGCTCAAATCCTGTCTTATAGTCATATATGAATATTTTTCCGTTTTCCTCATCAATATTTATTCTGTCGATAATTCTTTTATTATTCCCACTGTCATATATTTCAAATTCAGTATAAACTTTATATTTCCTGTCATAAATCTCTTTATTTTCTAAAATAAATTTTTCCATTCTTTCAAGAAGCTCTCCTATCAGTTTCTTTCCGAGCATATTCCCATATCTGCTTAAAAAAGCCGACTTCGCATTTTTTCTGTCATTTTCATAATCATTAGTCATATGCTCAAAATAATAATGCATCGCAAGTCCTTTTTTTCTTCTAAATTCCCCTTCCAAATCTGTCTTGTAGTTATTAACAGGTTTCTTTAGTATATCATTATCAAAATATGACATAATGCTGTCAATTTCTTTATATTCTCCGATCGGTGTTTTTCCTCTTTCTTTTCGACTTTCCGTTATCTCTCCTATTGAATAATATTCCTCATCATTGTAAATTTCAATCAGTCTTTTTATAAAACTGTCCTTAAAGCTCTCTTTGTTTTTATCTTTTATTGTATACGCTTCCATAAACAGCAATAAATTTTTTTTGGCTCTTGTCAAAGCTACATAGTCATTGTTGATATTTTCCATTTCCTCTTTTTTTCTGTTTTTTTCATTTATTCTAAAATAATCACCGTCAATAAAAATTTTATTATATTTAGGGAAAGTTATCAAAAAGTTATTCACTTTTTCAAATTTTTCATCATAATCAAAATATATAATCAAATCTCTGTTTTCCCGTGTTATTCCCGTATCATTTTCATAATAAATCACGGTATCAAATTCCAGTCCTTTGGATTTATGTATTGTCATAAGATTTATGGCTTCTTCATCACCGCTGCTAAGCTGTTTCAGTTTTTCCTTTTCATCTTCGACATAAGTTACAAACTCAAATAAATCATTGTGTTCTTTTAGAATATTGAAAAATTTAAAAATATTTTTTATATCGCTATTTGTAGAATAAAATTCCGAAACATAAAATTCTTCCATAAGTTTTTTTGAAAAATTATCTCTTTGATACTTACTGTTCAAATCCCCTGAAAGATTTTTCAATTTTTTTATTTTAAACAGTATTTCGGAAAATACAAGTCCATTTCTTTCCATTTTATCTATATTTTTATATTCCGAAAGACCGTTTCTGATTTTTTCTTCCTGCCTGTCTACAAAATCCGAAAACTTTTCATCGTCTCCATTTTTTATATATTTTTCTGTTTCCGATTTATTTTCCAGCATATATTTTACATGGTCATTCAGACATCCTATCAAATCAGACCTCATAAATTCCAGCAAATAGGCATAATTATTAAAAACAAAATATTTTATGAGCTTATAAAGAGGCTTTATCACGCTATGCTCCAAAAGCAAAGAGCTGCTATTCAAAGTATAAGGGATATTTTCTTCATTGAGTCTTTGGGCAATTTCATTCAGCTGCTTATTTTTCCTGCATATTATACATGTATTTCCCAAATTTTGTATTTTACCGTCTTTAATCATACGTATCATTTTTTCATAAGCTGCCTCGGGTTTCTCTTCGCCATTATTATATTTAGTTTTTCTTTTCTGTAAATGATAGCTGAAATATCCTTTCTGATATTCAGCATCATCCCTGTATTTTACAGGATTGTAGGACCATTCACCATTATAATTTTCAAATATGCTGTTTACGTTTTCAATTATTTCTTTATAGCTTCTGTATGACTTATTAAGATTTTCCGAACTTCCTCCGATAAGCTCCTCAAGTTTCTCAAACAGCTCTTTTTCTCCTCCACGCCAACTATAAATACTCTGCTTTTCATCTCCTACACACACTATATTTTCAGCACTGTTCAACAGCAGTTTCAATATTTTCCATTGTAAAACACTCGTATCTTGAAATTCGTCAATCATAACGGTATCAACATTTCCCCCGATTAATTCCAGAAAATCGTCGGTTACCCTGTCATTTTTTACAAATCCGAGTTCTTTATTAAATATAAACTTATAAGTATAAGTCGTAATATCATCATACGTAAATCGTTTGGAAGAAAGCTTTATCTGTTCAGCTATATCATAAATCATATTTGCAGTATCAAAAATTTTATTATGTAAAAGCAGTACATGAAATGAAAAAATATAATCGGAAAGTTTCCGAATGAATAAATCCTGTAATTCTTTCAATTCTCCGACTATCTCAGCTACTTCTTTTCCTCTGACTTTATTTCCGTTCCAAATATTTTTTGAGAGAAAGAATATTTCCCAATTTTCATCTTTTAATTTTAATAGTAATTTTGTATTCATGCTACAATCCTTTTTATCTTTTTATATCATTAAAAAGAGCCTTATTCAGGCTCTTTTAATATAACAATTTAATATCCGAAGAATAAATCTTCATCATAAGGAATACCTTTCTTAGCACGACCAGAGTATTCTTCAGCAATTGCTTCAGCGTCTTGGTCAACTACTTTTACAAATTCAGAAACAACTAAACCTGTAATTTCATCATCTTTTACTAGTTCATGGAATTTACTTCCTTTAACACCTCTGTTAGTTGAAGGTACTTCTTCACCTTGCGTGAATTTGTATGATGATTTAGATTTAGAGAATAATACAGCATCATTATCTCCAACTCCAGCAGCTACCGATTTCTTGTCATATTTAAAGCCAGCAACAGTACCTGAACCAGGGTTACTTTCTCTAATTGTTGAAATTGGGAATTTAGCAAGTTGTCCGTCTTCAGCAATAATGTACAAGAATTTCGCATAATCTTCTTCAGTTAATGGTTTAGCATAAATAATTTTCTCATTGAGAATCAATTTAGCAAGAGGTGATTTAATGTTGTTCTTAACAATGTTTACATTACCAGCGTCAGTAACAATCAATACACCTTTGTAAATACCATTTAAATTATTAGGCAAGATAGTAACAAATTTATCTTCATCTACACCTAAAAGGCTTGTTGATGATGGAATATCTAAAGGAATAGCTTTAGCATTGATTGTTTCAATCGTACCGTCATTTTTAAGAATGTTGATAAATTCTTGAGTAGTGGCTTTTAATTCTGACTTGATAGGAACATGAGTATTAAATGTTTCTTCTAATGATTGTAAGATGGTTCCGTTAGATAGAATATAAATAGTAGTATCTACATCCTTTTCTAAAAGTTTCATTTTGTTTCTACTTTCTTTGTCAGCAAGTTTTAAATCTTCCAAAGTAACATTATCAATGAATGTTCTACGGTCATCTGAAATAACTTTCTTAGTAGCTTTTAATTCTTCAATAATTGCAGAGTCAATAGCAGCTTCATCATTTAAAAGATTTTCTAAATCTTCAGTTTCTTTACGAAGTGCTTCAATTTCAAGCAAGATTTTATCTTTATCTGCCTTAGTTAAAACAGAAAGAGATAATTTCAATATATAATCAGCTTGCGCTTCATTGATACCAAAATGCTTCATAATATTATCTCTTGCTTCTTCTGAGCTTTCTGATTTTCTGATAATGTTAATAGTTTTATCTAAATCACTTAATACTGAAGCAACACCTGAGCGTTGTTCTAACTTTCTAGAGTTATTTTCTAATTTATATTCAAGTTTATTGATGAAAGCTTCTT
>CALIJH010000196.1 GCA_938017765.1 uncultured Leptotrichia sp.
TTAGAATATATATTTTGATGATACATATTCTAATATATATTATTTTATATATTATTTATTAATTCTATTTTTTTATTTTGTATTTTTAGTATATCTCATCAAATATCTCTGGCCGTCATTTCCGTATTCATTCTTTAATTTTTTTACTATTTTAAATCGGGATTTTAAATACATATTTATAGCTCTTTCATTATTTTCACTCACTGTGAGTTCAATAATATCTATATTGTTTTTTAACAGATAATTTATCACATATTCAAGTAATTTTCTCGTATGACCCTGTTTCTCATATTTAGGAACAGCAGAAACTCCATACAGATACCCTTTGTTCCCTTCAAAATTTCTCAAAACTTCGATTACTGAAACTAAAGTTTCCTTTTCCTCTTCTTTATATAGCATTGCAAAAACTTTTCCATATTTTGCAAAGGGCTTTATATTCCAGTTTCCTACGGAAGCTTCTCCAAACACTATATTTTCATGTGCTACTATATCAAACAGCAATTCCGTATCTTTTTCAGCATCCAATTCCCTTATATAAAAATTTTCCATTTTATTCCTTTCCGAAAATTAATAATTGATTTTATAAAGATAAAGCCCCTGAGCCGATGAAAGTATTTTATGTTGATTTTTATCCGGATTTTCCAATTTCATTTTTATATAGTCCTTATCTTTCTTTTTAAAATATACCGCCAAAGCTGAACCTATCATAATCCTTATCATTGTTTTCAGAAAAGAGCTTCCGCATATTTCAATATAAGTTTTTCTTTCTTTTTCTTCGTATCTGCATTCTATTTTATAAATTTCTCTTACCGTATTTCTCATTGCTCTGTCATTTTTCATAAAACTGCTGAAATCGTGCTTCCCTTTAAATATATTCATTATTTCCTGAAAACTTTCAATATCTATATTATCTTTTATTCCTGTTATATAATTTGCTTCAAAAGGAGTTATTTCATCATCTTTTTTCATTATATATAAATATGTTCTGTCTTTCGCATCAAATCTTGAATTAAATTCATCATTTGTTTCTTCTATAGATAAAATTTTAATTTCCCCGTACATATTTTTATTAATTTGTCTTTTTACAGCTTCTAAAGGAATTTTTTTATCAATAAAAAAATTTGAAACTTGCTCTAAAGCATGAACTCCCTTATCTGTTCGACCTGATGAAATCATATTTATTTTCTGTGAAAAATTTTTAGAAATAACTTTTTCAATTTCTCCCTGAACCGTCTTTTTATTTTTTTGTCTTTGAAATCCATAAAATTTACTGCCGTCATATTGATAAATTATTTTAACATTTCTTTTTTTTTCATTTTTTTCCAATTTTTCCATTTTTCTCCAATTCAACAAATTAAATTTTATCCGCTTATTTTCGTAATAATCTTCAATCTTAAATCAAAATAATATTTTTTTAAGTTTTTATAAATCATTTAATATGAAATACTAAGTTAATTCTAAGTTTTTTCGTTTATTATATATTTAATAAAAGTAGAAATTAACTTTTTTCTTCATAACTTCCTTAAGAAAAGACTTTGTCCAACTGCAAGGTCTTTTTTTACTTTAAAGTATATTTTTTCTTTTATCAAAACAATTGACAAAACACTTGAAAATTACTTTTTTATTACATTTAGCTTTAGCACAGTCTGTGTTATTTCTCTTTTCTAAAGTTCTGCTATTTCTTTCCTATGTTATAAAATCGGCAGAATATCTTTTTCTTTTTACTTTGTAAAAAAACTTTTATTTATTCTAAAATAAAAGTTTTCTTAGAAACAAATTTCATTTCTGTATTTAGAGAGAATATGCTGATTTTATATTACTCCCATACAGAATAATTTATACAAATATTATTTCCCCGTTATCAAAAGCCACTCTGACTAAAGAATGCAAGTTGATACCGTTTTCTCTCAATTTCTTTCCACCATTCTGAAGTGCTTTTTCTATTACAATTCCTACTCCTGCAACTTCGGCTCCTGCACATTTTATCAGTTCAATTAATCCCAAAGCGGCTGAACCGTTTGCCAGAAAATCATCAATTATAAGGATTTTATCCTCTTTATTCAAATAATCTTCGGATACTCTTATTTTATAATTCTTGTTTTTTGTATAGGAATAGACTTCACTTTCATAGACGGAGCTGTCCAAATTGTTACTTTCAGTCTTTTTGGCAAAAACAACAGGAACATCGAAATATTGGGCAGCTATTACAGCAATAGCAATTCCTGAAGCTTCAATTGTCAAAATCTTTGTTATTTCTACATCTAAAAACTCCTTTTTAAATTCTTTCCCAATTTTATTCAAGCATATTACATCCAGCTGATGATTTAAAAATGAATCAACTTTCAAAACTCCTTCTTTTTTTATTTTTCCCTCTTTAAGTATTTTTTGTTTTAAATATTCCATATTCTCTTTCTCCTTTTTATATGAAATTTATAAAAAAAGAGCATTTTAGGAAACACGCTCTTGTCAATTAGGTTATTTTTACTATGAAATATCGCAAAGTTAATTACGATTGTTAGGTCATTTAGGTTATTTGTCCGAAATTATTTTTTATTTTATAAATGGTGCGAGAGGAGGGACTCGAACCCTCATGTCGTAGACGCTAGATCCTAAGTCTAGTGCGTATACCAATTTCGCCACTCTCGCATTCTTTATATGATTATATATTCTTTAAATTATATATTTTTTAGTGGTTTATTTTAATGGTGAGCCATACTGGAATCGAACCAGTGACACCATGATTAAAAGTCATGTGCTCTACCGACTGAGCTAATGGCTCATAATGGAGCGGGAGACGAGGGTCGAACTCGCGACATTCAGCTTGGAAGGCTGACACTCTACCAACTGAGTTACTCCCGCAAAATTATGATTTACATCATTTACTAATCATCATTTTCTAAAATCTAGTGGTGCCTCGGGCCGGACTTGAACCGGCACGGTAATAATTACCACAGGATTTTAAGTCCTGTGCGTCTACCGATTTCGCCACCAAGGCATAATCCTCAATCACACTGACAAGGTAGATTATATATTTTTTCTACGGATTTGTCAAGGACTTTTTTATATTTTTATTTTTTGATTAGGTGCTTTTTGATATATTTTCTATCTTAAGCACCTAATCATTTTATAAAATTTTTCAGAAAAATTCAAGTTAATTTTTGATTAATAGTTTTTTGTATGTAAAATTTTAATTTTCTTTTTTATTTCCTTCGACATATTCTCTTATAATATTTTCAGCTTTTTGTACTATTTCATCATATGTTCCTTCGGGCTTAAATCTTTCCAATGCTGCCACTTCTATCTTCTTAGGTTTAGGAAATTTCATAAATCTCGAATATGCTTCAAATCCGCCTTTTATACCTAAACATTGTATATCAATATTCAATTCTTTTGCAATTATAGCGAAAACCTTTTTGAATTTTCCTACTTTTCCGTCTTTTGTTCTCGCTCCTTCAGGAAATATAAGAACATTTTTTCCGGCTTTTACATGAGCAGCTATTTCCTCAACACTTTTCTTAATATTTTTATTTATATCTATCAGAACAACATTTCCATTGCTTACAAGTAATTTCATAAGTCCTTTTTTAAAATACCAGTCTATAGCTAAAAACATCGTATTATACAGTATTTTATGCGGCAACAGACTTCCCAGAACGAGTGAATCAATAAAACTCTGATGATTTGAAACAAATATTTGCTGTTCTGCAATTATACTGTCCCTATTGACTCTTTTTAGTCTGAAATATACTTTTAATGCTACATCCAATAAAGGTCTTAACACTTTAGTAATCCAACGATTTCTTTCTTCAACAGCAGGTGCTTCGGCTATTATCTTTTTCCAGTCAACTTCAGAATCTTCTATTTTAGTAGCCTTTTCATTAATATATTCCGACAATGCTTTCAAATTTGACATTTCAGAAAATTGTTCCTCATTCAGTTTTATTCCAAAGCTGTTTTCAATATATGCAAATAGTTCCACTATATCCAGTGAGTCCATTCCTATTTCCAGCTCCAAATTTTCTTCAGGTAACGGCTCTACACCTTTCAATTTTTTTATATATTCTTTCAATATTCTATAAACTTCCGTATCAGGTTCTTCGACTTTTTTCTTTTCAGTAACATTTTTTTCATATAAATTCGGAAGCATAAACCTTCTTACTTTTCCTACTCTTGTTTTAGGCAGTTCCTCTTCATAAAGCTTATAATCCAATATTTTTTCATGGTTATGAACTGTCAGATTGTAGTCTTCTATTACATTTTTTATATATGCTTTTATATTTGTAATTCCTTTTTTTCTAAATTCCAGTAATTCAGGAACTATGATTGCGGCTATTTTGTCATTATAACCGAATACTCCTATTTCCTTTATTAAATAATTGCTCTTAGCTATAACTTTATTTTCAATAGTTTCAGGGTCAATATTTTTTCCATTTGAAAGAACAATCATACTGTTTTTTCTTCCCCGTATTGTAATATATCCTTCGTCATCAATATCTGCAAGATCTCCTGTCTTGAACCAGCCGTCTTCCGTTATGACTTCTGCTGTTTTTTCAGGTTTATTGTAATAACCTTTCATAACTATAGGTCCTTTTACCCATAATTCCTCATCTACTACTTTTACTTCAATATTTTCGAGTTTTTTTCCAACTGTTCCTATTTTTCTTTCTTTTTGAGAATTTACCGCTATTACCGGCGAAGTTTCAGTCAATCCGTATCCTTCCAGCGAATATATCCCCAAGACTTCATAAAATTCGGCGATTTCAGCATCGAGTTTGGCTCCTCCCGAAACAATAAAATTAAGATGTCCTCCAAATTTATCATGAACTTTTTTAAATATTTTTCTTCTTAATTTAAATGACTTTATTTTACTCATAATTTTATATATAAGTCTTGTTATAAATTTAGAATCTATCTGCTGTTTTATTCCGTCATAAAATAATTTGAAAACTCTCGGAACTCCTATAAGTGCAGTAACCCTGTTTCTGCTTAATGCTTCAAGGATTTCCTTGCTTGCAATTTTCTCAACAAATACTATTGATGTCTGCTCCCTCAACATAAGCAGAACAGTCGCAGTCAAAGGTAATATATGGTGAAAAGGAAGCAATGCAAGTATCTGATCTCTGTATGTAAATATATTTTTTGCAAATATTCCGTCCATTTCAGAGTTTAAATTTCTGTATGTAAGCATTACTCCTTTAGGTTGCCCCGTTGTTCCAGAAGTATAGAGCATTACCGCTGTATCTTCATCTTCAGGATTGTCCAGAGTAAATTCCTTGTTTTTTATAGCTTCCAGTTTTTTATTATCAATTAAATAATTGTCAACATTTATTATTTTTATTTTATCTTTTGAGACATATAATGAAACTGCTTCAGAGATATTTTTTTCTGTTTCATTTGAACATATAATTATTTCAGGATTGGAATCTTCGAGAACATATAAAATTTCTTTTGGATTACTTCCTGCATCTATTGTTATCGGAGCGGATTTTTTGTCCCATACTGCAAAAAAACTGTAAATCCATTCGACTCTGTTTTCCATTACAATTAATCCGAATTTGTTTTTCTCAAGCTCGATTACATTTTCGGAAAAATATTTTATATTTTCTATCAATTCGGTATAATTGATATGATTATTCTCAAAGTCAACTAATGCCAATCTGTCTGTCTTTTTCAAAAACATAAAATTCTCCTTTTTAAATTTATTATTTTAAGTAATTATTAAATAATAAAATGGAACTGTCTAAAAAATAACACAATAAATATATTAACAAAAAAACATTTATTTTTAGATAGCTCCATTATTTATAATTTTTATTATTTAGTAATCTATTATTTATAATTATAATAAATTCATTCCGTTTTCTTCGCATATTTTTATCAACTCGTCTGTCCAGATAGATGCCTGAACTTCTCCAATATGTGCTTTCTGCAATAAAAACATACAAATTCTTGACTGACCTATTCCTCCGCCTATTGTCAGAGGTAATTCTCCATTAAGCAGCATTTTGTGATATTCAAGTTCTTTTCTTTCTTCCAAATTGGAAATTTTGAGCTGTTTCAAAAGAGAATTTTCATCTACTCTTATTCCCATTGAGGACAATTCCAAAGCTCTGTCAAGGACAGGATTCCACATAATCAGATCTCCATTTAGCTCCCAGTCATCATAATCAGGAGCTCTCCCGTCGTGTTTTTTTCCTGAATTAAGAATTTTACCTATCTGCATTATGAATATTGCACCTTTTTCTTTAGCAAATTTATTTTCCCTTTCTTCAGCAGATAAATCAGGATATATGTCTTCCAATTCCTGAGAAGTTATAAATGTAACTTTTTCAGGCAAAAATTTCTTATATTTTGGATATTTATTTACAAGCATTTCTTCCGTTTTTAAAAATACTTTATATATTTTTTCTACCGTTTCTTTTAAATAGTCTAAATTTCTTTCTTCTTTTGTTATAACTTTTTCCCAATCCCACTGGTCTACATAAATAGAATGTACATTATCAAGTTCTTCATCACGTCTTATCGCATTCATATCAGTATAGATACCTTCCTGTATTGGAATACCATATCTTTTCAATGCCAATCTTTTCCATTTTGCCAGCGAATGAATAATCTCGATAATTTCACCCTCATAGTCTTTCATTTCAAAACTTACAGGTCTTTCAACTCCGTTCAGATTATCATTTAGTCCTGTTACCTTTTTTACGAATAATGGAGCCGATATTCTTGTAAGATTTAACTCTTTAGCAAGCTCCGATTCAAAAAAATCTTTTATTAATTTTATGGCTCTTTCTGTCTCCATTATACCGTATTTAGCGTCATAATTTTCAGGAATTATAATATTTGCCATACTATTACCAACTTTCCGGTTTATTACCAATAAAAATGGCGCACCCAGCAGGAGTTGAACCCACAACCTTCTGATCCGTAGTCAGACGCTCTATCCAATTGAGCTATGGATGCATTTTATAAAAAAATGGCGGAGAAGGAGGGATTTGAACCCTCGATCCAAGTTTT
>CALIJH010000197.1 GCA_938017765.1 uncultured Leptotrichia sp.
TTCACGAAGATGAAACAATAAAACTTGGAAACAGCTCTGGCTGGTATGCGGGAGCAGTAAATAACAGATTTAAATTTAAAGATATAGGCGGCTCAAAAGAAGATACAACAATGCTGAAAATGGGTATATTCAAATCTACAGCTTTCGATAATAACGGAAGTCTGCAATGGACAGTATCGGGAGAAGGCTATATAGCGAGAAGTGATATGCACAGAAAATACTTGGTAGTAGATGAAATCTTTAATGCAAAATCGACATATAATTCATACGGAGTAGCGGTCAAGAATGAAATAAGCAAGGAATTCAGGACAAGTGAGAGAACAAGTATAAGACCGTATGGAAGTTTGAAGCTTGAATATGGAAGATTTGGAACGATAAAAGAGAAGACAGGAGAAATAAGACTGGAAGTAAAAGGGAACGATTATTATTCAATCAGACCGGAAGCAGGGATAGAGTTCAAATATAAACAACCAATGGCAGTAAGAACGCATTTTGTAGCGACATTAGGATTAGGATATGAGAATGAGCTTGGAAAGATGGGAGAAGTGAATAATAAAGCGAGAGTATCGTATACGAAAGCAGACTGGTTTGGAATAAGAGGAGAAAAAGAGGACAGGAAAGGAAACTTTAAGGCTGACCTGAACTTAGGAATAGAAAACCAGAGATTTGGATTAACGATAAACGGAGGATATGACACAAAAGGAAAAAATGTAAGAGGTGGAATAGGATTAAGAGCTATTTACTAATTTAATTAAACAATTTTGTTTATAGATAATATTTTTAGGAGGAGAAAAAATGGAAAAAAAACTTACTAGATCAAAATCTGACAAAAAGCTAATGGGAGTATGCGGAGGTCTTGCTAAATATATGGATAAAGATCCCAATATGATAAGAATAGCAGCAGTTGTCATAGGACTTATCACAGGAGGGGCAGCACTTGTTGCTTATATAATAGCAGGATTTGTATTACCTGAAGGTGAATAATTAGAAAATATATTTTTTAAATATGATCATGAAAAATCGGTAGATTAAATTTGACTTTAATCTACTGATTTTTTGTTAATAACTTAAGTCAGTTGAGTAGGCATAGCTCAAAAAACATAAAATTATATAGAAATTTTATTAATTTTTTTCTTTTTTCTTTATGATATTTTCCTGAGAAAATAATATCATTAAAAACTTTTTTTAAACTGTTTAAAAAACTTGTTAGTATTCATCTTTACAAGAGTTTCATCAAATATTCTGAAAACTGAAAATAATAAATACTAATTTCATTATGATTTATTTGTAAAATAGGTTAAATGTTAAAAATTTCATAGGTTTTAAATTTTTAGATATATTTTAATTAAATATATAAAAAACGATAGCTAATATTATTCCGATTTTTTTAAATTTTCAGATATATTTTTATGAATTATATAGGAAATATATAGTTCTTATTGAAAATTTAAATTTTACATTTTATATTTTATGTGATAAAGTTATTTTGTAAGGATATAAAAGTAAATGGAGAGAAGAAATGAATATCAATGCTGTAAATATTGAAATACTACAATTAAATATGATGATGTGCATGTGTAGCAGGTAAGTCTTTACTAAATCTTGAATTTTAAAAAGATGAGAAGGACTTCTTTTAAGTTATTAAATAAAAAATAATGAAAAGTAGTCCTGATACACTGAAAAATAAATATAAAGTATCCGGGCATAAATGTTCGGATTTTTTAATTAATATATAAAAAATTTAGGAGGATATAAGAATGAAAAAAATCAGATTATTATTAGGAACACTATTACTACTTGTATTAGCATTGTCTTGCGGAAATAACGGTGAGAAAAATGGAGATAAAAGTAAAGGAGAAGAAAATAAAAAAAGAGTAATAAAAGTTGGAACTGACGGAGTTTACGCACCATTTTCATTTAAAGATGATAATGGTAAATTGACAGGTTATGATGTAGAAGTAGTTCAGGAAATAGGAAAAAGATTGAATGTAGATATTGAATTTACTACAGTACCGTGGGACAGTATATTTTTAGGTTTGGAATCAAAAAAATACGATATGATTGCAAATCAGATAGAAAAAACAAGCGAAAGAGAAGAAAAATATATTTTTTCAGATAAATATTTAGTTTCAGCTGCTCAAATTATTGTCAAAGAAGGAGTGAATAATATAAAGACATTGAAAGACCTTGAAGGAAAGAGAATGATTTCAGCAGTAGGAAGTAATTATTCAAAAACTATTGAAAAATATAATGAAACTGCAACTAAAAAAATAAATTTGGATTATTCTGATGACGGTATAACAATGACATTGGTAGAGATAGCAGACGGAAAAGCGGACGGAGCATTGAGTGACAGACTTGTAGTAGGATATTATAAAAAACAGAAAGGGGATAAAGTTCAGCTTGTAGGGGAACCTCTGAGTGTAACTCCCACGCATTTTGTGTTTAGAAAAGATAGTGAAGAGCTGAAAAATGAAGTGGATAAAGCATTATCGGAAATGAAGGCTGACGGAACATTGGCAAAAATATCGGAAAAATGGTTTGGAGGAGATTATACTAAATAATTTAATTATATTAATTAGACATATAAATATGTAAAAAAATTATAATTTTAGGAGGAATAATAAATGAAAAAATTTTTGAAAATAATCGGAATAGTATTATTAGGATTATTTTTAATTAGTTGCGGATCAAAAGAAGAAACAAAAAAAGTTGAAAATACATCTAATAATTCAACTGAAAAAATAAAAGTGAAAGTCGGGACTGAAGGTGTTTTTGCACCATTTACATTTACTGATGATAAAGATGAACTGACAGGCTATGATGTTGAAGTAGTCCGTGAAATAGGAAAAAGGGCAAATTTGGATATAGAATTTGTACCGACACCTTGGGATAGTATGTTTTTAGGATTAGAATCCAATAAATTTGACTTTATAGCTAATGAAGTGGCTAAAAATCCTGAAAGAGAACAAAAATATATTTTTTCTGATGATTATTTAATTTCAGCTGCCCAAATAATAGTAAAAAAAGGAAGAACGGATATTAAAACTCTTGATGATTTGAAAGGCAAAAAAGTAATGGCAGCAGTAGGAAGTAACTATAATAAAACATTGACTGATTTTGATAAAAATAAAGAAATAAATTTTGCCTATTATGACGGGAATGTTTCGATAGCACTGGATGAAATAGCTCAAGGTAAAGCTGATGCTACACTGCATGACAGATTGACAGTAGGATATTTTACAAAACAGAGAGGAGAACTTGTCGAACTTGTGGGTGAGCCTGTAACGACGACACCGGTATATTTTGTATTTAGAAAAGAGAGTGAAGATTTAAAAAATAGAGTGAATAAAGTTTTATCAGAAATGAAAGCCGACGGAACTTTAACAAAAATATCAGAAAAATGGTTTGGTAGTGATTTTACTAAATAATTTATGTATGGTATAATGTCAACAATTCAGTAATTAATAAAGAATTTTTAGGTTTAATATAAAAGTCTAAAAAAATATATAAAAAAGGAACAGTTATCAAAGGAGCGAATAAAAAATGCAGCAACAACTTTTAAATTATCAGTTTATGGTAAAGTCATTCTGGAAGATATTAAGTGCTTTACCGGTTACTTTAAATATTGCTATTGTAACAATGTTTTTTTCATTAATTTTAAGTTTTTTTATAGCAGTGGTCAGAATAAATAAAGTAAAAATATTATCAAAACTGGCAATAATCTACGTGTCTTTCATAAGAGGAACGCCTCTTTTAGTTCAAATTTATCTGTCATATTACGGTATACCTAAATTTTTAAATCATATGAATGCCAAATTTGGATGGTCATTAAATGTAAATAATGTACCGGTTATTATGTTTGTTTATGTTGCTTTTATTTTGAATATGTCGGCGTATATGTCAGAAACGTTTAGAGCCGCTATATTATCAGTAGAAAAAGGACAAATGGAAGCAGCTATTTCCATTGGTATGAGTAAATGGCAGGCTATGAGAAGAATAATATTACCGCAGGCTTTTGTAACAGCACTGCCAAATCTTGGAAATTCATTCATAAGTCTAATAAAAGATACATCACTGGCATTTGTCGTATCAATAGTAGAATTAATGGGAAAAGCAAAAATAGTCGGTGCAGCAGGGCTTAATTTCTTTGAGGTTTATATAGTTGTAGCTTTGATTTACTGGATTGTGTGCATAGTTATGGAAGGGTTATTAATGAGTTTGGAAAAAATAGTAAGAATAGGGGGACAGTAATATGCTTAAAGTTAAAGATATAAAACTGTCCTTTGGAAATAATGAAGTTCTGAAAGGGATAAATTTTAAAATAGAAAAAGGTCAGGTAATAAGTATTATAGGACCGAGTGGTTCAGGAAAATCTACTTTTCTAAGAAGTTTAAATTTTTTAGAAACTCCTGATGAAGGAGAAATTACTTTTGACGGAAAAGTATTTAATATAAAAAATATGTCCAAAAAGGATATAAATGAATTAAGAAAATACACAACAATGGTATTTCAGAATTATAATCTTTTTAAAAATAAAACTGCATTGGAAAATGTAATTGAAGGACTCATAGTTGTCAAAAAAATGAATAAAAGTAAAGCAGTTGAAATCGGAATGAAAATGCTTCAAAAAGTTGGACTCCAAGATAAAGCCGGCTCATATCCTAATCAGTTGTCAGGAGGACAGCAGCAAAGAGTCGCAATTGCAAGAGCTATCGCTATGAATCCTGAAGTTATTTTACTTGATGAGCCTACATCTGCCCTTGACCCTGAGCTCATAGGAGAGGTTCTGAAAGTAATAAAAGACATGGTAAATGAGCATATGACAATGATAATAGTTACACACGAAATGCAGTTTGCGAGGGAGATTTCCGATTACATAATATTTATGGACGGAGGGGTAATTGTAGAAGAAGGTACTCC
>CALIJH010000198.1 GCA_938017765.1 uncultured Leptotrichia sp.
ATTCTTTTCAAGCCAAACTAATTTTTCTTCTAAATTTCTTTCATAATCTTTATTGATAGTACCAAAAAAATGAACTTCTGTTTCTTTGTTCCAAATAGAAAGATGTCCCATATATACTTCTTCATCTTTATTAAAAGTAAAAATTTTCTTTCTTATTTTCAACATACAATCACCTTATCAAAATATTTTTATATATCATTTTTATTGCTTTTTACCGCTTGTGGACAATCATCTAATGTACAGAAAAACACAATAGATCACGAACAGGATAGTATTAAGGAAATAGTAGTAAATAATGATAGTGTTTTAGAAAAGATTCCAATAAAAGTTTTTTATAGAGCCTTAGTTTCTAATGAACAACGGATTGAAATAGATACTCTATCTTCCTTAACAATCTACAAAGACTATATAATAGATAAATTGAGTATGGATTACTATCTTATCAATATAGATAGTATTGAACAAAGTGATACCAAGATATATTTTACATCAAGTAAAGAAAGTTCTTATGTAGATTTTGAAGAGAATCAACTTATTAAATGGAATACACTAACTCTTGAATGGTATAGAAATATCGTAATAGAAAAGGATAAAAAGAAGATGTTTATTTGGAATTTGCAACACGATAATAGTCTTTATAGGATGCTTATTGATAGTATGGATATAAAGAAATCAAAATATCCTATATACCAGTGGAAAGAGTAAGGAAGTTAGGAATATAATAGTAAAACTAACTTAGATAGTATTTTGAAGTTAGTTATAATCCTTTTTAGGAACTTGATGATAATAATAATTTTAAATTATAGACAATGAAAACACGTATTACAGAACTTTTTAATATTCAATATCCTATCATTCAGGGAGGAATGATATGGGCAAGTGGGTGGCGATTAGCCTCAGCAGTGAGCAATGCAGGCGGTTTGGGACTATTGGGCGCAGGCTCTATGCATCCCGAAACCCTTGTAGAACACATACACAAGTGCAAAGCGGCTACTGATAAACCTTTTGGAGTAAATATACCAATTATGTACCCCGAAATGGATAAGGCTATTGAAGTGATTTTACGCGAGGGAGTAAAAATTGTATTTACTTCAGCAGGAAATCCAGCTACTTATACTTCTTTATTACAAAAAGAAGGTATAAAAGTAGCTCACGTAGTGAGCAGTAGTAAGTTTGCCCTCAAAGCACAAGCAGCAGGTGTTGATGCGGTAGTAGCAGAAGGTTTTGAAGCAGGTGGCCACAATGGACGTGAGGAAACCAGCACAATGGTGCTCATTCCTGCGGTGCGTAGAGTATTAGAAGTTCCACTTATTGCAGCGGGAGGAATCGCTACAGGTAGTGGTATGTTAGCTGCAATAGCATTGGGAGCTGATGGTGTGCAAATAGGTAGTAGATTTGTAGCTACTACTGAAGCGTCTGTACACCCCGCATTCAAAGAGAAGGTTATAGCAGCTGGTGAAGGAGATACAGAACTTACACTAAAAGAATTAGCCCCTGTGAGATTACTAAAGAATGGTTTTTATGAACAAGTGAAAGAGCTATACAATACCCAAAAAGCTACTATTGAGAACCTAAAAGCCTTAGTAGGTAGTCATCGTACCAAACAAGGAATGTTTGAAGGAGATATGGAGCAAGGGGAATTGGAAATAGGGCAAGTAGCTTCACTTATCACTAAAGTACAAAGTGTACAAGAAGTTATCAATGAGATTATAACAGAGTATCATAAAGGTATAGAAAGACTTACAGCTTTAAAATAAAACAATGGAGCGAATAGAAATCTTTACTAGTAAAAAGAAAAACATCTTTTTACTATTCTTAGTCATTATTTTCTTAGCCGTAGGGATATTTTGTTTCCTAAATGCTAATGAATTATCTAATGATGGCAAAAGGAGCATTGTTTTTATAGAAACTATGAGTATTATCGTTATGGTTTTTGCTTTAACAGCTCTATTTTTTATTATAAAAAACTTGCTAAACAATCAATGGGTACTTGCCATAGATGAAAAAGCCCTACACATAAGAATACAAAAGTATTATCTTATTCCTTGGGAAGAAATAATAGGCTTTCAAGAATTAGAGATCAAAGGGAATAAGAGTATTTTGATACAAGTGAGAAATCCAGAAACTCTTATTGCTAATAAAAAGAACTTTTTTGTAAAAAAGATAATGCAATGGAGTCAGAAAATGTATGGAGCTCCTATTAGTATTGCAAGTTCTACAATGAAAATCAGTCATAAAGAACTTGTTTCGCTACTTTTAGTAAGTTTTGCTACTTATAAAGATAAAAATTAGTAAGAATATGCACTTTAAAACTTTATGCAAAGTAATTATACTATTGTCATTTGTTATATTTGCAACTTGTATAGCATTCTTAGTTTATATACTTGGAGAAAAAGCTTATATTGATTGGTTAAAAGCTGATACAAACAAAGCTTGGGGGTGGGGTTTTACAGTGGGACTTATATTATTTTATGCCTTACCTTTATGTTTGCTTATCAGTAGCTTTTTATTCTTAAAAAAAACAATCTTATTTTGGATTCCTTATATTATATTGTTGATTTATGCTATTGATGAAAGTTTTATAGGTAGTTGGACTCACCCTTTACGTGGAACTTTATTATTATTATCCATAAATGCTGGGTATTTATCTTCATTCGTTTGTCTTTATCTTTATCAGAAGAAAAGTAATGAGAAAAATAATCATTGATTTATAAGTCTTTACTTTTTTATTTACAAAAAATACAATAAAAAAGTATATAATTTTTACAGTTAAAGAAAGGGTGAAAAAAATGAATAAAAAACTTTTGTGGGGAGTAATTGTAATTATTCTAAGTTTATTTTACGGTATTCAGATGTTTTTTCCGGATTTTCTGGATGAAAATATATTAAGATATATTTTTAACTATCAAATGATATTAATATTGATAGGTTTATTTTTCATTATTAAGAAAAATAATTTTGGATGGTTTGTATTTGCGATAGGGATATATTTATATTTACAGCAGTTTTTAGGAGAGTATTTTAGTAAAGGACTTCCTATAATTACTCTTATCGGCGGGATAGTTCTTGTAACTCTGGGAGTAAAAGAACTAAATGCAGGGAAGCCTAAAAAAGAAAAAAAATCTTCCAAATTTTCCGAAGAGAGCGAAAAGAAAAAAGATGACAAAGTGGTTGATGCTGAAGAAATTAAGTAGCATATAAATAGCGTATTTCTAAAATAAATATTAAATAATAAACTGTATCAGGAGGAATAAATGTCTAAAATAGCTTTTGTATTTCCCGGGCAGGGAACTCAATATGCCGAAATGGGGAAAAAATTATACGAGGAAGCGGATAGTAAAACAAAAAAATTAATTGATGAAATATTTGAAAATATTGAAAATAAAAATGTAAAGAGAGTTCTTTTTGAAGGAACAGATGAAGAAATAAAAGATACTAAATATGCTCAACCTGCAATAGCATTATTTTCAGTAATACTGACAAAATTATTAAATGAAGAAGGAATAAATCCTGATTATGTAGCGGGACACAGTCTGGGAGAATATAGTTCATTGTATGCTTCAGGAGTGTTAGATGAGAAAGAAACATTAAAATTAATCGCAGCAAGAGGGGAGATAATGAGTAATGCTCATATAAATGGTGCTATGGCTGCAATATTAGGACTTTCTGCTGATGAAGTTGAAAAAATCTGTAATGAAATAAACGGTGTAATAGAAGCGGTAAATTATAATGAGCCTAAGCAGACCGTAATCGCAGGGGAAAAAGAAATTCTTGAAAATAATTCCGAAATTTTTAAGGAAAGAGGAGCTAAGAGAGTAGTACCTTTAGCAGTGTCGGGTCCTTTTCATTCTTCTTTGATGAAACCTGTTGCAGAGCAACTGAAAAAAGAATTTGAGAAATATTCATGGAAAGACGTTAAAGTTCCTATTATTGCGAATACTACCGCAAATATTCTCAATAGTGCTGATGAAATAAAAGAAGAGCTTTACAGGCAGACATTTGGACCCGTAAAATGGGTAGATACGATAAATAAGTTGTATGAAAATGGTGTTACAAAAATTTATGAAATAGGACCGGGAAAAGTTCTGGCAGGACTTATTAAAAAAATAAATAAAGATATTGAAGTAATTAATATTGAGAATTTGGAAAATATAAATAATTTGTAAATTTAAAACTGTAGGATTAAAATTATAAAATTTCAGAAAATTTATGTATAAAATTTATATACGATAGTTTATATCAGTTTTATTGTAAAATTGTTTTTAATTAGAAAAGATATATTTAAATAATTTCTTTAATACGATATAAAAAAGTTATTTAATAACCGAAAATATATAACATAGGTTATTTAAAAAGTATTGCATTTTTCCAATTCTTTTGATATAATTACTTGAAATAAAAAAATGGAGGTGGCATATAATGCTAGATAAAATAAAATCAATAGTAGTGGAACAGTTAGGAGTAGATGAGGACCAAGTTACTGAAGATGCATCATTTATTGATGATTTGGGGGCTGACTCTTTGGATACAGTTGAATTGATTATGGCATTTGAAGAAGAATTTGATATTGAAATACCTGATGAAGATGCACAAAAAATTAAAACAGTTAAAGACGTGATGGATTATATCGAATCAAAACAATAAATAATTTCAATTAGTGGGGGAAATTCCCCCTTTTTTTATTGAAAATTATTTGAAAAAATATGAAAAAATTAGTATAATAACATATAAAGGATAAAAATAAATGAGTGAGGTGTATAAATGAAAAGAGTAGTTATTACAGGAGTAGGGCTTATCACTCCGTTAGGTACCGGAAAAGATAAAACTTGGAAAAGATTACTTGACGGGGAATGCGGTATAGATAAAATTACAGCTTTTGACAGTACAGAATATCCTGTCCATATTGCAGGAGAAGTTAATGACTTTAACCCTGAGGATTATATTGAAAAAAAAGAATTGAAAAAAATAGGAAGATTTTCCCAATTTGCAATAGCCGCTTCAATAGAAGCATTAAAAGATGCAAAATTTGAGATTACTCCTGAAAATGCTGATAGAGTAGGAGTAATTATAGGTTCGGGAATTGGAGGACTGGAAATAATAGAACAGGAAATAGGAAAACTTGTGGAAAAAGGTCCTAAAAAAGTGTCACCTTTCTATATACCGGCAGCGATTTCAAATATGGCAGCGGGAAACGCTTCCATATATCTTGGGGCAAAAGGACCGAATAAATCGATAGTTACAGCCTGTGCTTCAGGTACAAACTCTATAGGTGATGCTTTTCAGACTATATTATTGGGGAAAGCTGATGTAATATTGGCAGGGGGTACTGAAGGTACTGTTACTCCAAGCGGAATAGCAGGATTTGGAAACTTGAAAGCATTATCGACAAATCCTGACCCTAAAAAGGCTTCAAGACCTTTTACTGCTGATAGAGACGGATTTGTACTGGGAGAGGGAGCAGGAATATTGGTACTGGAAGAACTGGAACATGCAAAAAAAAGAGGAGCAAAAATATATGCTGAAGTTGTAGGATATGGAGAAACGGGAGACGCTTATCATATGACTGCACCTTCGGACGGAGGAGAAGGAGCTGCAAGAGCAATAAAAATGGCTTTGGAACAGGGAAATGTAAAACTTGAAGAAGTAGGGTATATAAATGCCCATGGAACTTCTACTCCTGCTAATGATAAAAATGAAACTAAAGCTATAAAGGCTGCTTTTGGAGACCATGCTTACAAGCTGGCAGTAAGTTCTACAAAAGGGGCAACAGGACATTTGCTGGGAGGAGCAGGAGGAGTCGAAGCCGGATTTCTTGCACTGGCAATAGACGAAGGAATTTTGCCGCCTACTATAAATCAGGATAATCCTGACCCTGAATGCGACCTTTACTATGTTCCTAATAAATCTGAAAAAAGAGAAATAGAAGTAGGACTTTCCAATTCATTAGGTTTTGGTGGTCATAATGCCGTTCTTGCTTTCAGAAAATATAAAGATAAATAAAAAAATATGACAAGGAAAATCCGGAGTGTTTTTATTGTTCCGGATTTTCTGAAATATGAGACTGATATAGGAGTTATATTATGAAAGCTAAAAATATTCAGGAACTGATGAAAAAAATAAATTATCAGTTCAAGAATGAAGATTATTTGAAAGAAGCTTTAACTCATAGGTCTTTTTCCAATGAAAACGATAAATTCAAAAAGTTTGATAATGAAAAACTGGAATTTTTAGGAGATGCAGTTTTAAATTTAATAGTTACGGAATATATATATGGTCTGGATAAAAGAAAAAGCGAAGGAGATTTGGCAAAACTCAAGAGCCAGATAATAAGTGAACCTGTGTTTTCAGCTATTGCAGCAGAAATAAAATTAGGAGAGTATCTTTATCTGAGTAACGGAGAAGCTGCTTCGGGCGGAAGAAAAAGAAGATCTATTTTAGGAGATGCTTTTGAAGCATTAATAGGAGCAATTTTTAAAGATTCTGATTATTATACTGCAAAACAGATTGCGTTGGAATTTTTACCTGACAAGGTGGAAAATTTAAAAGATATAGAAGGTATAGCTGATTATAAAACAGTATTACAGGAGATATTCCAGAGTAAATATAAGAAAATGCCTGAATATCAATTAATGAATACAAAAGGGCCGGATCATAACAAAAGATTTGAAATTTCAGTAAAACTCAATGATGAAATAATAGGTACAGGCAGAGGAAGAAGTAAGAAAGAGGCAGAAAAAAAAGCTGCAAAAAAAGCTCTTGAATTTATTAAAGGCAGAAAATACAATACAAAATAATGAAGTGAGGGGAAAATGATTAAAACGGCACTTTATCCCGGGAGTTTTGACCCTATAACAAACGGGCATATAGATATAATAAAACGTTCGGCAAATCTGTTTGACAAACTTATAATTGGCATTTTTAAAAATTCCTCAAAAAAACAGGCATGGTTTTCAGATGATGAGAAAGTGGAGATGATAAAAGAGGTACTCAAGAGAGAGAATGTCGACGCTGAAGTTAAGATATTCAACGGACTGCTTGTAGATTTTATGTATAAGGAAAAAGTTGATATCCTTATAAGAGGATTGAGAGCATTGTCAGATTACGAATATGAGCTGCAATTTACTTTGACTAATAAGGCACTTGCTAAAAGTGAATTTGAAACTATATTTTTGAGTGCATCAAGAAAATATTTGTATTTGAGTTCCAGTCTTGTAAAGGAAATTGCACAAAATCATGGGGATTTGAAAAGTTTTGTTCCTGAAAATGTAGAAAAAAAATTGATTGAAAAAGTAAATCAAATGGAGTTATAAATTCTCTCAAATGAAAATATAAAAGATTATGAAATATAATATGAAATATTAATTGACTATTTTAAAAAATATATTATAATATTATTTTAAAAAAAAGTTAATAAAACAAACAAAAAAATAGGCAGTTGAAAATTCTAAAATGAATTAGCCATTTGAAGATATTAAAAAACACCTCAGAGAGATATAATGTTATTCATCACAACCACATTAGAAAAACTCTGAGATGCAAAACCGTTATAGCTCAAAAGGAGGACACTTGACAATAACGGAACGTCAATTAATTGAAGGCTGGAAAAAGCAATGGTGCTATTGTCAAACTTTTAAGAAAGCTCCGCAAACGATTCATAACGAAATCAAACGTGGCTTAATCATACAACAAAGACGTAGCGGAAAGTTTGAAAAGATGTACCAAGCTGACAGCCGACTATGCTCAACATTCCTACAACACTAACCGTAAGCAATCTGTAAAGCCTGTGACTTATGATAAAGAAACACAGGAGAAAATCAAATCCTGCATTACCTTAAGCAGAAGTTCTCTCCTGAAATGATTGTGAGAGCTAAGTCTCTTGATTTTTACGAACAGGCAGAATAATTCCAACAGTATTGGTTTGCTTTTTAACCACATTTGAGCGGAGTAGTTAGGAGAATAATTAAGTTCTTTCATTGCCTGACGCACGCGCTCCTTTGTTGTCTGACTAATCATGTCATATAAAGCACGGGATGTAGTAGAAGGTGAAATTCCTGCTAATTTAGCAACATTTTTTATTGCAGCCATTATAATTTTCATTCTATTTAACTTTACCCTTGAGGATACTATAACAGATAGCAATTCCTACTTATTTTGCTAATTCCAGAACATAACTAATACTGCTTAAAGCAAACAACGGAGCTGTTTCTGTTCGCATGATGCGGGGACCTAGTCCAACTTTAACAGCCCCAGCTTTCTCAAAGGCTGCTATCTCCGCTGGTGA
>CALIJH010000199.1 GCA_938017765.1 uncultured Leptotrichia sp.
CAATCGCGAGGGTGTCGGCAATGCCGAGGGCGTAAAAGTCGGCAAGGATGAGGTCAGGATCGGCGAAATCGGTTTTGTTAACGGCGAGGATAACGGGCCTGTGGCTGCGCCGTAGTTCTTGCGCAATTTGTTCGTCCACGGCGGTAAGGCCATCACGTCCGTCCACGAGGAAGACGACGACATCAGCTTCGTCCTTCGCAGTCATGAGCCCTGCCATCACGTCTAGTTCACTACCCACATTACCTGCTAGGCAGAGACCATCGACGAATGGATTCTCTCGATGAAGCTCTTCGATCATCTCCCAGGTGCGGTCACGGCTACCATCATTAACGTAGAGTATATGACTCTTAGGGAGGATCTTATTAGCCGCAATGAGGCGCTCTAGGAGCAGAGTCAGTTCGTTCGCTGAATAAGCAAGGATCGCCTCCTCGTTGTAGCACGGGGAGACGATCACAAGGCGGGGGATAGGATAGGTATTCACTACTTGATTAGTTGCAATAGGAGTAGCCAATAGATCACAATATATGTAACACCTCGGTCAGAATAGACGTAACCCTGCAGTCACAATATACGTAAACGACCGATCACAATATGTGTAACCAATCGGCTAAAGGCTTCCTACGTTTATCGAATGGAATAGGTGGAGCTAACAGTGATGCTGGCTGTCTTTACCTTGGAGCTTGTATTGAATGATCCGCCCCAGCTAAAGTCCTCATCACTATTCTCTCCTACGATCTGGAAGACACCCATCGTAGACTTCTGGAGCTTACCAAGACCACTGTCTCCACCTTCGGCAATGACCGTAGCGCGCTGACGAGCATCCTCTGCAGCCTCCTTGAGCATCTGGATCTTCAGTTCGTTCAGCTTCGTATAGTAGTAGCGTGGATCTCCAGACTCGATCTCGATACCCTGATTGATCAGCTCTGAGATCTGACGTGATACGGACTCGATAGCATTGATATCCTTAGAGCTGATCGTGACCGTCTGTGTCAACTCGTAGCCCTTGAAGGTGGAGATCACACGACTATTAGCCGAGTCATAGAAGCTATCTGACTGCTTCGAGATGTTTACACTGCTGTAGGTCACAGCATCCTTGGGGATCTGCTTGCTTGAGAGGTAGGAGGCGACGGCTTCTTGCTTCTCCTTCAGCTCAGAGTAAGCTGAAGAGAGGTTCGTAGACTCCGTCGTGATCGTAGCCGTCCAGACGATCAGGTCGGAGGTAAAGGTGCGCTCAGCTTTACCCGTGACAGAGATGGTCTTAGCCGTGTGACTACGGAAGCCCTTCAGACCACCAGCGAGGAAGAAGACAGCCAAGACAAAGGCAACTGCTAGGCTTACGACCGCTAGCAGATTGTTTCTTGAGATGTTCATAAGGTTTTTTGCGCAACCTGAAATAGTCATATTTGAGCTTAAAAGAGCCTAAAAAAGAGAAAGTCTTATTATGACATTTTTAAAAAAGTAGAATGTGGATATTATTAATATAGGTATTATTATTGAAAAAGTAAGAGGAGTATAAGAATTTGAAGGGAGTTAAATTAATGAGAAAAAATATAAGTGGAAATTCTCCGTGGGAGGACATTGTAGGATATTCCAGAGCAGTAAGAATAGGAAATGTTTTTGAAATAGCAGGAACAACAGCTATCAAGGACGGAAAGCCTTATGCAATAGGGAATGCTTATGAACAGACAAAATATATTCTTGAAATTATAAAAAAAATTCTTGAAAAGGAAGGATTGGGATTAGAAAATGTCGTTAGAACAAGAATGTTTGTTACGGATATTTCAAAATGGGAAGAATATGGAAAGGCACACGGAGAATTTTTTAGGAATATTAAACCGGTTGCAACAATGGTAGAGGTATCATCGTTAATTGATAAGGAATTAATGATAGAAATAGAAGTGAGTGCAGTTATTGATTAGGTAATAAATAAAAATTTATAAACAAAAAAAATTAGAGAAAAAACTTATAGAGAAAAATTTGGAGGGAAAAATAAATGACAGCAGGGGAACCTAAAACTTTATTTGATAAAGTATGGGAGAAACATGTAATTACGGGAAAATCGGGAGAAGCTCAGTTACTTTATATAGATTTGCATTTAATTCATGAAGTAACTTCTCCGCAGGCTTTTTCAGGATTAAGAATAGCAGGACGTAAAGTGAGAAGACCTGATTTGACATTCGGTACAATGGACCACAATACTCCGACAATAATGTCCCAAAGGATGAACATACGCGATAAAATATCCAAAGCTCAATTGGACGCACTTGCTGTCAATTGTAAAGAATTTGGAATTGAACTTGTAGATATGTTCAATGAAAATAACGGAATTGTCCATATGGTGGGACCTGAACAGGGACTTACACAGCCATGTAAGACGGTAGTCTGTGGAGACAGTCATACTGCTACTCACGGTGCATTCGGTGCGATAGCTTTCGGGATAGGGACGAGTGAAGTCGAACACGTTCTCGCGACCCAGACAATCTGGCAAAAAAAACCTAAAACTATGGGGATAGAAATAACAGGAAAATTACAGAAAGGCGTATACGCAAAAGATATAATCCTGCATATTATAAAAACGTACGGTATCGGACTTGGAAACGGATATGCCTTTGAGTTTTTTGGAGATACAATAAGAGGTCTTTCAATGGAAGAAAGAATGACTATTTGCAATATGGCCATTGAAGGTGGCGGTAAATCAGGAATTATAGCACCTGATGAAACTACTTTTGAATATGTGAAAGGGAGAAGATTTGCTCCAAAAGGAGAGGACTTTGAAAAGAAAGTCGCCGAATGGAAAGAGCTGTATACGGATACTGTAGAAGCCTTTGACAAACATATAAAGATAGACGTATCTGAATTGGCTCCGCAAGTAACGTGGGGTACAAATCCTGAAATGGGGATAAATATAACGGATGTATTTCCTGAAATAAAAGACCATAATGATAAAAAAGCATATGAATATATGGGGCTTAAGCCGGGAGGTTCTCCATTTGATATACCGTTGAAGCATGTATTTATCGGTTCGTGTACAAATGGAAGATTAAGCGATCTGGAAATTGTTGCAAAAATAGTAAAAGGAAAAAAAGTTGCTCCAAATATTACAGCAGTTGTAGTTCCGGGTTCACAGGTAGTCAAGAGGGCTGCTGAAAAAAACGGGATTGCTCAAATACTGAAAGATGCGGGATTTCAGTGGAGGGAAGCGGGCTGTTCTACTTGTCTCGGGATGAACCCCGACTTGATACCGTCGGGAGAACACTGTGCTTCGACTTCCAACAGAAATTTTGAAGGACGTCAGGGAAAAGGAGCCAGAACTCATCTGGTAAGTCCTGCAATGGCAGCGGCGGCGGCGATTTACGGTAGATTTGTAGATGTAAGAAATCTTGACGAAGTAAAATGATTTTTTATAAAGATTAAAGTGTGTCCGAAAAATATCAAGATGATATATTTTTAAAATTAAAAATAATAAATATCAATTTTGTTTTTATTTAATTAATTTTAAAATTAGAAAAATTAAGAAAGATTATGAATTTTGAAATTATAGATTTTGAGTTTTAAAGTATATTCTAATTGATATTATATTTTCAGAATAGTAAAAAAGTAAAAATAGAAATAATAAAAAATAGTAAAAATAGAAATAAGGAGAAAAAAGATGAAGCCTTTTACGAAATATACAGGAACGATAGTCCCCATTATGAATGATAACATTGATACTGACCAGCTGATTCCGAAACAATATTTAAAAAGTATCGAAAAAACGGGGTTTGGACAATATGTGTTTGATGAATGGAGATACAACGAGGACAGAACCGACAATATGGACTTTAATTTAAACAAACCTGAATATAAAAATGGAACAATCCTGATTACAGGAGAAAATTTTGGCTGCGGTTCGAGTAGGGAACATGCGGCATGGGCGTTACAGGATTACGGTTTTCACGTGATTGTGGCGGGAGGATATTCGGGAATATTTTATATGAACTGGCTGAATAACGGACATTTGCCGATAACATTACCTTTAGCCGACAGGCTTGAGTTAGCTGCACTTTCAGGTGATACGGAAATTACTGTGGATTTGGAAAATAATAAACTTACCGCAAATGGAAAGGATTATTTCTTTGAACTGGAAGAAAGCTGGAAACAGAGATTACTTAAGGGACTTGATTCAATTGGACTGACGCTGGAACATGAAGATGAGATCAGGAAGTATGAGGAGAGTCATAAATAAATTTTAATATAGGAAATAATACTAATTTTAGTAAGTATTTAATATTATATGTGAAAAAATAAATGTTATGACTACTAAAAGAATATTGATGAAATTTCTAAAGAAATTGTGAAGTATAAATAATGAATTAGAAATTGAAACTTAAAAAATAATATGATAGTATAAAAATAGATTAATAAAATTTTAAAATATGAAAGGAGCGGTAAAAATGGAATATAAAATTGCAATATTAAAAGGGGACGGAATAGGTCCCGAAATAGTCGATGAGGCAATGAAAGTCTTAGATAAAATCGGAAAAAAGTTCAATCATAAATTTGAGTATATTCGGGGATATTTAGGCGGTGAGTCTATAGACAAGTATGGTATTCCATTATCTGATGAGACAATTCAGGTGTGCAGAGATAGCGACGCAGTTTTACTGGGGGCAATCGGAGGATATAAATGGGATAATATTGACCCGCAGAAAAGACCCGAAAGAGGACTTCTTGCTATAAGAAAAGAATTAGGAGTGTACACTAATTTAAGACCTGCAATTTTATTTGAGTCATTGAAAAATGCCAGCCCTTTAAAAGAGGAAATAGTTGGAAACGGTCTTGATATTATGATAGTAAGAGAGCTTACAGGAGGACTATATTTCGGACAGAGGGAATATTCCGAAGAAAAGGCCTATGACACTTTATCTTATACAAGAGAGGAAATCAAAAGAATTGCTATAAAAGCATTTGAAATAGCAAAATTAAGAAACGGAAAGCTGACAAGTGTGGATAAACACAATGTCCTTGATACTTCAAAATTGTGGAGAAAGATTGTGGAGGAAGTTGGAAAAAATTATCCTGAAGTTGAAATCTCTCATATGTATGTTGATAATGCTGCAATGCAGCTGATTGCCAATCCTAAACAGTTTGATGTAATTCTGACTGAAAATATGTTCGGAGACATTTTATCCGATGAGGCTTCAATGCTGACAGGCTCGCTCGGAATGCTGCCGTCAGCAAGTTTAGGAGACGGGAAAATAGGTCTTTATGAACCCAGTCATGGTTCGGCTCCTGATATAGCGGGAAAAGATATTGCAAATCCTATTGCTACGATACTCTCTGCCGCAATGATGTTGAGATATTCTTTTGATTTGCCTGATGAAGCCCGTGCAATAGAAAATGCTGTGAAAGAAACATTGAAAGACGGTTATCGGACAGCGGATATTTATACGGAAGGAATGAAAAAAGTCGGGACAAAGGAAATGGGAGACGAAATAGTTGAAAGGATTTAGACGATTTGAGTTATTATAAAAATTTCCCAAATTTCGATGTTATTTTGATATAAAAAAGATATTTTCAGAAAAGGAAAAATAATGAATAAAGAAATAGTGCATTATGAAAATGTTACATTTAAAAGAGGCGGAAAAATCATTCTAAATGGAATAAACTGGCATATAAATAAAGATGAAAACTGGGCTTTGTTGGGATTAAACGGTTCGGGAAAATCAACAATTTTGGGAATGATACCTGCATATATATTTCCGACAACAGGAGAAATAAGAGTTTTCGGTCATAAATTTGGAAATTATGTATGGAAAAATATAAAAAGAAGAGTAGGGTTTGTAAGTTCTTCTCTTAATAATTTTCTCGGGACATTGAACAGGGAAAAACTGAAAGATGTGGTAATATCAGGAAAATTCAGCTCTATAGGGATATACGAGGAAGTAACCGAAGAAGATAGGAAAAAAGCTGAAAAGATAATAGAAGATTTTAAAATCTCATATATAAAAGATAACTATTTTTCAACATTATCCCAAGGAGAACAGAGGAGAGCTCTGCTTGCAAGGGCATTTATGAATGAGCCTGATTTGCTGATACTCGATGAGCCGTGTTCGGGTCTTGATATAAAATCGAGAGAATACTTTTTATCAGTCCTTGAAGAAAACTCTAAAAAAGAAAACAGCACACCTTTTATATATGTAACTCATCAGATAGAGGAAATTATACCCTCGGTAACTCATGTGGCATTATTGAATAATGGGAAAATTATGGCTCAAGGAAAGAAAAAAGAAATACTGACAGAAACTCTATTGTCAGAAATGTTTGGAATGAATGTCAGAGTTGAATGGGAAAATGAAAGACCATGGTTAATTATAAGATAGTATATATATTGTTTATGTTGAATAACAAAAACATATATGGTTTAGATTGTTGACTTTTTAAACTATAACACTTATAATATTTATATGAATGGAATAATCGTCAATAAATTAGACAAATTTCATAAGTATAAAGTAATAAAAAATAAATTTAGGAGGATTTAGAAATGGCAGGAAATATTTTAGGAACAACGGTGTATTATGACAAGGACTGTGATTTGAACAAATTGACAGGGAAAAAAATAACAATTTTGGGGTACGGTTCACAGGGGCATGCACATGCATTAAACTTGAAAGAAAACGGTATGGATGTAACAGTGGGGCTTAGAAAAGGTTCAGAGTCATGGAATCAGGCTGAAGAAGCGGGGTTTACAGTGAAAGAAACTTCTGAAGCCGTAAAAGACGCAGATGTAGTTATGATTTTAATTCCTGATGAATTACAGGCTGACACTTATGCAAAAGATGTGGCACCTAATCTGAAACAGGGAGCATATTTAGGATTTGGACATGGATTTAACATACATTTCGGAAAAATAAAACCGAGAGAAGATATAAATGTATTTATGGTAGCTCCTAAAGGACCGGGACATCTTGTAAGAAGAACTTTTCAGGAAGGAAGCGGAGTACCTTGCCTTATTGCAGTCGAAAAGGATCCAAGCGGAGATACTAAAGATATCGCTCTCGCGTGGGCTTCGGGTATCGGAGGAGGAAGATCGGGGATACTTGAAACTACTTATAAGCAGGAAACAGAGACAGATTTATTCGGAGAACAGGCAGTTTTATGCGGTGGAGTTGTTGAGCTGATGAAAACAGGATTTGAAGTATTAGTAGAAGCAGGATACGACCCTGTAAATGCTTATTTTGAATGCTTACACGAAATGAAACTGATAGTAGACCTGATTTACGAGGGAGGGCTTGCTACAATGAGAAATTCCATTTCAAATACGGCGGAATATGGAGATTACATTACAGGGCCTAAGATTATCACTCCTGAAACTAAAAAAGCAATGCAGGGAATATTGGCAGATATTCAGTCAGGTAAGTTTGCTGATGATTTTCTTGCCGACTCTAAAGCAGGGCAGCCTTTCCTGAAAGCCAAAAGGGAAGAATTTGCTAAACATGATGTGGAGAAAGTAGGAGCAGAGCTTAGAAAACTCATGAGCTGGATCAAGAAATAATATTTCTGTGAGTATTGCAAATAAAAAGGCGAAAAAACATTAATATTGTAAATGAATTTGTAATATATTTTTATAAGACACTATAATAAAAGGGCTTTGATAAAATATTACAATTGAATTATAGTCAAAAAATACAAATAAAAGTTATAAAATAAATTAGACTGGACTTTTTTCAGTCTTTTTTAGTATAATATACTGTAATAATAGAACAATTAAAATGTTGGAGCAATCAAAGATAGAAAAATAGTTAAATTAATAAATAGAAAGGAGTTAATAGTAAAATGATTTTTTTTAAGTCTCTGGAAAGTATATTTCCTATAATTTTTATGATTGCAATAGGATATATATTGAGGAAAAAAGACTGGTTTCATGACAGTTTTAGTGAAAATGTTTCAAAAGTGATAACAAATATTGCCCTTCCTGCTTCAATATACGTTGCTGTTTCACGTAATTTGACATTGGATACTCTATTTTCAATGTCGGACAGGCTTGTATATACTTTTGCTTCATTTATAATAGGTTACATAATCGCAATTATAATGGTCAAAGTGTTTAGAATAAAAACAGGCAGAAAAGGTATATTTATAAACGCTTTTGTAAATGCGAACACAATATTTATAGGAATGCCTCTGAATATTGAGCTGTTTGGGGAACAGAGCTTACCTTATTATCTTATGTATTATATAACAAACACAGTATCTATATGGACTTTTGGAGCGTTTCTCGTTTCAAATGATACTCCCGATGTGGATGACAAAAAAAAGGGTGTGAACTGGAAAAAGATATTTTCTCCTCCATTAATAGGGTTTATAGTAGCATTATTGCTTTTAGCCTTTAATATTAAAATGCCTAAAATGATTAATTCGACAATGCAGTACATAGGAAATATAGTTACTCCGCTGTCGCTGATGTATATAGGTATTGTCCTCGCTGATGCACGACTTAGAAATATAAGGTTTGATAAAGATACAATTCTCGCTCTTGTGGGAAGATTTGTATTATCTCCTGCTGTAATGATATTATTACTCATGATAGGCAGCAGTTTGGGAGGAAATCTAACCGACCTCGATACAAAGACTTATGTAATACAGTCGGCGGCACCTGTATTTGCTGTATTGCCTATTTTGGCAAATGAATCGGGCGGAGATGTGAAATACGCTACAAATGTGGTAACTACGAGTACAATTTTATTTGCATTGATTATACCCGTTCTGATGATGTTTTTAAAATAATAATAAAAAATCAAAATATATGATTTGAGAATATAAAATTTAGAAAAACTAAAAATAATAATTTTTAAAATGGTAAAAAATTAAAATATATGTTAAATATATAAGGAGATGAAAATATGAAAAAGTCATATGAAATACTGAATAATCCTTTCCTGAACAAAGGAACGGCTTTTACAAAAGAAGAAAGAGCTAAATTTGGTTTAACAGGTCTATTACCTCCATATATACAGACTATAGAAGAACAGGCAGAGCAAGCCTACGGGCAGTTTCAGAAAAAGAGTACCCTTATTGAAAAGCGTCATTTCTTAATGGAGATTTTCAATACTAACAGAACATTGTTTTATTATCTGTTCAGTAAGCATATTGTGGAATTTATGCCTATTATTTACACTCCTTTGATTGCGGAAAGCATTGAAAATTATAGTGAGTTATTTATAAATCCTCAAAATGCAGCTTTTCTCTCTATAAATGAGCCTGAAAACATAGAAGAAACATTGAGAAATGCCGCAGATGATAGAGATATAAGACTGATAGTAGCTACTGATGCTGAAGGAATATTGGGGATAGGAGATTGGGGAGTAAACGGTGTTGATATTTCTGTCGGTAAACTTATAGTTTATACTGTTGCCGCAGGAATAAATCCTGAAAATGTGCTTCCTGTGATCCTTGATGTGGGAACAGACCGAGAAACTTTACTTAATAATCCTCTATATCTGGGAAATCGTCATAAACGTGTCAGAGGGGATAAATATTATGATTTTGTAGATAAGTTTGTGCAAACTTCAGTAAAAATGTTTCCCGACTTGTATCTTCACTGGGAGGATTTTGGTCGATCCAATGCTGCAAATATCTTAAATAAATATAAAGATAGAATAGCTACTTTTAATGACGACATTCAGGGAACAGGAATTGTAACATTGGCAGGGATTTTAGGAGCATTGAATATTGCAGGAGAAAAACTTGCAGATCAGATATATATGTGTTACGGTGCAGGAAGTGCGGGAACAGGAATTGTAAAACGTATTTTTGATGAAATGGTTCAGGAGGGGCTTTCGGAAGAAGAGGCTTATAAAAGATTTTATTTAGTCGATAGAGCAGGGTTATTGTTTGATGATATGGATAATTTGACACCCGAGCAGAAACCTTTTGCCCGTAAACGTTTGGAATTTTCCAATGCGAATGAGTTAACTAATCTTACGGAAGCTGTGAAAGCAATACGTCCTACAATTTTAGTGGGGACTTCCACTGTTTCAGGTGCGTTTACAAAAGAGATTGTACAGGAAATGACTTCCTATAAAGAGCGTCCTATTATATTTCCTTTGAGTAATCCTACCAAACTGGCAGAGGCTACGGCTCGGGATTTACTCGAATGGACAGACGGAAAAGCTCTTATCGCTACGGGAACGCCTTACAATCCTATCGAATATAAAGGGATAACTTATGAGATCGGACAGGCAAATAATGCTTTAATTTATCCCGGATTAGGTCTTGGGGTGCTTGCTTCAAAGGCAAAAATTTTGACCGATAAAATGATTTCTGCGGCAGCTCACTCTATAACAGGAATAGTAGACTTTTCTAAAAAGGGGGCAGCAGTCCTTCCACCTGTATCAGGATTGGCGGAATTTTCAGAAACTGTGGCATTGGCAGTAGGAAAATGTGCTTTGGAGGAAAAATTGAACAAAGAACCCGTGGAAGATATAAAACAGGCGATAAAATCTTTGAAATGGAAACCTGAGTATACTTCTGAAAAATAAAAGAAATGGTAAAATCTCTAAAATAAAAATTTAGATATACCCCGAAATATAAATAAAATAATAAAATCTTTGAATTTGAATAAGTTTTGAATGAGTTAAGATAAAAAATATTTATAAAAATTGGAAACATCTCACAA
>CALIJH010000200.1 GCA_938017765.1 uncultured Leptotrichia sp.
AATTCCATATTATTCCTTTCTGTAACAGTTTGACTTATTACATTTCCAGTAAAAAATTTATTGCTTCGATATATCCGTCTTTTCCTTTTCCATATATCTGCTTAAGGCAGGCAGGAGCAGTAACAGAAACTTTTCTGAAATCTTCCCTTTCGTGTATATTACTCAGATGTACCTCAACTGCCGGAATTGAAACAGATTTCAGAGCATCAAAAATCGCATAACTGTAATGAGTATATGCTCCGGGATTTATTACAATACCGTCAGTTTTTTCATAATAGGCATCCTGAAGAAAATCTATTATTTTCCCTTCGGAATTTGACTGAAAAATCTTTATTTCAACATTTTTCTTCTCACAATATTCTACTATGTATTTACATAAATTTTCATAATTATCATTTCCATAAATTCCTGTTTCCCTTATACCCAGAAAATTTAAATTAGGACCGTTTATTACCGTTATTTTCTTTTTTTTTATTTTTCTTTTCTCTATTTTTTCCATATGAAATAATCCCCTATTTTTAGATTATTTTATAAATTTTCTTTCTTTCAGGATTTCCGCTATTTTATCTGTAACTTTATACAAAGTATCATCATTTTCTACTATAATATCTGCATATTTATTATATAAATCTATTCTCTCGGCGTAGATTTTACTGATATTTTCCGTTTTCTGCAAGAGAGGTCTGTATTTATGGTTTTCTTTTGCAATATCTTCGATTTTCCTGCTTAGAAAAATTATAATGCCGTTTTTTTTCAACTCGTCCATATTTTCTTTTCTCTTTACGGCTCCGCCGCCTGTAGATATTATTATTCCCTTTTTTTCGGATAATTCTTTTAAATATTTTTCTTCAAGGTTTCGGAAATGCTCTTCTCCTCTTTCAGAAAAAATATTAGTTACCCTTGTTTTCTCTTTTTCTTCCAAATATCTGTCAGCATCATAATGTTCGTATTTTATTTTCTTTGCAAGGAGTTTTCCGATAGTTGTTTTCCCGCTGGCAGGCATTCCTATTAATATTATATTTTTCATCCGTTCCCCTTAAAATATATATTAATCTAAAAATATACTAAAAATATGTCAATCATATTTTTTTAAACTGATTTATTTCACTGTTATAAAAATAGCCGTTTTCTTCCATTCTTTTTAATATAACTGTCTTATCCGCCGAATAATAATCCGCAAAACTGTCCAGACTGGAAAATTCATCTCTTAATTTCATATTTAAAAGACTTAACATCATATTTATATCGCCTTTTTCAAAATCAAACATATTATTTTTTCTTCCTTTATATAATATATTTACGTCTGTTAAGGATAACGTATAATCCTTTTATTGAATTTCAGTATTAACTTTTTTATAAATTATTCTATAAATAAACTATATTGAAACTATATTATAAGCCGAAATAATTCTTCAATATTGAATATTATAATACCAATAATACTTCGCCATTATCTTCATCTACATCTTTTATTACCACATTGTTTTTTAGGAATAAAGAATGATACTGACTCCCGTCCTTATCCTTTTCGATAAAATCTCCCACTTGGAGTCCTTTTACTCCCAAATCTCTTTTCACTTCAAAAATTTCATTATAAATCGTTTCCAGATATTCCAAATCAAATATCGTATATAATTCGGCCTTTTTATTTATCCTTTCATAAGCATCTTCCGAAACAATGAAATACAATGCAGATTCAAGACCTATATTCAGACCGAACAGTGCAAGTCCCTGTTTCTTAAGCTCATAATTTATCATTGCATAAAGTATATCAAACAAAGCTTCCTTATATTTACTTTCTTTTGTTTCCATTCCCAGCCAATCTATATCCATAGGTTTAGGGTCTATATTATGGGCTTCCAGTAATTTTCTGAATTTTTTTGTAAATCCTTTTTCAAGAAAAGTATACAGATAAGTATTTTCATATTTTGCCAAATAATAATAGAAAAAATCTCCGAATGTTTCTATATTTCCCTTATATTCACTGTCTCCAAAATATTTTTCAATAGTTTCTTTAGGCTCAAAAAAATATTCCTTTCTGACCTGCATATATTTTAAAAGTCCGTCAGGACTCAAAACTTCTGCACAGAAGTTATCCATTTCATCATATATTTCTCTGTTTTCAATGTTATTGTCCACTTTCTTCTTCTCCTTCTTCTATTTTTTCAAGCGATTTTATTAAAAATTTCAGACTTGCAACATTTTCAAATTTTACAAGTTTTTTTACTTTTTCCTTATCTTCTGTTTTCAAGCCTGACCCGTCAATATATTCTTCAAAACTTTTATCATATTGTCTGTAAAGTCTTTCCAATTTTTTCAGCGAAGATTTTATATTATTTCCCTGCTTTCTTTCAGTCGCATTTCCTTCGGCAATCCTTTTCTCCAAAGCACTGTTCAGATTTATGTATTCCTTATCTACAATGCTTGCCAGTTCACGATTTGACATAGCCATATAATCTTCTTTTGTTTTCTCATCCCCTTTATAATATAGATAATCAATTATTGTTTCCACATTTTTATCTATAGTTTCGGAATTTTTCTGACCTTCCAGATAAGTATTCATATTCAGATTGAAAGCTTCTATGGATAAATATACATTTGTATAGGAATATGCCTGCAAATCGGATTTTTCCTGTAAAAAATTTGAAAAAATATTTCTTGAAATTTTAGAATTTTCTACTATGTAATCATTAAACTGAACGTACATTTTTCTAAATATTGATTTTCTCTTATGTTCCTTTGCAGAATTCAGTCTATTGAATTCCTTATCATAAATTCCTCTGTTTATACCGTCCAGATAAGTTATTACTTCCGGAAAGACTGAATTTAAAAGATTTGGGTCTTTTCTTGAAGTTCCTCCGGGAGTTTTGTTGAAATATTTGTCGAAAATGGCTTTCTGTTTTGCTGCCCCTTGAGAAATAATTTGTTCATTAGTAATTGCAAATACTGTATTTGAAATCATTATTGCAAATATTGCCGTAATTATTTTTTTTATCATTATCTTTATTCCTTTCTTTTTATTTATAAAAATTTTTGTGTATTATTATATT
>CALIJH010000201.1 GCA_938017765.1 uncultured Leptotrichia sp.
ATCCCTGTGTCCGTGGTTCGATTCCGCGTCTGGGCACCATAATTAACTACAGTAAAATAGATATTAAATCAATAAATAAAAAGAAAAGTGGACATAATTTTATCTTACATCTGGGCACCACTAAATCAATAAAAAAGTTATATAAAAGTGCAAATCAGTGTTTATACTGAATTGCACTTTTTTCTTTATTTTACAATACTTTGCAGTTTTAAATGGTTTCATTTTGCTTCATATATTTTTTTCTAATTAAAATTTTGTTGGCAACTTAATGGCAACTATTTTTGATATTAAATTAAAAGAAATATTAGTAAACTAATTTATTTATAACATCTCTTAATTCCTTTATATTCCGGTGAGTATATATAATCTGTAATATCTGAATGGAGACACAAGAGGCTTTATAACAGAAATGTTAGAAACTTCAATGCATAAAATAGGATTTGTCAAAGTAAATTATACTGAATTTGCATCTGAATTGAGAATTGAAAACAAAAATATGAATAATAATTTATGTAATATGTTATCATCAAACAAATATTAAAAAAGATATGGATAAATAAAAAAAGAAAATCTCCGTTTAACTTCTTCTTTTTATTGACATAAGATCAGGTCAGTTTATAAAAAGATATAAAAATAATGATTTAGTTATTTATTAAGGAAATAGGAAAAAAGAACGAAGAAGAAAGTAAAAAAAAAAGCAGAGAATACAAATATTAAACTCTGCTTTTTATTTTTTAAAAGTCAAAATCTTAAATATACAGGCAATTTAAAAATATTTTTAATAATTTCAATAATTTTATTCTCTACTTAAAATAAGTATGAAATTATGTTATAATCTAAAAATAATGTAAACATACTACATGTAAAGTTATAAAGATCATTCTACAAAATACAATTTTGGAGGAAAAATGGGAAAATTGATAATTATCGAAGGAACTGACGGAAGTGGAAAGCAGACACAGACTGAATTATTATATAAAAAGTTATGTGAAATAAAAGGAGAAGAAAATATAAAAAAATTATCTTTTCCCAATTATGAAAGTAAAGCTTCCGAGCCTGTAAAAATGTATCTTGCAGGAGAATTCGGTAAAAATATAGACAGTGTAAATGCTTATGCGGCGTCATTATTTTTTTCTGTAGATAGATATGCTTCATATAAGAAAGACTGGGAAGACTTTTACAAAAATGGAGGAATAATAATAAGCGACAGATACACTACCTCAAATATGGTACATCAATCCCCAAAAATAAATAATGAAGAGGAAAGAAAGAAGTATCTTGAATGGCTGACAGATTTGGAATGGAATAAAATAGGACTTCCAAAGCCTGATATGGTATTTTTTCTGGATGTTCCTTTTGAATTCAGCCAGAAACTTATCAAAGAGAGAAATAATAAAATAACAGGCGAAGAAAAAAAAGACATACATGAAAGCGATAAAGAATATCTGAAAAATGCCTATGACCTTTCAAAAGAGCCGGCAAAAGAATATAACTGGGTAATAATATCCTGTGTGAAAGACGATAAACTCAAATCAATAGAAGAAATAAATAATGAAATAATGGAAAAAATATTGTATAATATTTAACACTAAAGATATTAAAATCTAAATGTAATAAAAAGTTTAATGATAAAATTCTAATCAAAGAAAGGTAAGTCAAAAAAAGCAGAAAAAAGAAAGGTAAAGGTAGAAAAATGATAAATATTTTAAAAGGAATGAAAGACAGATATTCAGATGATATAAGAAAATATGACTTTATAATTTATACTGCAAAAAAAATATTTTCAAAGTATGGATTTGAAAAAATAATAACTCCTGTCTTAGAAGATACTGAATTATTTAGAAGAAGTGTAGGAGATGAAACTGACGTAGTTTCCAAAGAAATGTATGAATTTAAGGATAAGGGAAACAGAAGTGTCTCAATGCGTCCCGAAGGAACGGCAGGAGTTGTAAGGGCTTACCTTGAAGCGGGATTTCATAAGTCAGATCCCATTGTAAAATGGTTTTATAATGGACCGATGTACAGATATGAAGCACCTCAAAAAGGAAGATACAGAGAATTTCATCAAGTCGGAGCGGAAATATTCGGGATAAGAAGTCCATATATTGATGCAGAAATTATAAAAATGGGCTGTGAGTTTTTAGAAAAATTAGGTATAACAGGACTAACAGTGGAATTAAACAGCTTAGGAAATTTGGAGTCAAGAAAAAAATATATAGATGATTTAAAAAAATTTATGGCAGAAAGACTGGATAAATTAAGTGAAGATTCCAAGAGAAGATATGAAAAAAATCCTCTGAGAGCTTTGGATTCAAAAGATAAGGGGGATCAGGAGCAATTTAAAGATGCTCCAAAATTATATGATTATTTGGACGAGGAAAGTAAAAAATATTTTGAGGATACTAAAAAATACTTGGAACTATTAAACATAAAATATGTCGAAAATCCAAAACTTGTAAGGGGATTGGACTATTATTCGGATACTGTGTTTGAAATAAAGTCCGATAAGCTGGGCGCACAGGCGACGGTCCTCGCAGGAGGAAGATATGACAGACTGCTCGAAATCCTTGATAATGTAAAAATTCCTGCAATAGGATTTGCGGCGGGAATGGAAAGAATAAGTATGCTTATGGATGAAAGTTTGATTGAGCAGGAAGAAGATAAAGTATATGTTGTATATTTTGATGATACAAAGGAATATTTTGTAAAGATAGTGGAAGAGCTAAGAAAAAATGATATTAGAGTAAATTTTGATTACAGTCCGAAAAGTTTTTCAGCTCAAATGAAAAAAGCAAATAAAATTAATGCGGAATATGTCCTGATATTAGGTGAAGAAGAACAGCAGGAAAATGTTATTACATTGAAAAAATTCAGCACGGGAGAACAGGAAAAATATTCTTTAGGAAAAGTATTGAAAATTTTAAAAGATTGATTGCTAATAGTTGATTAGTATTTATATAGAATTTAAAATTATGTAAAATATGACTGTAAATAGTTTAAAGTTAAAGAATAAAAAAAGAGGTGAAGAAAAAAATGTATAGGAACTATAAACTGAATGAACTTAGAGCGGAAAATATCGGAGAAGAAGTAATATTATCGGGTTGGATCTCCAAAATAAGAGATAAAGGGCATTTTGTATTTATCGACTTGAGGGATAGATACGGGATTACCCAAATATTCGTGAATGAAGAAGTTTCAGGTAAAGAAATGCTCGAAAAAGTGAAAAAATATAAAAATGAATGGGTAATAAAAGTAAAAGGTACTGTTGTGGAAAGAAGCAGTAAAAATCCCAACATTCCTACGGGAGATATAGAAGTACAGCCTAAGGAAATAGATGTACTAAGTCAGGCAAAACAACTTCCTTTTGAAATAGATGAAACGGGAAATCTCAATGAAAACATAAGACTGACATATAGATACCTTGACATAAGAAGACCTAAAATGCTGAATAATCTTATAAAAAGAAATGATATGCTCTTTTCCATAAGAAAATTTATGAATGAAAACGGATTTCTTGATATAGATACTCCGATACTTGCAAAAGCTACTCCTGAAGGAGCAAGAGATTTTATAGTTCCGAGCAGAACAAATAAAGGAGATTTTTATGCCTTGCCCCAGTCGCCACAACTATTTAAACAGATACTCATGGTCGGAGGAATGGATAAATATTATCAACTCGCGAAATGTTTTAGAGATGAGGATTTGAGAGCGGACAGACAACCTGAATTTACCCAGCTTGATGTGGAGATGTCTTTTGTGGAGCAGGAAGATGTAATAAACACAATGGAAGAGTTGGCAAAAAGAGTATTTAAAGATGTAACCGGACAGGAAGTAAAAGAAAAATTTGAAAGAATGTCCTATGATGATGCTATGAATAATTACGGCTCCGATAAACCTGATTTAAGATTTGATATGAAACTTATAGATTTATCCAAAGAAACGGAAAATGGCGGTTTTTCAGTATTTGAAAATGCCATAAAAGACGGAGGAAATGTAAAAGCAATAGTAGCACCTGACGGTGAAAGATTTTCAAGAAAGCATATTAAAGATTTGGAAGATTATGTAAAAACATATTTCAAAGCAAAAGGTCTGGCATATATAAAGATAGATGAAAAAGGAGAGATAAATTCTCCTATAGCTAAATTTTTCAATGAAGAAACTATGAAAAAAATTATTGAAAAGTTGAATATTAAAAATAATGAAATTGCATTGATTTTAGCTGATAACTATAAAACGGTGCATGACGGATTGGGAGCATTGAGGCTGAAGTTAGGGGAAGAATTGGGACTGATAGATAAAAATGCCTATAAATTTTTATGGGTAGTGGATTTTCCAATGTTTGAATGGAGTGAGGAAGAAAACAGATACAAGGCTCAACATCATCCTTTCACTTCTATAAAAACCGAAGACAGAAAATATCTGGATACGAATGAACTGGATAAAATAAAAACGGATTCTTACGATATGGTATTAAATGGATATGAAATCGGCGGAGGAAGTATAAGAATTCACGATGAGGAATTACAGGAAAAAGTATTTGAAAAATTAGGTCTTGGAAAAGAAGAACAGCAGGAAAAATTCGGATTTTTCCTTGAAGTTTTGAAATATGGAGTTCCGCCTCATGGAGGACTTGCTTTCGGGATAGACAGGTGGCTTATGGTAATGTTGAAAGAAGCGTCAATAAAAGAAGTAATTCCGTTCCCTAAAACAAATAAAGGACAGGACTTAATGACAGGTGCTCCTGCTGAAGTGGAAGAAAGCATATTGGAAGAAGATTTGAGATTGAAACTTCTGAAAATAGAAAAATAAATCTAATAAAAATAAATTCAAATGAAAATAAATTCAAAATATTTATTGTTGTTTTTTAAAAGATAGAATGCAAAATTTTGAATATTTATTTGAATTTAGCAGGTTAAAGATAAGTATTATCGATAATACCAATATAAAAGGAGAAAATATGATAATTTTATTTGGAAGTAAAACAATCTATAAAAATATGGGAACAGTGGGGTCATATCACTGCGGAAGATGTAATAACACATCAGAATGGCAGTTTATGCAATATAGAACATGGTTTACACTGTTCTTTATACCCGTATTTCCCATAAGCAAAACACACGAATATTTGCAATGTCCTATTTGCAATCAGGCCTATCAGGTACCTGAAGATGAAAAGTAAATTGTAAAAAATGTGAAATTAGACACTTGACAAAATGAAATAAAGTGTTAAACTATATTATAAAAAAATAACTATGAAAGGAATGAAAATTATGAAAAAGATTTTATTGTGCTGTGCAGCGGGGATGTCTACAAGTTTACTTGTAAATAAAATGAAAGCGGCAGCTGAAGCAAAAGGGGAAGAAGTGGAAATATGGGCTGAACCTCTTGATAAGGCTCCTGAGGAAATACCAAAATCGGATATAGTGCTATTAGGACCACAAGTTAAATATGCTATGCCTGAACTGAAAAAAATAGCTGATGAACACGGTAAAAAAATAGATGCTATCAATATGACAGATTATGGAATGATGAACGGTGCAAAAGTTTTGGAAGCGGCTCTGAAACTCTTAGGATAAATTTTTTAAAATAAAAAATAAGTAAAATAAGTTAAGATAAATAACATAATGAAAAAATTTATATATTATCAAAACTAAATATAATCAGATATTGGAAGTATTATAAGTATCATAAGGAAGAAAATAAAAATAAAATATTGAAGGAGTGAAATAAATTATGGCGAATATTATGGATAAATTTACGAAAACTCTTGAGGAAAAATTAATGCCTATTGCTGCAAAAGTCGCAAATCAAAGGCATCTGGCTGCAATAAGGGACGGGATTATAATAACATTACCGTTTATTATAGTTGGGTCAATATTCTTAATCTTGGCTAATCTTCCTATACCTGCATTGAATGAATTTTACGCTACAGAACTGGGAGGAACTATACAGAAATGGATATCTTATCCTGTTTCCGTTACTTTCGGGCTGATAGCAGTCATAACATGTATGGGAATCGGGTATCGATTGTCCAATAGTTACAAAGTGGACGGCATATCGGGAGCAATATTCAGCTTAGTATCATTTTTGGAAATCGTATTTAAACATGAACAGTACGGAGAACTTTCAACATCAGGAATACCTTTAGGTTTAATGGGTAGCTCAGGACTTTTCGTAGCAATGATAATGGCAATTATATCAGTTGAAATATATAATTATATAATAAAGAAAAATTTAGTAATAAAAATGCCTGATATGGTACCTCCTGCAGTTTCAAAATCTTTTGCAGCACTGATACCGGGATTTTTTATAGTATTAGTAGCATTACTTATAAGAATAGGTTTTGAATCTACATCATTCAAAAGTATCCATAATGTGGCAACTATTATCCTTACAAAACCTCTGACAGCGGTAGGAGGTTCATATTTCGGACTTATGGTTATAACATTGCTCATTCATTTATTATGGACATGCGGATTACATGGAGCAAATATAGTATTAGGAATAGTAGATCCCGCACTTTATGTATTAATGGATCAGAACAGGGTTGCATTTGAGCAGGGATTAAGAGGAACTCAGCTACCTAATGTGGTTACAAGACAGTTTTTTGACGTGTTCCAATCAATGGGAGGTTCAGGAGCAACATTCTCCTTAGTCATAATGATGTTGCTATGGTCAAAAAGTAAACAGCTGAAAGAAATAGGAAAACTGTCCATAGGACCGGGACTTTTTAATATAAATGAGCCTATATTATTCGGACTTCCTATAGTTATGAACCCTCTGTTGATAATACCGTTTATATTGTCACCGTTGGCGACAGTAACAATAACATACTGGGCGATGAAAGTAGGATGGGTAGCAAGACCTACAGGGATTGCAATACCTTGGACAACACCGCCGTTTATTTCAGGTTGGCTCGTAACAGGACATATTTCAGGAGCGATAATACAATTAGTAACTTTCTTTGTTACAGGAATAATATATTATCCTTTCTTTAAAATGTGGGATAATAAGAAACTGGAAGAAGAAAAAGCTTCTGAAATGGCAGAATAAAGGATAAAATAAAAAATTATATATAA
>CALIJH010000202.1 GCA_938017765.1 uncultured Leptotrichia sp.
TAAGGTTGCTTCCCTCTAAAACACAGTAGGGGGACGGTTCCCCCTACTACCCCCCTGCCCCGCTTCTCATTTGCTAAGCTCGAAATATCTTTCTACTTCTCAACTACAAATCTTCTCAATTTCTCGCTAAGCAGTTACTCGAAAACGCGGGGAATGACTATATTTCATCATACTTTTCCTTGTACTCAAACATCTCCATTATCTTTTTTGCTAAATCTTCAAAACTCGTCTCTTCTTTCTTTAAAATACATTCTACTTCATTATCATTTTCATCTCTAAATTCAGTATATCCAAATCCATCTTTTTTCCATAATGATAATACATATTTATTTTTTTCTAAATATAAACTTACATAATTATATTCTTTGGAAAATTTTCCATATGTTGTATATCCACTTACTATACTCCATATCTGTTCTTTTGGATTTTCACTTTCTAAAACTTCCTTATTCTTTGAAAGTCTTAACGCTATTTCTAACATCTCTCCTATCTCTTCATAACTTGATTTTGTATTTATTATTAATGCTTTCTCGTGATCTGTTGGTAATCCTATTTTTCCTATTCCTGCTGGTATTATTATCATTTTCACTTTCCTTTTTTGCTTAAATATGCCTATTTTATCTTTCATTTTTATTATTTCCTTTCTATTATTTTAGCATAATGTCTATTTCTATTTTCACATTATTTAAATTTCCATAATCTATTATCCTTTCTATCGCTTTTAACTGTGATTGATTTAATTCTTTATTCGGTATTACAAATTTTACTGCTCTTTCTTTTATTTCTTCTGCTGTTAAATCAACTTTATCTAATCTACCTTTTTTAAAATCAATAACAGCATCTACAGCTTTTTTCATATTGTTATACATACTGTTTCCTGTCTGATAACTTTCTGACATCGTTGCTACCTGTTTTACACTCGTTGCTTTTCCTGTTACAGGGTCATACACATCATAGGTCTTAAATGTTCTTCCTAAATTATTGTACATTTCATCTACTGCCTGTCCGCTTGCTGTCGTTCCCTTTATCTCTATACCTGTTTTTATTTCAGGTTTGATATTCAAATTCTCTAACTGTCCTTTCAATGTATTTAACTTCTGAGCTTCATACTCATTTCTAAATTTATAATACCTTTCCTGAAAATCAGGTTTTGATGTCTTCTCTGCCGCAGGTGCTTCTTCTATCGGCTTCCCATATATCGGCTGCTTGCTCAATGCTTCTTTTGCTACCATTGATGAAGTAACTGCTTCTCCTACCTGTGAACTCCACACTGCTCCCTTAAAGTCTATTATTACCGACTCTTTATCTCTTTCCCTGAACGAAGCTTGCGTGAATATATCACTCGTCGCCATCTTTATTTCATTCTTTGATATTACTCCTACAAACTTTGCTAAATCTTCATATGTTCTTACACTCGTTATATACGTGTTTCCGTCATATATCTTATATCTTCCCCCAAAGTTTATCCCTGCATTCTTTATATCCGATATTAGCTTATTTTCATTGAATGTATATCCTTCCGATTTTTCAAACGCTTCCTTATTTTTCTCTCCTCCCTGGGATATGTATGCCTGATACATTTGAAGATAATTAAATTTTGCAAGCATTTCTCCTGCTTTTATTTCTTCTCTGTTTGCTTTTGACCTGTCTTCTTTGTATTTCTTGCTTTCCTGTCCGTGCTTATATTCTTTTTCCCTGTTTACAAGTCTTATATCATCTTTTAATCCTGACTGTTTTAAATACTTTTCGTACTCTGATAATTTTTTTGTATCATAAAATTCGTATTCTCCCTTTTTAGTGGCTCTGCATACATTACTATGTTTAGAACAGTAGTCATTTAAATTTTTTATTGCATTTTTAGAACTTTCATAAGTTTTTGAACCTCTATCGTCCATACCTCTGAAACCTGCCATAGTAGGTTTAATTGCA
>CALIJH010000203.1 GCA_938017765.1 uncultured Leptotrichia sp.
CACAATACAAATCACTTGAAAGAGAGGCGGACGCATGGAAAGAAAATCAAGAACAACAACAATAATACTCGCAATGCTGTTTCTATTGTTAGTTTCCATACCTGCATTGGCAGTAAGAAAACTGACAACTAAGCAGATGAGAAATAATACTATAAGAATAAACGCATTGGAACTGGATGAAATAGATATAACAAAAGTAAAAGGTCCTGATGAAGTAACAGTTGTATTGGATGAGAGAGCATTATTATTTGATTTTGATAAATCAAATGTAAAACCTCAGTATTATGCTGTGTTACAAAATCTGAAAGAATATATAATGGCTAATGATTATGAAGTAACAATAGTAGGTCATACAGATGCCAAAGGAAGTAATGAATATAATATGAAACTCGGAATGAGAAGGGCAGAAAGTGTAAAAGCTAAATTACTCGAATTCGGGGTACCTGCTGACAGAATAGTGGGAGTAGAATCAAGAGGAGAAGAAGAGCCGGTGGCTACAAACAGTACTGACGAGGGAAGAGCATTAAACAGAAGAATAGAATTTAAGTTAATAAGAAAAAACTAAAATCAAAGTAACTAATTATAAATAAGAAACAAAAAAATCTTGAAAAAGAAAGAGAGGTGGGATATATGAAGAAGATAGTAATATTTGCTTTATTATTAATAAGTGCACTTTCAATGTCACTTGCTAAAGGAAAAGGAATTCCTAGACCAAGAAGAAATACAAATATAGTAAGACCTGAAAGACATAATAATATAAATGATAAAGGTAGAGGAGATAAATGTATTGATAATCCTGAATGCGGATTAGGATAATTTAATCATATTTTAAAAAAATATGATTTTATAATTAACAAATTTTGATTTAATTAGTCAACTTTGATTTAAAAGAATTTTCCCGAAAAATTAAATATTTTTCGGGAAAATTCAATAATCATGACTTAGAATAATATAAATAGTATAAATAAAATAAAAAAGGGAGAAAAATTACTCTGAAATAAATCTTTGAAAAAAGGAGAAATAATATGAGCAATAACCTGAAAAAAATGGAGAAAGAATTGAGAGCCATAGCAAAAAGATGTAAAGATATAAAATATACAAAAAGTTTGCTTTTGAGTTTTTTACTAATGGGAATGTTGACATTTTCAGACGGACTTAATTCTTCTCAAGTTCAAAATACTCAAAATTCAATAAATAAAACAAGAAAAGAGCTGAATACTTCAATAAGTGATATGAAGTCATCATTCAGACAAGCAAAAAATGAAAATAATAAATTATTGAGAAATGCTAATTTGGAGCTTATAAAATTAATGGAAGAAGGAGACCATGTAGTAAAATCTCCATGGGCTTCATGGCAGTTCGGAATGGGATATACTTATAACGGTTGGAGAGGAACTTATAAAGGCTTGAAAGATAAAGCCGAAAAATATCCTCATGAAGCACCGTTTAAAAGAGGTAACTGGTGGCAAAATATGGCCAACAAAAATGGAGAACTGTATAGAAATTTAGGTACAGGGACAGCTATAGATTCGTCGCTGGATACAAATAGACAGGGACTGGCTTTGAATAATTACGGACTTCTGGATTTAGGATTACTATCTGAACCTGTAGTAAGTCTGAAAGTCGGAGCAGGAATAACTCCTAAAGCGATAACAAGAGAGCCTGTAGTAGTAAATCCGCCTGAAAATGTAAATATAAATGCTCCTGCCCTACCTACAATCAGCACACCGAGACTACAGTTCAATGCACCTGCAGGAGGAGCATTGGCCCTTCCTACGGCAGATATATTTAATATAGATTTGGGAGCATACTGTAACGATATGGAAAGTTGTGGGGAAGTAGATGAAGAGATTAGAAATGGAATAACATGGAATAATTCGAATCCAGGTAACTATCAATTTAATACATTAAATGAATATGCAGGATATCAGTTTAAAAATGACCCTGCTAGTACATGGGCGAGTGTAATGGGAGAAACAATTACAACAAGTCAGATACTAAATAATTTACATAGTATGGGATTACCAAGTACTGTAACGCAGTTTGATGACCCTACTTTAAGATATTCATGGAATCTTATCGATTCTGCTGCAAAAGGACAGTGGAGACTTTTTAAAATATATTTTGATGTTATGTCCAGTCGGGAACGTGACCCTAATACCGGTGCTTGGATATTCAAATCTCCTCAACTTACTATAGATAATGAAATAGAAATAAATTCCGAAAACTATGATGATATAGTAAACTATGAGCCGAGCTGGAGAGATTTTAATGCACAGCCATTTTTAGTAGGTGGAAGTAGAATAGCTACTTTAGATAACGCGGTAAATGGCGGTAAAATAATAAATGCATCTAAACTGAAACTGAAAGGACCTTTAACAGTAGGGCTGGAAGTACAGTATGACGAAATAGGTAACAAAAACAGAGTTTTGGAAAATAGAGGAACAATTACTGACGAAGGTGAATATACGACAGATGTTAATAATGAAATAGGTGGAATTAAGCTTGGGCAAAAATATTCCGATGTATATGGAAGTCAACTTGATTTAGGAATTTATAACTGGCAAACATGGAAACAGATAGCTGGAGGCGGTACTATAGATTATAGTATAGAGCGTTCAGGAGCACAAAGTTCATATGGAAGAAATGGAGCTTCCGGCGGAAGTATGGAAGTATATAGAAACAGACTGGGATATTTAGGTGGAAAAGTCGGAATGATACTTACAAGGGAAGACGGTGAATATCAAGGTGTACGATCAGAATATGGGTCCAATCCGGGAGATCCGTCAAAACATTATCCTCAAAAAACAGTGGAAGATAAGTATGAATTTTCAAATACAAATAATATAGCGTTTCATGGAGACAGATCGATAGGGATACAGATATACTCTCCATATACCGGAGATGAAACACCTCATACTAATTTCCAAAGTTCTCCGGGAGTTTGGAGTTCAGTAGCCAATATTAGTGTTCCTCCTATAGTAAAAGTTTCAAATACAGGAACTATAACAACAGAAGGGACAAAAAGTTACGGGATAAAAGTATCTTCGGGAATAAATACAGAGCATTCTTCCGTAACAAATAGCGGTACTATAAATGTTTCAGGATATAACGAAGTTGCATCCAATGCTGCTGTCAATGCTGCCAATCCTCTTACACCTAATACAGGTAGTGGTGGAGCTGACGGAAACGGAAGTTCTGCGGGGATAGCAGTAATAGAAGACCCTACTCAAACAGGAAATGTAAGACACTGGGACACTGCTACTAATGATTATAGAACTATTGCGGGTAATCCTACTCCTAAACCTATAAGTGCGGGAGAAAATGTCGTAAAAAATATGGGTAGTGGAAAAATAAACGTTTCAGGACAAGGAAACTCAGGTATGTTCCTGCAAACAACATTTAAGGATACTTTTGTGTCAGAAGGGGAAATAAATCTACAAGCTCAAAGTCCTGGAGATGCTCCTGATAAATATAATAAATATAACAGTAACAATATAGGAATGAGAATAGCTACAGGACAAGTAGTTGACCTTGATACTGCTCCTGATGCGGCTATGTACGCTCCTACTACCAGTGGAACACCAACACCTCAGACATCAAGAAACCTTAATAAAGCTGATTCCAGACAAAAAGGGATAAATAAAGGAAAAATTAACATAAAAGGTGGAAGAAGCCAATTTACAACTACTGTAGGTACAGTTACGAAAGAAGACGGTAGAAATATAGGAATGCTCGCATCAGGTGGAGACGCTGTCGCAGATAACCAGGGAGAAATAAATATAGGAGATGCAACAGCAGGTGTTGAAAATAAAGATATTAGAAAAAATATCGGAATGGCAACAGCAAAAGGTAATGCAAATGTAAGTACTAATGAAGGTGCAGCAGGAACAAGAACATTCGGTAAAATAATAAATACTAAAAAAATAAATATTACAAAAGGTGAATCCAATACAGGAATGTATATCGGAATAGACGGTGGTGCAAAAGGTACAGGAGTTTCTGCCGCTGATTCGGAAATAAACATTACCGGTGGAGAAGAAAATATAGGAGTATGGAATGAAGGGAACTATATTTCAGATGGCGGTAAAATAAATGTAACAGGAAAACAGTCAGTGGGAGTGTACTCCAAAGGTGCAAACTCGGATACAACTTTAAAAGGAAGTATAACTTCGGGTAATGGTGCTGTAGCAATGTTTGCGGATGGTAACTCCACAATGAAAATGAATGACCTGAATGCCACAGTAAAAGACGGAGGATTATTGTTCTACAGTAATTCGGGAGGTAAATTTAAATTTGGTACAGGAGTTACAGCGACTATAGAAGCAGGAGGAAATGCTTTCTATTCTGAAAATGCCACATCTCTTGACGCTCTTACGACAGCTATTATGGAACGTATAGCAGGAACAGAGCAAATAAACCTTACTATGAAACCGGGTTCAAGATTGTTTGTGTATGAGGGTACAGGTGCTGTAAACTTAAGTACAGTAGCTCCTGCAACAGGCGGAAGAAGAGAAATCAAAAAAGGTACTGATGTAATAGGTTACGCAACAGGTACAGGATATAAAGCGCTGACTGCAAAACATATTACATTCAACATTGATACACCTGTAAGTCTGGATAATGCAGATGACAGATTCCATGCAGCAGATGCTATATCTTCAAATGTAAATATAAATGCAAAAATTACTAATAACGGAAATGCAATAGCAAATAACATGAAATATGTTGTGGCACAAAGTCAGGATAAAACAACAGGAGTAACAGCTGCCAGTTTGAAAATAACAAATAATAACGCTATTGAAGTAACAAATCAAGGTGGAGTTGCAGTTGCAGTTATAGACTTTGGTACTATCGACAATGAAACAAATGCCTTAGTAAAAAATACAGGTGAAGGCGGAGCAGGATTAGTAGGTGCAAGAGGTTCCATAATAAACAATAAAGGAACTGTAACAATAGGTAAAAATGGAGCTGCATTATACGGTATAAACGACCTTGACAGTAATGTATCGACAGGTACAATAGAACTGAATAATACAGGAACAATCAATGCCGAAGGTGAAAATCCTTACGGAGTGGTAGCATTAAATAAAAATAATAACCCTGCAAATTCCAAAATAACATTGAGTGGAAGTTCTCATATAGATTTTGGAGCAAATAACGGCGGAATAGCAGTATATGGACAAAATACAACGATAAACAGTGCAGGACGTATAACTTTGGGAAGTAACGGTCTCGGAATAAATGCAAAAGGAAATTCCACACTTAACCTTACAGGAGGAACAATAACAAGTACAGGAGCGGGAGCAAAAGGAATATATTCCGATAACGGATTTACTAATACAAACACAAGTATAGACTTACAAGGAGATAACTCCATAGCTATGTTTGCAAATGGAGACATTACAAACAGTGCGACAATAAGAGTAGGTAATTCTACAAATGCTTCAAGTCCTGCTATAGCAATGTACGGACGTTCAATAACAAATACAGGTAATGTTCAGGCAGGAGAAAAATCCATAGGTATATATTCAAACGGAGGAAATGCCAGCGTAGACGGAATATTAGGAATAGGTTCTGAAGGTACGGGAATATATAAAATAGGCGGAGCATTAAATCTGAATAATGGACTGATATTCAATATAGGAGACGGTGCAGTAGGAGTATTTGCAGATAATGCAACTATAAGCGACTTGAGAACAGGACCGACAACATTAGGAACTTCTTCAATAGGATATGCTATGAACGGTGGAAGTTTCACAAATGTTTCGGGAACTCAGTTTGTCGGAAATGACAGTGTTTATGTATATGCAAGAAATGGAAGTAACGTAGTAAATAACAGAGCTATAACAATGACAGGCGGACAGGGTGTTGCGTTGTACGGTAAAGACGGAACAAACATAGTAAATGACGCCGACATAAATCAAGGTTCAGGAATAGAAAATGTCGGAATATTGATTACTGGAAGCGGTTCTGCAGAAAACAAAGCAGGAAGAACTATAACAGTATCAAAAAGCTATCTGGCAGATGAAAATGCCCCTGAAACAGGAAAATATTCAATCGGAATGGCAGGAGAATCCACAAACGGAGGAGCATTATCTCTTGTAAACAACGGTAAAATAGTTGTAAATTCCCACAGAAGTATAGGAATATATGGAAGTGGAAGAGGAACTACGGTTGAAAATAGGGGAGATATTATACTTGATGCTTCGAATGCAACAGCTTCGGATAAAATAGAACAAATGACAGGAATGTATCTGAATAACGGTGCTACAGGAGTAAACTACGGAAATATAAAAACGGCAGGAAACTATGCAGGTAACCCTAATGTAAAAGGTATAATGGGAGTAGTGGCATTAAATGGAAGTACTTTCGAAAATAGAGGTAATATAGAAATAGACGCGAATTCAGGAGTCGGAGTAAGAATAGAAGGTGCGAGAATTAAAAACTACGGACGTATAGTGGTAAATGGCAGCGGAGCTGTAGGAGTTCAGCACGGTAATGCTCAAAGTGCTGACGGACAATCTATCGGTGATAATGACACTGAAGCAGCTAAAGATAGCAAAGTTAATGCTACGGGAGCAACTATAACTGCAAACGGTGGAGCACAGAAATACTTTAAAATAGATGTATACGACCCTACAAAACTTCCTGTAGGTGGAGTAGAGTTGAAAAATATCGGTGGAAATTTAAGAGCTGTTGTTGACGGAGTACCTCAGGTTGCACAAATTGTACCTCCTGATGTAAATGGACCTCAAAGAGATTCTATGTGGACAAATTTTGGAGTATATGTAGATACTTTAGGAAGAACGAGAGGAATAGAAGGTACAGGATTTAATCCAACAGGAAAAGTGGATGTAGTGATAGGAGCTGAAGCTGCTCAGAAAACAAACCAGACAACTGTAAAAGTACCATGGGAAACATTGAAATCAGTAATGGAACCACTTTTATCAAATACACAGGTAGAGCTTAATATATATTCAGGAGCATTACACTGGTTTGCTTCTTATGATAATAATGAAAAAAGTGTAACTATGGTAAAAGTTCCTTATCAAAAATATGCTAAAGACAACAACACACGTGCTTACTTGACAGGAGTGGAAGAAAGATACAAAATGAATGCTCTTGATTCCCGTGAAAAAGCATTATTCAATAAATTAAACAACATAGGTGATAATGAAAGTATACTGTGGGCACAGGCTGCTGAAGAAATGATAGGTAGACAGTATGCAAATACTCAACTGAGATTGTACAAAACAAGTGAAATCTTAAATAGCGAGATTGATAAACTTTCAAGAGAATGGGATACTTCTTCTAAGAAATCCAATAAAATGACTACATTTGGGACAAGAGGAGAATACAGAACTGAAACTGCGGGAATAAAAGACTACACAAATAATGCTTACGGGGTTGCATATATCAATGAAAATGAAACTCTGAAAATAGGAGAAAGTTCAGGTTGGTATGCAGGAACAGTCTATAATACTTATAAATTTAAAGATATAGGAAAATCCAAAGAAGAAACTCTAATGCTGAAAGCCGGATTATACAGAACAAAAGTATTCGGTAAAAATAGAGATATGAGCTGGACAGTGGCAGGAGAAGGTTTTGTAAGTAGAAGTGAAATGGATAGAAAATACCTTGTAGTTGATGAAATATTCAAAGCGAAAGGTAGCTACACAGGTTACGGAGCAGCGATCAAGAATGAACTCGCAAAAGAATTCAGAACGAGCGAAAGATTCAGTATCAGACCTTATGGAAGCTTGAGACTCGAATATGGTAAATTTGGTGATATCAAAGAGAAAAGCGGAGAATTGAGACTGGCTGTAAAAGGAGACGACTACTATTCAGTAAAACCTGAAGCAGGAATAGAATTCAAATACAGACAGCCTGTAGCTAAAAAAGCAACGTTTACAACGTCGTTAGGATTGGCTTATGAAACTGAATTAGGAAAAGTCGGTAATATAAACAACAAATTAAGAGTAAACTATACAGATGCCGACTGGTATAATATCAGAGGGGAAAAAGAGGACAAAAAAGGAAACTTTAAGACAGACTTGAATATCGGTGTTGAAAATACAAGATTTGGAGTAACATTAAATGCAGGATATGAAACAAAAGGTAAAAATGTAAAAGGAGGATTAGGATTTAGAATTATATATTAAGATAAAAATCCTGAAAATCTTTGAAATTTTTTGATTAAAAGCTTAAAGTAAAGAAACTATAAAAAGGCTGCCAATTTTGGCAGCCTTTTTAAAACTTATTCAAAATAATAATATTCGTCTTCTTTATATTTTTCATGTCCTTTTTTGTAATAAGCTAATTTCTTGAAAACAAATGTTTTTTTACCTTTTTTCATTTCTTCCCTTGTTTTTTCCGCAAAATCTTCTCCTGATAAATAAATAACTTTAATTTTTGCATCTTCAGGTATTTTTGGATGATCCCACTCAATTTTCTTTGTAGGGTCTATCTCAATACAAGTTGCATAAAGTTTTATATGGTTGATATAGAAATTTTTAAAAACTATATTTGAATATGAAACAAAACATTGCTGATTTTGAATATAGCCCATTGAACCGTCTTTTATGTTTTTATTTATCTCTTCGGAAAACTGTTTGAATGAAATTCTTTCCCCGAAAAGAACATTGAATGAAAGCAGGAAAAAACTAAGAATAAATAAGAGTCTTATTTTGTTTTCTATTTTGTTTTTCATAGATAAAATCTCCTTTTTATTAATCAAATATATTTACATAATCGTATTACTAATATATTACCATTTAATCAGATAATTTTCAACAGATAAACATTAAATAAAAGGACTAACTTCCAATTTTTATAGAAGTTAATCCTTGGCAATTATTTAAATTAATTAATTAGTCTCTTGATGTCAATTCAGTAAAATTTTCTATAATTTTTCATTTTTTATATCTTTTAATCAGCTTTTTATATATATTACAATGAAACAAAGAAGAATTTATAAGAGTTCGGATAATTTCACCTTTCTGTCTTCCAGTAAAGATTTAGTGAGAGCATCCGCTGTCAGGATAGAATCCCTTGCAGCAGTACCGTCCAGCAACGGAATAAATTCCTTGTCAATCTTAGCTCCCTGAAGAATATTATGTAGAAATTCCATTTCCATTTCCATTATTCCATGAAGCCATAAAGGAGGTATTCTGTCAGGTTTCCCATACATTATTGCACCGTCCATTTCAAGTCCCTTATATATTCTTGTTCTGTCGTCATCTTCTTCTTTCGTACGATGTAGAAGAAATTTTTCTTCCTTGTCATCAATCTTTAAAGTAACACCTACATCTTGCAAATCGAGTAAAATAGCTCCCTTAGTACCTTGAATTTTTACAGAATGGTCAGGCCATCTGAATGCAGAACCGTATTGTAGAGTTGCAAATCTTTTATTAGGAAATTCAAGAGTTATAAAAAGAGCATCATCTTCATCACCAAATTTTTCTCCTTTATGTGCAATATTTCCTCCGACCATTGTTACTTTTTCAGGTACTCCCATTATAAATTGTATGAAGTCCAGTTCGTGTATATGATGATAGAGGTGTCCGCCTGAAAGTTCCTTTATTTTTTTCCAACTGATTTCTTTCTGCTCTTTTTCCCACCCGTTTCTTAAAGAATGGCAATGTAGGACTTCTCCTATAACACCGTCATTTATTAACTGTTTTATTTTTCTGACACCATTCATAAAATTCATAACGTGTCCTGCCATGAAGATAACACCGTTCTTTTTTGTAGCCTCAATCATTTCTGAGCAATCTTTATATGAAAGGGCAATGGGTTTTTCACAAAATACATGTTTTTTATTTTTTGCAGCTTCTAAAACGGCTTCCCTATGTGCTCCATTTGGAGAAGCAACTATTATTGCATCAATATCTTCCCTTGAGCATAATTCCTGAATATTTTTTGAGACTTCACAGCCAAGTTCTTCAGCAATATTCTTTGTATTTTCAGGGTCATAAATGGAGATAACTTTTGCTCCTTCCAGTTTATTCAATATTCTCCCTAAGTGTGCTCCAAAATATCCGGTTCCTATTATTCCGTAATTTATATTTTTCATTTTTGTAATAGGGCTATCTCAAAAAATTTAGAATTTAAAATAAGAAATATATTTATGAGAAAGATTTTAACAGAAGAACAGATTTACTTTTTATATGCTCTATCTGTATTTTTTTAAGATAGACCTCTCCTTTCTTCAAAATTATGTGTTTTAATATTTTATCTATAATTAATTTTAATATTTTTATTTAACAGATCCGTCTGATAATCCACCTGCAATTTTATTTTGTATAATCATAAAGAATACTATTGAAGGCAGGATTACAATTACCGATGCTGCCATCATTTGTCCCCAGTCAAGTATTTCCGAGCCTGTTAGCGAATAAAGAGCTATAGACAGAGGCATTTTTTCAGAGTTATTTATTAGAAGCAGTGCATACAGGAACTCATTCCATGTATTAATAAATGTATAAATAGCAGTTGAAACAATTCCCGGAGATACTATAGGAAGTACAATCTGAAAAAATATCCCAAATTTTCCTACACCATCAACTTTTGCGGCTTCCTCAATTCCAATAGGAACAGTCTGAAAAAATCCTATCAGCATCCATATTGCATATGGAATGGAAAATGATAAATAAGTAATAACTACACCAATCCAAGTATTGATTAATCCTAATTTTGCCATAACAGTTACATACGGGACTGCCAGCAGGATAGTAGGAAACATATAAGTAGTAATAAGCATTTTTGTCATTTTTTTACCTACTTTAGGAAAAAATCTTACTATCCCGTAAGCTCCAAGGGCTGAAACAACAATAGTTATTAAAGTTGCTGTAAAAGATATAACTAAACTGTTTTTTATATTTCTTATAAAATTTAGACTGAACAGAACCTGTTTATAATAATCAAATGTTATCTTTTTAGGAACAAATGCCAATGGATTACTGGACATTTCGCTCGAAGGCTTTATAGAGGAAAGGATAATCCATATCAGAGGGAATACAGCAATTACTGCCATGACAGTTAAAAGCAGGTAGATTAATGTATTAAAGATATTATTTTTATAACTGTATTTCATTATTTATCATCCTCTCTTTCCCATTTGTTAAGCAGTTTAAAGTATCCAAAACATACTGTCATCAAGAATAGAAGGAGCAAAATAGTAACTGCAGATGCAGTTCCCAGTCTTTTCAGGTTCCACCCTGTCTTGTATGCATATATAGGCAGTGTAGTAGTCAAGTCTGAAGGGCCTCCTCCGGTCAGCAGATAAAGCAGATCAAAGTTATTAAAAACCCATATTGTTCTTAAAACAACCAGTAATCCTATAACTCCACGTATGTGTCTTATTGTTATATAACGAAATACCTGAAAAGAAGATGCTCCGTCAACAATGGCGGCTTCATACTGTTCACGTGGGATAGTTTTTAAGGCTGCCAGAATATTTACCATAAACAGGGGAGCTCCAAACCAAATATTTATAAACAGTACTATCCAGAAAGCAGTTTTTGGATCTGCCAGAAAATTTATGTTTTCTTTTGTAAGATGAAGCTGTGTAAGTAAATTTGGTACAAATCCATAAACATCATTTAAAATCCATTTCCATGAAAATGCTATAACAATAGCAGGAAATGCCCACGGGATAATAAGCAGAGTTCTGTAAAATCCTGAAAATTTCGGAATCCTGTTTAGGGAAAGAGCAGCTATAAATCCTACCAGAAGTTGTCCTGTAATTGATAAAATAGTCCATTTTATGGAGTTTAGGAATGCATGATAAAATTCAGGATTAGTCAGGACAAATTTAAAATTGTCAAACCAGATCCATTTATAATAAGGTCTAATTAAGTTTTTCGATGTAAAACTGAAGTATATGCTCGAAAATATAGGATAAATCAGTAAAAGAAAAACAATTAGCATAGCAGGTAAAACAAACAATAGATTTATCTTATCAATATTAATTTTTTTCTTTTTCATGGGTATTCCTTTCCTGTTATACGGTTCGTTAAAGTTATTTCGCCGCAGCAAATAAATCATTTAATTCTTTTTCAGCTTTTTTTGCGGCTTCTTCCACAGGGACATTTTTCAGTATAATTTCCTGAAACATTTTTTCAATTACTCCTTGGCTTGTAATTATACCGGCTTCAGGTTTCGGACCAAATTCCATTCCGATTGCAGTACCTTTATCAACAGCATTATTAATCACCGTGATTGTATCATGGAACTGTTTTATTATTGGATCATTTAAATATTCAGGGTCATTTGAAATATCTTTTAAGGCTGGTAACATACCACCTGGAACAGAATGTAAAAATTTAATATATTTTTCTTTTTCATATAAGCTTTCAATGAAAGCTTTTGCAATTTCAGGGTGTTTGCTATTTTTCCATACGATTACAGGTATATTTGAAGTTTCTATTCCCTGTTCAGGGTCTGTTGCATTTATTTTTGGAATTGGTGCCGCAGCTATTTTATCCAGTAGATCCGGCGAATTCTGTTTTACTCCTCCTATTTGAAAACCGCTGTTAAAGTCAAAAGCCGTTTTTCCCTGGTAATAAAGAGTGGCCTGATCCAGTACCTTGAAATTTACTGAACCTTTTGGAGATACAGTTTTATACATATTTACCCAGTAATTTATTCCGTCTATGGCAGCCTTACTCGTCAAATTTGCTTTTCCGTCTTTAGTTATCAGAGTTTCTCCTGCTGAACGCACATAGAAATTCAGAAATCTTGTTGCCATCATATCTCCAAGACCCATAGGAACTGAAAGTCCATAAACTTGAGGAGGATTATTCAATTTTTTAGCTGCCTCAAATAGTTCAATCCATGTTTTTGGAACTTCAAGTCCTGCAGCTTGTAATAAATCTTTTCTGTACCACATTACCTGTGCATGTGAATATAGGGGTATGGAATAATGCTTTCCGTCCAGTTCTCCTTCTGTAAGAGGTGCAGTATAAAATCTGACTTTTCCAATATGATCAATTACATCGTCAATAGGAACCAAAGCGTCTGCCTGAAGCAGCTCTACAACATGGTTAGGCAATGCCGTACTCACATCAGGTACTTGTCCTGCCTGTAGTCCTGTTGTCCACTTAGTATAAAATTCAGGCCATGCAAATGTTTCAATTTTAATTTTTACTTTTGGGTGTTTTTTCATAAAGTCTTCAGCTGCCTGTTTCATAAACTCATTTCTCGGTCCTTGAGTGAATGAATGCCAGAATACTATTTCTCCTTCCAGTTCTCCGCTATTTTCAGATTTTTTGGAACCTCCGCAGGAAATAATGAGGAACAGTAATGTTACAAGCAACAGGATTATCTTCTTTTTCATGTGTTTTCCATCCTTTCAATATCATAATTTATTATGTTCTAAAATAATTGAAATATACTATTTTTGAAATAATATATCTTGTAATATATTTGTATGATAATTATGTGAAAATAATTGACGTCATCTTTTCCTTTGATTATTAAGAGTATACCTTTATTTTTTAATAAAACAAGACTGTTAAAACGATTAATTATAGTAAAAAACGATTATATAGATGTTCTGATATAGAAAAATTATATAGAAAAAGTTGTTTTATAAACTTTATTAGGGTATAATTAGTATAAAATAATAGCAGGAGAAATAGAATATGGAAACTAATTCATTAATGAAAGCGTTTCATCTTGCTTTCCTTTATGTGGATATATATACTTTTAACAGGGACTGGAAATTTGAGGAAGAAAAAGTTCCGTATTCCATGATAAGATTTATAGTAGAAGGGGAGGCTAAGTTTGTAATAGACGGAAACATCTATAATGTCAGCAGGAATGATATTGTTTATATACCTGAAAGCTGTAATCTTCAGTGTATGTCCACTTCAAATCATTTTTCTTTCATAAGTGTAAGATTTACCGCTTCCTATTCGATACATGGACTAAAAATATGGTCTGAAATAATGAATTTTGATACGCAAATCAATTGTGAGGATGAATTTATTATCAACTGTTTCTATTCCATGATAAAAGAAAAGAACAGCGATAAGCCAGGGATGTCATTTGTTCTGAGAGGATATCTCGAAATAATAGTAGGCTATCTTATAAATATTTCAAAAGAAAAAGGTGAAAGCAGGACATGTAAAATACAGTACTATAACAGAGAAATAGACAGCAGAGTACAGACGATTGTAAACGATATGATAAATAATCCTTCTAGGGAATTTTCCACAGAATATTACTGTAGAATATCTGATATCAGTGAGGCTTCTTTCAGAAGGCTTTTTAAAAGACACACGGGAAAATCTCCTAATAAATTTTTCATGGAAATCAAGATGACTGTCGCTGCCAGAAGAATTCTTGAAACAGATGACAGAATATCTGATGTATGCAGATATGTGGGTATCGAAGATGCAAATTATTTTACAAAAATTTTTAAAAAATATTTTGGAGTTTCTCCACATATTTACAGAAAAATAAGTAGAGGATAAAAAATATACCAAAATACAGTAAAAAATGTTTACTAAAAGTGATATTTATGATAGAATTAAACATATAAGACCATTTAGGAGTTGAAACAGCATGTTGGAGACATTAATTTTTAGAGAAATCAGATATAACAACAATAATGAGGAAATGTTGGAAAAGTATAAAAATAAAATCAAAGAAAATCCTGACGATGTAGAAGCATTGCAGACATTGGCTTCTATTTATCATGCTTTGAAAAAAAATGATAAAGCAATAGAAATATATGAAAAATTGGTCGAGTTGGAGCCTGTAAATCATGAAATAAGAGCATTTTTAGGATATTTATATTATGAAAATGAGCAGCTTGACAAAGCTGAAGAAAATCTGAATAAATCTCTTGATTTAAATGAAGCTGAGCCTTTTGTACTATTCCTGCTGGGAAATATTTTTTCCAGAAGAGGGAGAATTTCCGATGCTGTAGACTGCTATGATTTGGCAATTTTCCTTGATTTTGATATGTATACTGCACATATTGATTTTGCAAGAAAATACGAGCATATGGGTAGACATAAAAAAGCATTGAAAGAGTTTAAAGCTGCTCTTGAAATCGACTCAAGAGATGAAGGGCTGATTGAAAAAATAAAATATATAGAAAATAAATGTAACACAACAGGACAATGCAATGCTGAACTTGATGAGCAGAAACATCTCATAACATCTGACAAGCTGGCATTCAATATATAAAGGAGAAAGCGGGTCGTTTGAACGGCTCGATTTTCTTTAAAAAAGGAAATCGATTTAAGATTTAAAATTTGAAAAAATATCGAATAAAAAAACATCAAGAATTGGAAGTCAATATATACAAGGTATTAAAAAATAAAATATCAAAAAATATCAAATTTTAGAAAAAATTGTCTAAGTGAAGCAGAAAAATAACTAAATTATGAACTTTATAATTTAATGATATAAAAATGATATAAAAATACAATAAACACACAATAAAATACAATACAAGGAGAGAAAAAAATAAAATGGTAAATTTAGTCTGTGAGGCAATCATACCTGACGGCCCTATGAAAGAAGTCGGTGAAATAGAGAACAGTATCAGGACAACATATAAAAAATCCATATGGACAAAGTTTGTAAAAGCCATAAATGATTTTGATTTAATAGAAGACGGAGATAAAATAGCGATAGGTGTATCAGGAGGGAAAGACAGCCTGCTGCTTGTAAAGTTATTTCATGAGTTGAAAAAAGATAAAAGTAAAAATTTTGAATTTAAAGCAGTGAGTTTAAATCCCGGATTTAGAGAATCAGATTTAAATAATTTTAAAAGAAATCTGGAAAATTTAAATATAGATTGTGCAATAATAGATACAAATATATGGGAGATAGCTAATGAAAAAGCACAGGATTATCCATGTTTTCTATGTGCAAAAATGAGAAGAGGAATACTTTACAGAAAAGTTGAGGAATTCGGTTACAATAAATTGACTTTAGGTCATCATTTTGATGATATGATAGAAACTACAATGATAAATATACTTTATGCAGGAACAGTAAAGACAATGACACCGAAAGTGAAATCTTCTTCGGGCAATCTTTCGTTAATAAGACCCCTGATTTATGTAAGAGAAGCAGATATAATAGATTATACCAAAGAAAACGGAATAAGACCGATGAACTGCGGATGTACAATAGAAGCGGGAAAAACTTCAAGTAAAAGAAGAGAAGTAAAAGAACTGCTAAGGAGCCTTGAAGAGCAAAATCCCGGAATTAAACAGAGTATTTTCAATTCTATGAAAAATATAAATCTGGATTATGTTTTAGGATATACTCGCGGAAATAAAAATGACAGGGAATAAATTCCAAATGAACCGTTGAATTAAAATAAAAAAATTGATATAATCAAAAAACAATAAAGAGATTTAATTTGAAATAAAATTTTTAATATAATATGAGAAATTATAAAATATAACACAAATGAGGAGGAGAAATGTTATCTTTAATATTGGCTGCGGGAAAAGGGACAAGAATGAAATCCGAGAAGCCGAAAGTATTGCACGAAGTAAACGGAATGCCGATGCTAAAAAGAGTTTTAAAGTTGCTTAGAAATACAGGTGTCGATAAAAATATATTCATTTTAGGGCATAAAAAAGACGAAGTGCTGAAATCAATGGGAGATATTGAATATGTGGAACAGAAAGAACAGCTGGGAACAGGACACGCTGTACTCATTGCAAAGGAGAAAATAGAAGAATATAAAGATGATGTTCTGATAACGTACGGAGACACTCCTTTGTTGAGAGAAGAAACTATAAATAAAATGAAAGAAATATTTTATGAAAAGGAACTTGACTGTATACTTCTGTCATGTAAAATGAAAAACCCTTTTGCATACGGGAGAATAATAAAAAAAGACGGAAATGTTGTGGACATTATTGAAGAAAAAGAAGCAACGGAGGAACAGAAAAAAATTAAAGAAGTAAACTGCGGAGTTTATATTTTCAAATATGAAAGCCTTTTAAAATCCCTTGAAAAAATAGACAATAACAATATAAAAGGGGAATATTATTTACCCGATACTATAAAATTTCTTTCTGCAGAGGGATACAAAGTTGAAAGTTATCAAATAGAAGATGAAGATGAAGTTTTAGGTGTAAACTCCAAAGCTCAACTTGCTCAGGCGGGAATAATCCTAAGATATAGAAAAAATATGGAACTTATGAATGACGGAGTAATACTCATAGACCCTGATACAACATACATAGAAGAAGAAGTCGAAATAGGAGAAGATACAGTAATTTACCCTAATGTAATTATTCAGGGAAATACTAAAATAGGCAGAAGTTGTACAGTTTTAGGTAACACAAGGATAGAAAACTCCATTATAGCCGACAATGTCAAAATAGAAGCTTCACTCATAGAGCAGTCAAAACTGGATGACGGGGTAACTATAGGACCTTTTGCTCATATAAGACCTAATACACATCTGAAAAAAAATGTACATATAGGAAATTTTGTAGAAATAAAAAAATCAGTATTGGAAGAAGGAGTAAAAGCCGGACACTTAACTTATTTGGGAGATGCGGAAATCGGAAAAAATACCAATATCGGAGCAGGAACAATTACATGTAATTATGACGGGAAGAATAAACATAAGACAATTATAGGAGAAAATGTGTTTATTGGAAGTAATTCGACTATTGTCGCCCCGGTGGAAATAGGAGAAAAAGCCTTTACTGCGGCAGGTTCGACAATAACGAAAAAAGTACCTGAAAAAACATTGGCATTTGGAAGAGCAAGACAAACAAATAAAGAAGGGTGGAAAAAATAAAATGACAGCCTTGAGCGAAGAAGATAAGAAGAAGATTAGAATTTTTGCAGGTTCAGCGAGTACAGATCTGGCAGAGAAAATAGCAAAGTATCTTGAAGTGGATTTGGCACCACTTCAAATGAGAAGATTCTCCGATGGAGAAATATTTATAAAATCAGAAGAAAGTGTAAGAGGATGTAAAGTTTTTGTCATTCAGTCTACTTCACGACCTGTAAACGAGAGTATAATGGAACTGCTTATTTTTATTGATGCTTTGAGAAGGGCATCAGCCGAG